>CAILRB010000030.1 GCA_903836465.1 uncultured Chlorobiaceae bacterium
AATTCGTTTTTGAGCGCTTCATGTCGAGGTTGCTCATTGTAACGCCAAGTTTAACTGGCAAAAATAAAAAGAGGTAGATATGGGTACTCAGGTTGAAGGAACTGTCAAATGGTTCAACGAAGAAAAAGGTTACGGCTTTATCGAGCAGAAAGGCGGAAAAGATGTGTTTGTGCATCACAGTGCAATTAACGGCACTGGACGCAAAACGCTTGTTGAAGGCCAGAAAGTTTTGATGGAAGTAACTCAGGGAGCAAAAGGCCTTCAGGCTGAAGATGTAACTCCTCAATAAATTATTTTCGTTTTGTCCGGGTAACTGGCGGCGTGAATTATGACACAAAGAAACAGAGGGCGCACCATCATGCGCCTTTTGTTTTTTTAATCAGATATTTTGAGAAATGGCCGATGAACCAGGCCTGATTCCAGGCATCTATATTTATTGCGATCGCTGGTGCGAGCGTTGTGCATTCACATCACGTTGTCTTCAGTTCCGTATTGAAGCTGAAGATCTGGAACGTGGTAATGCGTTGCAGAATTTTGATGCAATGAACCTGAAATTTTGGCAGGAGATGGGCAAGGCTTTGGTGCAGGCTATGCGTCTTATCCGGGAAATTGCAGCAAAGGAGGGTATTGCACCTTATGATCTGCAGAAGGAAACGGTATTTTCTGAACCTCCCGAGAGTCTGCAGCGTGATGCCCGTGAACATCCCTGTGCGAATGCAGCCCTTTTCTATGCGGGCATGGTTAACGAATGGTTTGCGGCTGTCGATGAGCTTTCTGAAGCAGAGGAGTCGCTGTTGACTCATCCCCCTCATACTCTTGAAGAACCTATAGAGGTAATCAGGCATTACCAATATTTTATTTACCCGAAAATTGTTCGGGCGATTGAAGGAGGTCTCAGCAAAAAGGAGTCTGTTGGCATTGAGAGTGATGACGATGTTTGCGGTACAGCTAAAGTTGCCTTGATAGCCATTGATCGCACCCTTGCCGCGTGGAGTGTGCTTTACGGAGAGTATCTCGCCCAGGAGGACAGCACGCTTTCAATTCTGCTTCATCTCGATCGCTTGCGTCGTTCAGTTGAAGTGGCTTTTCCTGCCGGGCGCTCATTTGTTCGTCCTGGATTCGATGGATAATATTTTAGAGATCTTTTCAAGATTCAAACAATTAGAAGGAAGTCATGCTGAAGACAAATGAACAAAAACTTGTAGAATTTCTGCTGCAATGCCAGCCGGGACAGCCGCGAACCAGAGGCACCTGGGAGGTTGACCATCAGGGAATTCCCTTTCTTCTTCCCGCAATCGGTGGTATTACCCTGAACGTTCAGGTTGGTGATCCCGCATTTGGCTGGCAGGGTGACCATATTGAGCCAGGGGTCAGTTGTACGGCTGATACCATGAAACCTTTCGAGCATCCAAATGTTGGCTTGCAGATCTTTTCCTGTTCAGGCAACACTGCGACGGTTGCTACCGGCGAGGCCAAAGGTGCTGAAGGTCGTGTACTCGGTCATCACGGTGGATCAGAGCATGTGATTGTCGATTTTGATCGCGACGTCAAGGAAAAGTTGCTCTACAGCGACACTATCATTATCCGGGGTAAAGGGCAGGGGCTGAAGCTTACCGATTATTCTGATATTGCCCTGTTCAATCTTGATCCGACACTGCTTCATGCCATGAAGATTCGTGAACTTGAGGGTGGGGTACTCGAAGTGCCTGTCACCACCATTGTGCCCGCCGTCTGTATGGGATCGGGTATCGGTTCTGCACATGTAGCAAAAGGGGACTACGACATCATGACCAGCGATGCAGACACTGTTCGGGAGAACGGGATTGACAAGATACGTCTCGGAGACTTTGTTGCCCTGCTCGATCACGACAACCGTTATGGCAGAGCATACCGAAAGGGTGCCATTTCCATTGGTATTGTTATCCACAGTGACTGCCTCGAAGCTGGACATGGGCCAGGCGTTACGACGCTCATGACCTGCGCCTCACCGTTGATCAAACCGGTTATCGATCCTGAAGCCAACATCGCCGATTTGCTCAGCATCGGTACGACGTTGAAAAAGCGGGTTAAAGATTAAAATGCTCGTATTGGCCGCACACGATTGAGGTTTTTCTTATTGTTAAGACTCTGGTGTCCATTGTGAAAATATTGCTCCCAGGCGATATTTACATAGTACTCTGAGGAGCTCCAGTAGTTGGCATCCGTATCAGAAAGACCACAAATAATATCCTTATTGAGATAAAGTTGATGCAACTGGTTCCTGTTTGGCAGGAACCAGTCGTTATAGCCGTTTACAAACCATGTATCACAAGCGGATTTAGCTTTATACCAGGACAACAACGTTTCAGGCTTGTTCGCAGCCAAATGAATCGAAATATCGGTTTCGCCAGCAATCAAGCCGTGCAGCCCAACATGATCGACATAAAAGATCACCCCGCCGCCGTACGTCTCCCCGATGTTCATAATGAATTTCATTAAAATGTTAACCCTCCATTGTTACGAAAAAAGCAATAGCCTTACTTATAAAAGACATAGGGTATTTCGGTGTATCGTAAGGGTATCAAGTCGTTTTCCTCTCTCATTACAGAAAACAACAGGTCTTCAACTGTTCTGTTGATCCCGTTGGTTTCCGACCTGATTGCCGCCAAAAGTGAGATTGGCGAACAGACCTGAATAACTCTGCTTCTATCAACAATATAATAATATATTAAGTTTTATATATCAAAAAAATACTTCAGATAGCCGGTTCTCGTGGTTTATAGATAAGAACCATCAGGGGAATCAAACAGGGGAAGAATTGGAGTGATTGAACTCTCATCTGTGGTCGCGGAAGTTCAAAAAAAATAATTGACATAAAGAAAAAACCTCCGTAGCAAGGAGGTTTTTTCTTTATGTCAAAGACAAGTGCTCTCAGCAGTTTCGAATTGTAGATGAGTTACGATCCTTGATGGTGCTCTCATCGAACTCGTCCCAGTTGTGCTCGTCGTGCTCACGCTGGTAACCGGCCTCTTTCAGGCCGAAGCTCATGTCGGCGACCATCTCTGGACGCAGCTCCTTGAGGTTTTTGACCTCGTTCTGCGTCAGAATTCTTGATTTGTCGAAGCCAAGGTCAATCTCAATTTTGCGGTTCTTGGTCTTGACGCGGTCGATGTCGTAAAAGCGTTTGGTGATGGTGGTCTGTGCGAACGCTTTCAAACAGCCGAGCATGTATTTGCGGACATAAGGATCCTTGATCCATGGGTAGCCAAAGAAGGTTTTGCGTGCGTAGAAGCGTGCATACGATTTCAGCACAAGTTTCAGCACATCCTCACGCTCCATGTTGTCGGGCTTGATGATCGGCGTCACAAAGTTGTATTTGGAGTAGTCGCGCACCTCTACCCTGTCGCCAAGCTCCTTGAAAAGGTCGGAAAAGGGCCATGGGGTGTAGATGGTCCAGTTGGCCATATCAGGATCCCAGTCTTTGCAGAGCTGGTAGGTCTCTTCAATGGTTTCAGGAGTTTCGTGCTCAAGACCCATAACAAACTGTGCTTCAGCCACAATTCCATTTTTCTGCAACAGCTTGATGGCAAGCTTGTTTTCCTCAATTGTCGTCTCTTTGCGGAAGCGGTTCAGGTTCATCTGGCTGGCAGCTTCAGTGCCAAGTGAAACGTGCACAAGGCCTGCCTTGCGGAAGAACGGCAAGAGATCGGCATCGCGCATGATGTCGGTTACGCGGGTGTTGATACCCCAGGTAACATCAAGTTTACGGTCGATAAGCTCCTGGCAGAGCGAGACAAACTTTTGCTTGTTGATGGTTGGCTCTTCATCAGCGAGGATGAAAAAGCCCACCTTGTGCTGTTTGACCAGAACCTCAATTTCATCGACAAAAAGTTTTGGACTGCGCGCACGGTAGCGGCGCCAGAACTGCCACTGCGAGCAGAACGTGCAGGTAAATGGACATCCTCTTGCAAAGTTAGGAACAGCAAGACGGCAGTTCAGAGGGGTGTAAATGTATTTATCCCAGTCGTAAAGGCTCCAGTCGGGGCTGAGTGTATCAAGATCCTCAATAACCGGATGTGCCGCCGTTGCGAATACCTTGCCCTCGTCGTCGATATAGGCGATGCCGGTAATCTCTCCACGGTTCTGTTTGTCAGTTCCGGCTGCAATCTCCTTGATGAGGTTTACCGTCACCTCTTCACCTTCACCGCGTACAACATAATCAGTTTCAGGCGCTTCACTGAGGACTTGAGGATACATAAAGGTTGAGTGGATACCACCCATGATCGTTCTGATCTTGGGACTCACCTTTTTGGCAAGCTTCATGATTGCCTGCGCCTTGAAAATCGACGGAGTGATATTGGTTGCCATCACCACATCAGGCATGTTCTTGCGGATGATCGCTTCAATCTGGTCGTCAGGAATGTCGTCGGCCATGGCGTCAACAAATTTAATCTGATCGAATCCAGCTTTTTTCAGGGCACCACCGATATAGGCGACCCAGCTTGGTGTCCAGTTACCGGCAATCTCGGCCCCACCTGAATGATAATTTGGTTGAACCATCAGTATTTTCATCGGTCTCCATCCTCCAGATATATTTTTTTACAAAAAAGGGATTTCTCTGTGCGAAACAACATAAATTCCGCCCTGAATTTAATAAAAGGTACTTGTTGGCAAATTTACAATTAATTTATAGAATTTTCATAGGGTTTTCGTTGTGCGTCTTTACTTGTGTGAGGCGTTCATCAGCATAGTGTGATAAAATCCAAAACTGACCTTTTCTCTGATTTTTACCTGCATACCCGTAGTGTTCATAGCTTTCTGCATCTCTTCATCACGAATCATCTGTATTGTGGTGCGGCGCTCTTTTTTCGGAAAATAGCCGCCAATCCAGTGCTGGAAAGCGAGAATTTTATTGTAGGGAGCATAGGTAAAAATAATCGAACCCTTTGTCAGGCTGCTTAAATTCTGGAACGCCTGCGCAAACCCTTCTGCCGGGTAATGGATCAGAACATCAAAGCAGACGACGGCATCGTAAATACCGTTTACCGATTCTATGGTGTTGACTTCAAAATCAATGTTTTTGTGTACATTCTGCTTGATGGCCTCTTCTCTTGCTTTCTCTACCATCTGTGAAGCAATATCGACAGACTTTACCTTGTAGCCGGCTTTGGCAAGCCTGATGCTGAAAAGGCCTGTTCCGCATCCCGCATCAAGCACGGTCGCGCCTTTTGGAAGCCTGAGCTGCTGCACCCAGTCGAATGCCTTGTCCATCATGACGGCATGGCCCTGACGGACGGTATTGCGAACGGAAGAGAGCTTGTCGTCCCCGTATATTGATGCCCATCGCTGAAAGCCCTGTCCGTTGAAATATGAACGGAGCATTTTTTTGTGTTCTTCAGCATTGAATGTGGAACTCATGGTATAAGTTTTTACAGTTGTGTTGTTTGATTCTTCAAATAACGTTTTGAAATCGGTTCAATGGTGGACCCCCTCAATTCTTGATTCAAGATCTGCGTACAACTCCTGAAGCTCTTCGATGGTGCTCTCTTCAGCTTCCCAGAATCCCCGGGAATGAGCTTCGAGCAGTCTGCGTGTCATCGACATGGTGGCATGAGGATTGAGGCTGGCGAGTCGTTCAAGCATGGCTTTGTCGTGCAGAAAGGTCTCATTGAACTGATCATAGGTCCAGTTATTAACTGCTGAAGCGGTAGCACTCCATCCGTAGGTGTTGCTGAGATGAGATTCAATCTCTCTGACTCCTTCATAGCCATGCTCAAGCATCGCTTCATACCATTTTGGATTCAGCAGTTTTGTTCGTGACTCAAGCGAGACCATCTTTTCGAGTGAACAGATGCGCTGTTTTTTTCCTGTCCCATCAATATCGCCAACCATCACCTTTGGCTTTGCCTTGCTGAGGTGTTCTACGGTTTTTGAAACTCCGCCAAGATACTCATAATAATGATCAATATCAGAAATACCGATTTCATAGCTGTCGATATTCTGGAAGGTGAGGGTGACATGCCTGAGCGCAGAGCGAAGGGCTTCGGGGCACTCCTGCCATTGTCCGTCGGGGCTTACGGCAAAACTTTTTCGGCTGACGAAAGCTTCGGCAAGCTGGTTATCCTCTTCCCATGTACTGCTTTCGACCAGATGATTCACATTGGCGCCGTAGTTTCCTGGTGCATTTGAATAGACCCGGTTGGAGGCCTCCTCGAAGGTACAGCCCCTTTCAGACATATCATGCTGTACATGTTTTCGTATAAAGTTCATCTCAAGGGGTTCATCGGCGGCGGCAGCCATGCGGGCAGCCTTGTCGAGCAGTTTGACCTGCACGGAGAGCAGATCGCGGAATATACCGCTGATGGTCATGACAACGTCAATCCGGGGGCGTCCAAGTTCAGCAAGTGGTACAAGCTCAACATCGCCTATTTTGCCCATTTCATCGGTTTTAGCTCGTGCACCAATCAAAGCAAGTGCCTGCGCAACCCCTTCGCCATCGCTTTTCAGGTTATCAGTTCCCCAGAGGATCAGGGCGATTGATTCCGGGTTCTCTCCGCTCTCTTTCCGGTACTGCAGAAGCAGCTCTTCGGCCGAGAGCTTTCCGGCTTGCTGTGCGAAAGCTGTGGGAATCGTGTAGGGATCGAGGCTGTGAATATTTCTGCCCGTAGGTACAATGTCAGGGTTTCGGACGAGGTCATTACCCGGTGAAGGAGGGGTGTACTTTCCCTCCAGCGCGTGCAGCACGGCCTTCAGTTCGTTGTTTTCGGCAAGATTGATGAGAATCAGATTGAGGAAGGGCCACAGGCGAGTGAGTTCTGCGGGTTTCATCCCCGCTTCCCAATGCAGATAATTATCGGCCTCCTCTTTTCTGACCAGAAAGCTTCCTTCAAGCAGCATCGACATCGGCAGGGTGCTTTTGGCGTCGAAGTGCCCGGTAAATCGCTTGACGGCTTCGCGGCAGATGGTCGATATCTTTTGCCATTGCTGCTGGGCCTCCTGATTCTGAGTCAGGTGGTCCACCAACTGATTGTAATCGTAGCCAAGGTGATTGCTGATCAGTTCGGGCAGGGATTTGCCGTCAAGTTCCGGGCGGCTGTGCTCTGCCAGAAGTGCCAGATGATCGCTGACGCTTTCGGGTGAAGGAGCTTCTCCCATAATATGCAGCCCAAGAGGAATCATGCGCTCCTCAATCGCGTAGAGTTCACTGTGCAGACGGGTGATATACTCTTCAGCTTCCCTCTCATCCTGGCTGCCGTCAATTTCGAGAGCAAGGGCAAGTTCCCTGATCTCTTCAAACACCTCCTCTGATGGAGATGATCTGAAGCTCGCCACCAGATCCTTGAGTTTTCGCAGTCCTTTATAGAGTCCGGCATGTTCAAGCGGTGGCGAGAGGTAGCTTATCAGCGTGGCGAATCCCCGCCGTTTGGCAATGGCTCCTTCGCTCGGGTTATTGACGCAGTAGCAGTAAACGTTGGGCAGGCTGCCGATCAACCGCTTGGGCCAGCAGGAGCTGGAGAGTCCCACCTGCTTACCGGGCATAAACTCCAATGCGCCGTGTGTGCCGAAGTGCACGACGGCATCGGCATCAAAGCACTGTTCAATCCAGGTATAAAAGGCCGCAAAAGCGTGGTTTGGCGCGGCATCTTTGGCCATAAGCAGACGCATCGGGTCGCGTTCGTAACCGAAACTGGGCTGTTGGCCAATAAAGATGTTGCCCAGTGAACAGCCGAGAATATGAAAGCGGGTACGGTCATTAAGAATCTCACCCGGCGCATCACCCCAGAAGGGTTCAATTTTTTCGTAGGCAGGGAAGAGCTTGCGATACTCCTCGACAGGCAAATGCGACTCAACATTGCCATCGGTACCGTAGATCAGCCGGTTTCCTTCCAGCAAGCGATCTCTCAGTGCTTCGGTGGTCTCGGGTACCTCAACCTGATAACCCGCAGCTTTCATCTTTCCGAGGAGGCGGTGGAGGCTCTCAAAAACATTGAGGTATGCCGCCGTTCCTGCATTGCCGAGATTGGGGGGAAAATTAAAGAGAACGATAGCAATTTTTTTGTCAGCAGGATTTTTCTCCTGCAATCTCAGGAGTCGCTCGACCCGACCGGTAATGATCCGAATCTCCTCCTCAAGTGGAATGGTTCGGTCACTGCCCATCTCGGTGCCAGCGTAAATCAGCGGTTCAATGGAGCCGTCCAGTTCAGTGACTGCGACACTCAGAGCCGTCTGGAGTGGTGTCAGTCCAAGATTGCTTTCACGCCACTGCTCAACAGGCTGAAAAGAGAGTGGAATCAGATTGAGGCAGGGAATATCAAGCTTTTTCAGGACGACAACCGCTTCGGAGGCCTTGTTTTCGGCAGGGCCGCCGACAAGTGAAAAGCCTGTGGAATTGATTAACAGTGAAGGTTTCAGGGATCCGGGAGTGTCGGGATCAAAAAAGCTATGGAGAGCAGGTCTGAAATCAAGGCCGCCGCTATAGGCGATACAGCTTTTTATTCCTTTTGATTCGAGTGCTCGTACAAGATAGTTCAGGTGATCCATGTTCTTGCCGAGAACGGTCGAGCGCATGGCAAGAATGATCACCTCTCCGTTTTTCAGCTTCGACTTGTTTTTTCGCTGCCATTCAAGAAATTGTTGTGCAGAAAAAAATGGTTCTGATGCTTCGGGGTGGCATAAGGCTGCATCCGGATAAAAGAGAGGGTCTTCCTGGGGCAGTTTGCCCTTCCAGCCAGGAACGTAGCGATCTACCAGCAAGGAGAGAAAACGCTCCATGTTCTCCTGTGAACCGTTGAGCCAGAACTGGTGGGCCGAAATGAAGGTGTGGATATCGCGTGCTTTTCCGGGAATGTACTTCATCACCTTGCTGACACTTCGTACCATGGCAAGCTGCCGCTGGCTCTCTCCGTGGCTCTGTTTGGGCATCAATTTTGCAGCCCATTGTTTGAAGACGTTTGTCCCCTTTGACTCTTCTTTTTCAGGCTTGCGGAGTGAAAACTTTCCAACTCTCGTCTGGGTGATCAGGGCGGGGTTGCTGGTGATCATGCAGACCGGGCAGCTTAATCCTTCGAGCAACTTCTCCAGCGGTCGAACAATCTCTTCACTGAACAACATCGAACCAAAAACAAAATCAGCCTTTGGAAGAGTCTGTTCAAGCGTTTCCCAGAGTTGTTTACTGTTATGGAGACCAAGGCTGAAGACTGAAACCTCCAGACCGACATTGAACTTTCTGTTCAACTCACCAGCAGCAGCCTTCAGTGCGCTGTTGTTGGTGGCCTCCATGGTAAGGAAGACAAAATGCATAAGTTTGTAATCAGTCTATAGCACGTAATGATCGTCAGTATTCTTTATTTCATACTGAACCGTCCGGTATAGTTGAACCGTGAATCTTTTCCTGATGGTTGGGAAAAATGCATTTATCAATGTCCACAGGTAAATATTTTGTGGAATATACCAAACGAATCAGCAAAAAGGAAACCGTGCTTATTGTTGTCAATTGGGGAAATAAAAAAGCACGGGAGTGAGCCGTGCTTTTTTGAGTTGGGAACTATCGCAGCAAGAGTCAGTTAAACCTCTATCCCCTCAAGGCGATCTTCAAGGTCAGAGTAAATTTCCTGCAGTTTTTCGATCATGTCGGGATCTGCACTCCACATGCCTCGGCCACTTGCTTCGAGCATACGGCCTACAATGTTTTTAAAGGCTTTTGGATTCACCTTCATAAGGCGCTCGCGCATTTTCGGGTCCATGGCGTAGGTCTCTGCTGCCTCTTTATAGACCCAGTCGTCAACGCCTTTGGTGACAGCATCCCAGCCAAGCATGTAGGTAAAGCGGTTGCTGATTTCTGCAGCACCACTGTGCCCCTGGTCAAGCATGGTCTCGAACCATTTCGGGTTGAGCAGTTTGCTGCGGAACTCCACCTTCAGCGCCTTGTCGGCATCGTCAATTTTCACATCAGCCGTAAAGGTCTCGACGTAGTTCAGTTTGACGTTGTCACCTTTCGGGTTGCGGCGGCGTGCGGAAAGCTGCAACGCTCCCGATGAGGAGAAGTAACGGTCAATGTCGGTAATACCAAACTCAGCCGAGTCAACCTGCTGTACGACGCGATCAACGGTGCTGAGAAGCCCTTTCAGAATATCAGTCTGCTGGTCGCCGTAGCGGTTTCCACCGTAGGCAAAGCCGGTGCGTTTGATGAACATGTTGTCAAGATCCTCCTCCGATTCCCATGCAGAGTCTTCGACAAGCTCTTCGACCTGTGAGCCATAAGCGCCTGGAGCCTGGGTGAAGAGGCGCGATGTGGCGCTCTCAAAATCCTTCCCCTCTTTCAAAGCGGCGTCAACATGTTTTTTAATATGGTTCATCTCGTGTGGTTCAATTGCTCTCGCTGCATCTTTGACCAGTTTGTCGAGATGGTCGACAAGTACGCCGAAGGTATCACGGAAGATTGAGCTGATCTGTATCAGGACGTCAATTCTCGGGCGTCCAAGCTTTTCGAGCGGCACCAGACGGTAGTGGCTGATTTTTCCCTGAGCGTCATAAGCGGGCTCTGCGCCCATAAGGTGAATGATCACGGCAACTGCTTCGCCCTTGCTCTTGATGGTGTCAAGTCCCCAGAGTACCTGCGCGATTGTCTCGGGGTACTCGCCGTTATTCTCTTCAACATGGCGGTTCAGGATGCTCTCGGCAATCTGTTTGCCGCGCTTGAAGGCCAGTTCAGAAGGAATGCGCCAGGGGTCAATGGCGTGAATGTTGCGTCCGGTTGGCAAAATGCCCGCGCCGTCGCGCACAAGATCACCGCCTGAACCTGAAGGGATGTACTCGCCGCAGAGGGCTCTCAGGAAGCCTTTCATCTCATTGCGGTTGTCTTCAAGGGCTTTTTTCAGGGCAAGTCCATCCTGCAGTGCGCTGTTGATAGCCTCTGCCATCTCCGCTGTTGCCTTTCCGCCGCCAGTCATCTGGCTGAAGACGGTTGTCGGGTTGGTTTGGCCAAAAATGCTCTTCTCGATAAACGCTCTGGTATGTTCGTCCACCGTTTCACGAGCCTTGAGAGCCACTTGTTCACCCTTTCGTGCACGAGTGGCAAGCGAGGCGTAATCGCCATAGGTTTGGTCTTCACCAATTGCCTGCATGATAATTGATGGCAGCGATCTTTCATTGCCGCGCACCTTCAGATACTCGGTGATGGTGGTTACCTGGGTTTCAAGCTTCGGTGTTTCACCAAAAATGTGCAGTGAGTTGGAAATCAGACGTCCCTCCAGCTCCATCATATAGGTGTAAAGGCGACTGATATAGTCCTGGAAGTCTTCTCCCTGAACGCGTGGACAGTCGTCCGTCAGGTTGAGCTGCTGTGCCTTGGTGATAATAACCTCTTCGGTCTCTGCGTCGGCCGTTGTTTCAAGCCCGCGTTCGCGATAATCGTTCAGCATCTCCTTGAAGGCAGGCAGCTCCTTGTAGAGACCAGCTCGTGCCAGCGGAGGGATGTTGTGCGAAATCATGGTGGCGTACCCGCGACGTTTGGCAATGTTGGCCTCGCTCGGGTTATTGATCGGGTAGATATAGAAATGGGGCACTTCGCCGAGCAGTGCATCTGACCAGCAGTCGCCGGTAACGCCAAGCTGCAGCCCGGGCATCCACTCAGCCGTACCGTGCATGCCGATGTGTACCAGAGCGTTGGCTCCAAAGACTCGGCTGATCCAGCGGTAGAAAGCGATATATTGATGGTGCGGAGTGTTCTCTTTGTCAAAGAGCAGGCGCATGGGATCGCCCTGAATACCAAGACGCGGCTGCACGCCGATAAAGATATTGCCAAGAGTGACACCTCCGATAAAAAGCTTGTCAGGTTTGATCGGGGCTATCTCTCCGGGGAAACCGCTCCAGCGTCCTTCAATGCGCTCGCGTTCCCTGTTGCTGGTGATGCTGTTGAACTGTTCACGGTCTATGGCAAAGCACTCCTGTTCGTGCGCCTGTATTTCGTAATCGGTGGCCTTGTCGAGCATGGCAAGCAGGGCTTCCGGCGATTCAGGTAACTCCCCAACATTGTAGCCTTCAGCACGAAGCGTCTGGATAATATTATAGATGCTTTTTGGCACGTCAAGCAAGGCGGCGCTGGCTTTTTTGCCCATCCCAGGCGGATAGTCATAAACCACCAGGGCAACTTTTTTATCCTTGTTGGGAACCTGGCGCAGCTCTGAAAACTTTTTGGCAAGGCCGGCAAGTCGTTCCAGACGATCAGGAACGGTCTGCAGCCGTCCATCCTTGATCGCGCCGAGCACTACAGGGCAGACAGCGCCATCCATTTCAGGCAGCGAGTAGGTCATCGCCGATTGCAGAGGGATAACGCCCTGCGATTTCCATGAGGCAAAATCCTGAATAAAGAGCGGCTGTGAAACCACATAAGGCGCATTGATTTTGCCGAGAATCTCTTCTCTTGCGGCTGATGAGGCCCCTGGAGTTGTTGCGCCTGCGGGTCCGCCCACAAAGCCGAAGCCCATCATGTTGACCAGCATGTCGATGTTGTTGTGCGTAAACCACTCTCTTGCAGCAACGTGACCTTCAACACCCATCACAAAGACCGGCAGGGGATTGAGTCCCTTGGCCGCAATGGCTCGGATGGTATTATCGATATATTCTTTTTCCTGAAGAAGATGCTTGCGGAAGAAGAGCAGGCCGATGTTGCGCTTTTTGGTTGCGTTCCTGTCGTGTTTGTGAAGCCATTTTTCGTAATGGTGCAGATCTTTGAGGTACTCCGGCGCATCCGGGTGGTAGAAACCCATGGTGGGTACCTCCTGTACCTTTTCAACCTTGACGCCAACCTCGAAGTATTCTGCCATGATGTAGTTGAACATCGAAGCCAGATTCTCGGTGGTGGGGTTCATCCAGTAGGTGTATACCTGCATCCAGTTCTTGAAATCCTTTGCTTTTTTCGGGATCAGGGGCAACATGGTGCGCATGATTTTAAGCAGCTTCATGTAGCCGTAGAGCGCATCTTCATCGCGTCCCTTCACCAGCATTTTCGCAACTTTTTTGACAATATCAGGCATACCGCTTCCGTCGCCCGAGACCACATAATTGCCAATTTTTGTCATCTGCATTACTTCGGGCATCGACTCGTAGGCAAAAACAACCTTTACCTTCGACTTGTCGACCTGCTCCTGCAGCCAGTCGGCCTGGCCCTTGAACTGAATCAGTGTCGTGAAAATACAGTCGGCATGGTGAATAGCTTCAGCAGCTTCAGGGTTCTGATGTTCGAGATCCTGGTCGGTCCATTGTGTTAATTCGGCATGATCGGCTATTTTGGAGGTCACCTCTCGCCATACCCGCTGATTGCATTGTTCCATCCCGACAATAGCGGCAATTCTGATTTTATCGTGCATAGAATTACAAAAGATGTGCGTTTGTTTGTGGTTTTAACAGGATTGCAAAATGTAATAAAATCTCGCGATGTAAACTAACGATACTAACGATTTAAAAAAGAGCCAGCCCCTTATGGTTCAGGGGCTGGCTTGAGGTGTTATGATTTGTTGCTGATGGATTTGCTTCAGAAGGTGAAGTCTACTCCCGCAACATAGCTGCGTCCTTGAGCACGGAACCACTCTGCTTCTTCATACTGAACGTTGCCGATGTTGCGGCAGAGCAGGCTCAGGGAGGTTGTCTCACCAGCCTGGTACTTCAGGCCTGTGTTGAGCACGATAAAGTCACCGGGGTAGTTTGTTCCGGCGGGATTCGGATAAGAACTTACTGCCTTGTACTTGCTGACATAGCGACCGTTAAGGTTGATTGCAAGTTTGTTAAGCGGTTTCCAAGTCGCGCTTGCTGACGCTGTATGTTCCGGCCTGTAAGCCAGCCATGTAGGATCAGGATTTTGTGCTCCGGCAAGTGCTGAAGCTGCGTCATTTGTTTTGTTCTGGGCGTTCATGTAGCTGTAGCCGACATTGAAATTCCAGTCGTTATTAGGCCTGATGTTCAAGTTTGTCTCAATACCCCAGATGCGGGCTTTGGCGATGTTTTGATAGAGGAATACGATCGGCCAGCCAGTGGGGTTGATATTTCTTGACTCAATCAGGTTCTCATAATTGTTCAGATAGGCAGACACATCAACGGAAACCTTGTCGCCAAACTGCTTGAAGATTCCGGCTTCATAGGCTGTCATTGTTTCCTTATCGAGTGCAGGATTTGGGTTCCCGAAGAAAAGGCCAGCATCTCTTACAAACCGTTCTGCAAGTGTCGGAGCGCGGAAACTCTTGCCCCATGATGCACGGAAGGATATGTCGTCGACAGGCTTGTAGTTAATTGCGATGCGAGGGCTGATTGCGTTAACTGATGGATTTTTTATGGCAGTTGTCGTCGTGGCGGTTCCTGCGACCAGTGCGTCATCATAAACCACTTGAGTGGCGTCAATACCGCTCCAGTCATATCGAGCCGAAAGCAGTGTGGTCAATTTATCTGTTAACTTCCACTCATCCTGCAAAAACATGGCTGCATTTTTTTCCTTAATTCCTCCATAAGGATCAGCGCCGCCGGGAACTGCTGTTGGTGTGACTATTGCTGAGTACTGCGTCGATTTGACATTGGTTACGTTCGCATCAGCGCCAAAAAGAATCCTGTGGCAGTCGTTAAGCCTCCAGTCAAACTTTATCCCTCCGCCCAATCTGTCGGACCTGGTGTCATTGAATTCGCCTGGCAGACGGTCATAAGGGAAGCCGGTGAGCGAAGAGTTAAAATCATTGATTGTTTGAGTAACGAAAGCCGCCTGGTATGCCAAATATACACCACCAAATGCTGCTTGTAAACCGGGAGAAGCTGCCCATATAGCCTGCGGGACTCCACGGCCAACCAGCATGGCTGCAGTTGCAGCCGCAGTTGCCTGGATATTTGGATTGCCGAGCACCATGGCGCTTGTAAGGAATTGCTGCCGATTATTTGTTGGGTTATAGTCAATCCGGCTTGCATTGTGGGTGTAATAAAGCCTTGTATCCAAGCTCAGCTTGTCGCTCAGCAGGTTGACATAATTAAGGCCAACCAGAGCGTTATTGCGCTTGATGGTATCGTCAGTATAGACCGAATTTACCGCATCGTATGCAAGTTCAGGATGAGCATTATAGATTGCACCAGTTTGCGTGAGATTAACAATTTCATAAGGCCAAGTGCTTGCATAGCCACCGCTGGTCTCATTATAGAAAGTACTGAGTTGCAGGTATTGCTTTGCGTCGATGTCGTAGCGTGCTTTCAGTTTAACATCGTTCATCTCCATCTGGGTGTTCTGGCGGTAGCCGTCATCTGTGCTATGAGAATAGAGTAAACTGTAGTTCAATTTTCCACTTTTATTGCCAAGACCGACATAGGTATTCCAAAGCCATGGAGTGTAATCTTTCCTGTATGTGCTTTGATCGCCGGATGGTGTTGCATCATAAAAACCGACGCTTACACCTGCTTTCACTTCCATTTTTTCCGGAAGGTGTCCGAAGACATTTACGACACCTCCCATAGCCCCTGACCCGTAGAGGGTAGCTGCAGCGCCTTTCAGAATCTCGACTTTGTCGGCAGCATTCATGTTGATGTTGGTCCAAACAATTTCGCCGCTTTCGGGTGTGTTAATAGGGAATCCGTCATAATGACCCTGGACGCGTGTGCCGATGCCGCCTCCCTGGAAAGTGTTAGAGCCACGGATCTGTACGGTCGAGGTGCTATTTCCTGCAGAGCGGTTGACTGTTACTCCCGGAACTTCCTGGATGACTTGATCAAGTGTTGGACTAGGTTCCTGCTTGATCTTCTCCTGCGAGACCACGTTTACGGTCACAGGAACATCAAGGCGGTCCTGTTTATAAAGAGATGCGCCAACCACGACTTCGGAAGCCATGATGGTAGTCTGGCCGAGTTGCAGGTTCACCACAGCGGTCTGGCCGGAAGTGACGGACACAACCTGGCTTGCCGGGGCGTAGCCTACGATGGATACAGAGACTTTCTGCGATTTTGCCGGGACGTTCTGAAGGGTAAAGTTGCCATTCATGTCAGTTGCTGTACCAATGGTGGTACCGGCAATGGTGACCGAAGCGCCATAAACACCTTCACCGTCAGCCTTGTCGATGACTTTGCCCTTTACCGTTCCGTTATCAGCTCCATAAGAGGGGAGTGGCACCAGCAACGTCATCAGGCAGAATGCAGACAGAACAAAACGGACGAAGCGATACGCTTGTACATGTTTTGTTTTCATGATTGTATGTAGTTTAGTTGCAATGATACGAACAAATAAAAACAGTGTCGAAACCTCTTGTTACCATACCTGGGTTCATAAATTGCCAAAATTTTCTAATCGAAATACAGAACAGGACTGCAATAAAACGTATAAGAAAATTAATCTAATGAAAAAAATAATAGAAATGTTCAACTATTGGGGTAAAACGGGGCTCGGAGTTGTGTCTGCAACATAAATTGCTGAAACAAAAAATCCCCGGCGATTTCCGGGGATTGCTCAAGAAAGAATGGTAAAGGGTGAGCGATTTAGATCACACCAAGTTCCCTACCTATGGTGCAGAATTCAGTGATGACTTTGTCGAGATGCACGCGTTCGTGGGTTGCCATAAAGCTGGTGCGAAGCGCTTCGTGACCGGGCATGACGCCAGGCCGTATGAAGGCGTTTACGTAAACACCGGCATCAAAAAGTTTTTTCCAGAAAAGAAGAGTTTTTATCTGGTCTTTTATCAGCACGGTGACGATAGCCGTGCGCGATGGCATAAGAGTAAATCCGGCGTTAAGCAGTGCCTGGCGAACATAATCCGTATTGGAAATAAGCCGATCCATGAGTTCGGGCTCGGTGCGAATAATTTCGAGGGTGGTCAGTACGGCGGCAACACTTGCCGGTGTGGGTGACGCGCTGAAAATAAGTGATGCGGCGTTGTGCTTGATATAATTGATGACGGAACGGTCTCCTACAACGTAGCCTCCGAGTGAACCAAAGGTTTTTGAGAATGTCCCCATGATGAGGTCAACCTCGTTGACCAGGCCAAACTCCGACGGGGTGCCCCTGCCATTTTTGCCGATCACACCGACGGCATGAGCATCGTCAATGAGAATGCGGGCGCCATATTTCTTGGCCAATTTTACAAGATTTGGAAGATCGACGATTTCACCCGAAACAGAGAATACTCCATCTGAAACGATCAGTCGGCTTGCTGCTTCCGGAAGAGTCTGAAGAACGCGCTCCAGATCTTCCATGTTATTGTGATTATAGCGGACCTGGTTTGCTCCAGCTCCTTGCGCCATGATTGAGGCTGCCACAAGACTTGCATGGTTGTCGCGGTCTGAAACAATATATTCGCCCCGCTGAACAAGGGTCGGGATAATCCCTTGTCCTGTCTGGTAGCCGGTGCTGAACAGCAGGCAGCGTTCCTTTTCAAAAAAGTCAGCAAGCTTTTCTTCCAGTTCGATGTGCAGGTTCACGGTGCCGGTCATGTAACGGGAGCCGCTGCAACTTGTGCCGTACTTGTTGATGGCCTGAATTGAGGCAGCCTTTACTCTTGGGTCTGCGGTAAGGCCAAGATAGTTGTTTGAGCCCGCCATAACCAGCTTGCGCCCGCCAAAAGAGACGACTGGACCTTCATTTTCGTCTATCGGATGAAAAAAAGGATATATGCCCTGAGACTTTACCTCATCGGCAATAGTATACTCAATGCATTTTTTAAATAAATCTTTGGTTTTCTCCACAGGAATACAATTTTACTTCAGCTATAAGCACAATAAAGCTGGAAATTCTTGTTTTTACGGTCGTTTCGTTTTTGTAAACTTTTTCGATGACCGGTTTTCAAGTAAGCAGATTTTGCTTCGAAACCGAAATGTATTAAAATTTTTATTTTTTTCTGTTAAAACAGGGCCTGTTTTTTTGCTGCACAAAAAGCCTCAAAGGGGGAATGAGCAGTTGGTGTGTCTGAATATATAAAGATATAAGGTGTTATGAGTGAAACAATACTTGTTACGGGGTCGACTGGTTTTATTGGTGCGCGAGTCCTGATGCGTCTGGCGGAGGAAGGGGAGAGGGTAAAGGTTTTTTTGCGTCAAGAAAGTCAGCCTGGAGCTTTGCCTGACGGTGTGGAGGTCGTGCGGGGCAGTTTCAGCGATATGGAGTCTCTCGGCCGAGCGGTGCGTGATGTTGACCGGATTGTGCACCTTGCGGGGGTAACGAAAGCTCTTGACGAAAAAGGGTATGATGCGGGCAATGTGATGCCGGTGCAGAACTTGCTTGCTGCAATCAGGACGCATAACCCGGAACTCAAGCGATTTCTCTTCGTGTCGTCCCTTACGGTTGCCGGCCCGGCGTCGGAAGGCATACAAGGAGTCAAAGAGTCTGATTCTCCTCGTCCGGTGAGTGCCTACGGGCGCAGCAAGTTACGGGCAGAAACCTTATGTATGGAAAGTGCAGACCTGATTCCTGTTACCATTGTACGTCCTCCTGCAGTCTACGGCCCGGGGGATCGGGATGTGCTTCAGGTTTTTCAGATGCTTGCCAAAGGAGTTCTGGTGTCGGCGGGCAGTGCGGCGACACAGCGCTTCAGCATGATATATGTTGACGATCTTGTCAGAGGGATTATGGCAGCAGCTCGTTCAGAGAAAGCTGTTGGCCGGGTTTATTATATCACCTCATCCTGCTCATGGTCGTGGGATGAGGTGATTGCCGCTGCCCGGCCACTCCTTGGTTTTACGAAGCTCTACAGGATCTCTCTGCCAGCTCCCCTGATGTATTTTGTTGGCACAGTGATGGGAGCCATCGGATCGATACAGGGAAAGCCAGCATTGATCAATCGTGACAAGGTGAATGAACTCTTGCAGAACTACTGGGTCTGCTCTCCACAGCAGGCTCAACGTGATCTTGGATTTACTGCAGAAACCTCTCTTGTTGAAGGTGTTGAAAAAACGATTTTATGGTATCAGCGCCAAGGGTGGTTGTGAATGCTGTCCCAGTAGTTTCTGCATAAGTTGCAGGAGCAGATATTTTTCATCAGGGTAGGGAAGCAGTCCTTTGAGTGCGGCATCTGTTTCTCGCAGTGCTGCGATTGCCAGCTCGGTATCCTGCAGTGAAAAAGATCTGGTGTAGGCAAGGTAGTTTTTTACGAAGTACTCCTGCTTGCCGTACATACCGAGAATTTTTGCGATTTCTGCCGGGGGTAGCCGTTGGACTTCGGGCAGCGAAAGTTTCCAGAGACGGATATAAAAGGTCGTGAGGAAGCGGACGATATTGCCGAGCCCCTCTTTTTGTCCCTCTTGATCCATGATCATGAGTGAGATGCCGCTGCAGAGTCTCAGGCTACGTGCTGAGAGGGCTTTTTCAAGCTCAAAAACATTATAGGTTCGAGAGATTCCGACGCAATCATAGACATCGGGCGCTGTAATGCGCTTTTCGCCGCTTCGGGCGGAAGTGTACAAGATTATTTTTTCAATTTCCTGGCATATTTCACGTGCAGATGGCTGGATATAGGCAGTAAAAACCTTGAGCGCGTCGGGATCAAATTCCCATCCAAACATTTTTGCCCTGTTGCTGGCGAAGAGGTCAGGTGCCTTGATGACCGGGAACTCGTGGCGATATTTTTTCAGTGCACTGAAGGGAAGTTTTTCAATCTCTTTTTTATCAATCAGATCAGCATCGAGTATCAGAACTGTAACATCCGCCGGGTTTGCGATGTAGCGGCTGAATTTTTCATCGTGCTGTTTCTGCATCTCTTTTGTTGTTGGCTTTTTTATTTTTTCAAATTGCCGGACAACGATAAGCTGTTTTGAGGTGAACATCGGGTATTCGGATGCCTTCGATACGAGCTCACCATGAGTCAAATCAGGGCCGTACAGGATATGCGTGTTGCTTGCCGCCTCACTTTCCGAGGGAAAAATTGCTGTTCTGATTATGCCAGCAAGCTCTTCTTTGAGATAGCTTTCTGGCCCGTACAAGAAATAAATCGGGGAAATGGTACCAGCCAGAATATTTTTTTTTAGTGCATCCATTGGTGATGTCAGGCATCATGGGGCGCGCCGCAGCACGCCCTGAAAATTAAAGATTGTTCAGAAAGGCAGGTCATCCTTTTCGTTTTCAAGCATAGGTACTGATGGTTGAGAGCTTTGCGGCAGAGTATATGAGGAGTTCTGTGGGCGATCGTAAGCCTGCGAAACACCTTCATTGCTGTTTTGACCCCCGCCCTGTTCCCGCTGTCCGCCGAGCATCTGCATGTCGGAGCAGACAATCTCGGTTGCATACTTCTTTTCACCGCTTTTGGCATCGTCCCAGCTTCTGGTCTGCAAACGACCTTCAACGTAAACCTGTCGTCCTTTTTTCAGGTATTGGTTGCATATTTCGGCGAGTTTCCCCCAGGTGATAATTCTGTGCCATTCGGTTCTCTCCTGCAAATTGCCATTGCTGTCCTTGAAATTTTCATTGGTAGCTAACGTAAAATTGGCCACCGACTGACCGGAGGTTGTCGTCCTTAATTCAGGGTCGTTGCCGAGATGGCCGATCAGCATTACTTTGTTGAGTCCTTTTGCCATAATAGTTGGAGATTCGTTGAAAAAGCGTTCGGGAAATATCTTCCCTTTATGGTAGTCATGATATATCCTTGCTTGTAATAATACAACAAATATACTTCTTATGCCATAAATAGTTTTGCATCTATAACGGGACCTTCCCTGCAGAGGAGAATGCTTCGGATGCTTCCATCCGGATCCTTGACTTCGACGCTGCAGCCGTAGCAGATACCGATGCCGCAACCCATCATTGATTCAAGTGAGATTTCACAAGGCAGGTGGTGTTCATGGCAGAACCTGGCAAGTGCTTTCAGCATTGGATTGGGGCCGCATGCAAAAACTTTCAGGGCTCCCTCATGATTGAGATCGGGAAGCTCTGAGCGGAGCAAATCGACGACAGTGCCCTTGAATCCTGTTGAACCGTCATCTGTTGCAAACCGGCAGTTGGTAAGGTTTTGCGAGAGCAGGTCATCTTTCGATCTTCCTCCAATCAGGTTAATGACCTTTCGGCCTTCTGCTGCAAGTTTTTTTTCGAGAAAAAGCATGGGAGCCGTGCCGATTCCGCCGGAAACAAGCACTGCGGTCTGGAAGGTTTCGCTGTTTTGGTTGAAATGGTTTCCCAGTGGGCCGAGCACCATTACTGTTGAGCCCTCAGAGGTATCGCAGAAAAGAGTCGTGCTGGCACCTATTGATTTTACCATAATCTCGATGAGAGTTCCCCGGACGTCATGTATGGAAAATGGTCTTCTGAGTAGTGGCTGTGTTGCGTTATTAACCTTTATATTGACAAAGTTACCTGGGTTTGCCATAGCCGCAATTTCGGGGCATTCAAGGGTTATGATGCTGACATCACTGCTGATCCGGTATGTTTTGGCGACGGTTGCCCGGATATCGACTGGAGAGTTTGTTTCGAGCATAGTAAGGCTCATTTACAGATAGATAATAAATAAAGAACCTTAATTAAACGAGCAGAGAACTCATTTGCAAGCAGTTTTCGGCCATTGCCATTTAGTCGGCTTGTTCCAAAAGGAATGCACTATTATTTTGGGGAGCGGCATAGCTCTGTGAAAAAGAAAATTTATAAGTATGGCCCGTTAAAATTAAAGTGTGTATGTTAGATCTTTTGTAGTGTCAGCTTAGAGTTATATCTTTAACTTTTTCTGATTTTTCCACTGTATTCCCAAATCCAAAGTTCGGTTCATGCGTATTTTAACTTTTACAGGTAAAGGTGGGGTAGGTAAAA
This sequence comes from uncultured Chlorobiaceae bacterium, assembly GCA_903836465.1. Lineage (GTDB taxonomy): Bacteria > Bacteroidota > Chlorobiia > Chlorobiales > Chlorobiaceae > Chlorobium. Next base: position 21,713 of record CAILRB010000030.1, read on the forward strand.
CAAGTGTCTCTGCGGCTACGGCTGTCCGCTTGTCGGAGCTTGGCTATCGTACTCTCGTTCTTTCAACCGATCCGGCACATAGTCTGTCTGATTCGTTTAACCTGCCTCTTGGCGCAGAACCTACAAAGATTAAGGAGAATCTTCATGCCATTGAGGTCAATCCTTATGTTGATCTCAAGCAGAACTGGCAGTCTGTCCAGAAGTACTATACAAAGGTATTTATGGCTCAGGGCATTTCCGGGGTTATGGCAGATGAAATGACCATCCTGCCGGGGATGGAAGAGCTTTTTTCCCTCTTGAGAATAAAACGCTATAAAGCCTCCGGGCTTTATGATGTTCTTGTGCTTGATACGGCGCCTACAGGTGAAACCCTGCGCTTGCTCTCCCTTCCCGATACCCTTGCATGGGGCATGAAAGCGGTGAAAAACGTCAATAAGTATCTTATCAAGCCGTTGAGCAAGCCCCTTTCGAAAATGTCTGACAAAATTGCATTTTTTATCCCGCCGGCAGATGCTATTGAGTCGGTTGACCAGGTTTTTGATGAGCTGGAGGATATCCGCGAGATCCTCACCGATAATCAGAAATCGACAGTGCGGCTGGTAATGAATGCTGAGAAAATGTCGATCAAGGAGACTATGCGAGCTCTCACCTATCTGAACCTCTATGGCTTCAAAGTGGATATGGTGCTTGTCAACAGGCTGCTTGATACGAACGAGGATAGTGGATATCTTGAAAACTGGAAAGCTATACAACAGAAATACCTCGGAGAAATAGAAGAAGGTTTTTCTCCGCTTCCGGTGAAAAAACTCAGAATGTATGAACAGGAAATTGTTGGCCTCAAGTCACTTGAGATGTTCGCCAGGGATATGTACGGTGATACCGATCCATCTGATATGATGTATGATGAACCGCCGATAAAGTTTGTTCGTAGCGGTGATGTTTACGAGGTACAGTTAAAGCTGATGTTTGCAAATCCTGTAGATATCGACGTATGGGTAACTGGCGATGAGTTGTTTGTACAAATTGGTAATCAGCGCAAAATCATTACGCTTCCGATCAGTCTGACGGGGTTGGAACCGGGTGATGCTGTCTTCAAAGACAAATGGCTTCACATACCCTTTGATCTTGATCGTCAAAACCACACGCGGTCACAAAAGGAACAAAAAGCGTACGATAGAGGATAATGACTTATTTGTTTTGATAGATATTTATGTTTAAATTTCACTAAAGTAATTCAGTTGGTTTTAATGTAACAGGGGCCTTGCTTTATAGAGCCTCACTTCAATGGAGAAAAATATGTCTGAGTCTTACCAGAAACTGCGTCATGATTTTAAAGAACTTGACTTTACTGATCGTCTAACCTTTCTCGCAGAAAGCGTGCTCTTAACCGGGCAGAGCGCTGTTGTTGGCGGTCTGAATCTTGCAGGCAATCTCTTTGATACGGTTACCGGTACGGTGGGTGCTGTTATTGATGCTTCAGGTATTGGTAATCTGCTTGGCAGTACAGGTGGAGTTGTTGGTGAAACTATTGACAGAGTCGCCATTACCGTTAAAGACGCATCAAGAACTGCCAGTGCGTTGTATGTCAACGCTGTTGAGACCGTTGAAAATGCGACAGGAAATGCCGCGACAGCCGTTGGTGATGCAGGGGTATCTGCATCTGAAGTCGTTAAGAATTTTGCAGGTTCCTTTCAGAAGGGACCGATAAGAAAATAAGAGGATTTTTGTTTTTGCTGTTTGCTTCTGCTGAAAATGAAAATCTTTTTCTTGTTTTTGTTTTTTAATACCGTAAATTAATTGAAGAATGCTGTTTTAAATTTTGATAACTTTCCAATAATTAAATTTCGAGGAGGAACTATGAGTGGTGGTGGAGTTTTTACCGATATCCTGGCCGCAGCCGGACGTATTTTTGAAGTCATGGTTGAAGGGCACTGGGAAACAGTAGGTATGTTGTTTGATTCTTTGGGCAAGGGCACGATGAGAATCAATCGCAATGCTTATGGCAGCATGGGCGGAGGCACAAGCCTTCGTGGATCATCACCTGAAGTTTCAGGTTATGCTGTTCCTTCAAAAGCAGTTGAATCCAAGTTCGCCGAGTAAGCATATCTGTTATGCTCTTTGCACAGGCAGTGAAAAGCTCAACACTTTCACTGCCTTTTTTATTTTCCCAAAAAGCCGACATCTCTCGATTGATTGAGTAATTTCTGTTTATTATAAAATTTTTATAAATTTGATTTCAATCGGCTTGTAAGTATTAAGTGAATGGGTATGGGTAATGGCTAATGTGTCTGTTTACGTTTCGGGTCAGACCGAACAGAGTGATGTAACTGAGTTTTTTCAGAAAGGCCTCATGAGTGCCGGTGAAAATCCCATTGCATTTTTTGAGGGTGTTTTTTATGAATCACATCAGGAACGAGTCGGTAATATTGCCTTTCAGGATTACCTGATCTATACCGACAAGGCTGTTTACCTCTGGGCAAGGGGTTTGAACAAGGATTACCTTGACAGGTTTAATCTTGGTTCGGTCTCTGTTAACAGCCGGAATAAAGATCATGATTTTGCGACGCTTAATCTTAAGATTCGGCGTGAGAACAAAGAGCCTGTCTATGTTATTTTTGATATGGTTGAACTGCGTGAGGCAGACTTGATGATTAGACTTCATACTCTCATTGAGTCTGTCATAGAAGAGCGCCTTGGCCTTAATTACCGAAAAAATCTTCCTGATGACGTCTCGGCACTTATTTTGCAGGGAGCAAGGGGAGTTTGTGTGCCTCAGGCAATTTCTTTCCGATATGAAGCACCTGATCCTGTTCAGCAGCAAAGTAATATTGGTTATGGCCAGGATCTGTTGGAGCAGTATAAAGCAAGTCTTGGTTATGCACCTGATGAGCGCTCCTCCCAACAGTCAGGAGAGCATAAACAGGAAGGATTTTCGCCGGCGGATGCCATAAAGGGAATTGAAAATATGCTTCCCACAGATCCGGCAACATTGAAAAGAATTGCTGGTTCAATAAAGGAGCTGATCGGAGATGCTCCGTTCAAGATTCGTGATCAGGTCAAAAGTGACCTGCAGCATGTTCCCGGCATGCTCACAGCCCTTAACGAACTGCTGAACAGCATAGCCGATAATCCTCAGGCTGAGCGCTTTGTCATAAATATTGTTAAAACTGCGGTCAGAAATGACGGGATGATAGGATCGGTTGGAAAGTTGTTACGGCTTTCTTCCAGTTTTGGCGAGACCTCGAAGAGAAGGGCGCAAAGGCCTTCTCCAAAAGCTGATCATACCGAAGGAGATGATGACTTCCAGCAAGCCAGGCGTCGCAATGCAGATGACAGTGATGACTTTCCTAAAAGAAAGAGCGTTCACATCACAAGCGATGACGATATGACCTTGAATGCGGATTGTTTCGGCAGCAATGATGCAAGGAGTGAAAAAGATAAGGGTTCAGTGGTCTCCGGTGAGAAAAAACTGAAAGAAGATAACCTTGAAGCAGTGCCGACACGTAAAAATATTACCATCAAATCTCTTGATGAAAACATACCTTCAATTGTGAAAAACATGATGAGTATGGATGATATTTCTTCAAAATCAGTGGATACTGGCATACCTGGTGCCGTTGAAAGTGTTTCAAGAAAAAAAATAATGATCAGATCTGATTCGGAAACAGGCAATGTTCGGTCCCCTGACAAGAATATTGCAGCAGTACATTCTGGTGATGATGCATCTGTCAACAAAACCTTTGATGCTGGCCGGCTTACTGGCCATGAACACGATACCGAAGGAGCAACTCCTCCATAAAATGCATTCAGTCAAGATCAAGTTCACTCAATAGTTTTATTATCAACATGAGAATTATTCTTTACTTGGGTAAAGGAGGGGTAGGAAAAACTACCGTTTCAGCTTCATCTGCAACCGCAATTGCCCGACGAGGACAAAGGGTTTTGATTATGAGTACTGATGTCGCTCACAGTCTTGCCGATGCTTTGAATGCTGAACTCTCTTCCACACCTGTAGAGGTTGAAAAAAATCTCTTTGCTATGGAGGTGAATGTTCTTGCAGAAATCAGGGAAAACTGGACGGAGCTCTACTCCTATTTTTCATCGATTTTAATGCATGACGGTGCCAATGAAGTTGTTGCTGAAGAGCTTGCCATTATGCCCGGTATGGAGGAGATGATCAGTCTTCGCTATATCTGGAAAGCAGCCAAGTCAGGTAATTATGATGTCGTTGTTGTTGATGCCGCTCCAACCGGGGAGACCATGCGTTTGCTTGGTATGCCTGAATCTTATGGCTGGTATGCTGATAAAATTGGTGGGTGGCATTCAAAAGCTATTGGTTTTGCCGCTCCTCTCCTGAGCAAGTTCATGCCGAAGAAAAATATCTTCAAGCTTATGCCTGAAGTGAATGCTCACATGAAGGAACTCCACGCTATGCTTCAGGATAAATCAATAACGACGTTCCGCGTTGTTCTTAATCCTGAAAATATGGTTATCAAGGAAGCCTTGCGGGTTCAGACCTACCTCAACCTCTTCGGCTATAAGCTTGATGCTGCTGTGGTCAACAAGATTCTTCCCTCAAGCTCCTCGGACAGCTATCTGCAGAGTCTTATAGATATTCAGAGCAAATATCTCAAGGTGATTGAAAACTGTTTTTATCCTGTCCCTATTTTCAGAGTCAAACAGTCTACAGCAGAAATTATCAATACCGACAGACTTTACGAGTTGAGCAAAGAAATGTTTGGCGACAAAAATCCTGCAGATATTCTTTACAGTAGTGACAAAACCCAGATGCTGGAGAAAATTAACGGGAAATATGTTCTGAGCCTTTACCTGCCAAATGTTGAGGTGAAGAAGCTCAATGTGAATATCAAAGGCGATGAACTGCTGGTAGATATCAATAACTTTCGCAAAAGCATTATTCTTCCCAATGTGCTTGTAGGCCGAAAAACGGAAGGCGCTGATTTTATAGAAGGTAATCTCAACATTACTTTTGCCAACTGAGCGAACGCAGTCAGCTCTTTGTACGATATGGTAAGCTTGAAGAGGCGGACTCCTGTACAGGGAAATCCGTCTTTTTATTTTATCTCTACGCTTTTTTTTATCCTTACCAATACTGAGCGGTCAGGACAGCATTTGAGGAGCTGCTGAATGGTTTGCTGCATGACCGGATGCACAGGATTGGCAATGTCGAGCAGAGGGACAAGGACAAATTTTCGGCGATGAAGCTCTGTATGGGGTATTGAAAGTGTTTCGGAGTGGATGCCAGTGTTGTCATAAAGCAGAATGTCGAGGTCGATCACCCTCGGACTCCAACGAGAATAGGTGTCAGGGCGTCCTAATTCCTGTTCAATAGTTTTGCACTGCAGACGAAGCTCTTCCGGTGAAAATGAGGTTTCCAGCAAGAGAACGCCGTTATAAAACCGATTTTGTTCAGTATCGCCAATTGGTTCGGTCATGTAAATTGATGACACGGCACATACTGATGTCTCATCAAGAAGAGCAAGACGGCTTACGGCCTCCTGAAGGTGGCAGAGGCGATCCCCGATATTGGAGCCAATCCCTATAAATACCTTATGAGCCCGCATGATTTCAGTGACGGGAGGTAGAGTAATCGGCTTCAGCATAATCGCAGATACCGTCAACGGGAGGATTGCGCTTGCGAACATTTATGGCGACTTTGTCGAGAACCGAAAAATCTCTGAGGAGATCCTGGGCGATCTCATAGGCGACAGCTTCGATAAGAAAATATTTTTTCAGGGTTAGTGCAGCCTTTATTTTTCTGTAGACGGTGCCGTAATCCACAGTTTTGGCGATGTCATCGTGTATTGCTGCATCGGTGAAGTCGAAAGAGAGTTCTGCATCGACTTCATATTTTGCACCAACGGTATGTTCTTCCTTTCGTACTCCGTGATGAGCATAAAAAACCATATTAACGAGCCGGACGCATGATTTGGCTTTCCGTTTCATTATGACTTTGCCCTTTTTTCGTATTTGTTGCCGATAACCGTACATTCAGGCAAGCAATACCACAGAAGCATGTCGGCGTTCCCGTCATTCAAAACTTTAAAACTTCCAGCTTCAAAAACAACTTCAACGATATAGTTTGCCCACTGTAAAAGATCTCCTTCATAAATTTCATGACCATCCTTGTCGTGCAGGCCGGTAAACTGAAGCCATTCGGAACGTTGTCTGAAATTAACAAAATCGACGTCTCGGTTATTTACTGTAGAGAAGCGCCAAATATTTTGCAGTGAGGCTACATCCTGAAATAATGCCTTAAATTTGATGTTATTGATATCCATATCTTCGTAACCATAAAAAAGCCCCGAAACCGGGCAGCGCTTCGAGATTATTTTATAAATTGATAACCTGCCCTCTATCGATAACAAGAATACTAATAATATAACAATTCTCTCTCTCGTTCTACAATGAGGCATAAAATCACTCCTTGATGGAAAGTCGAGGGCTCTTGCATAACGGGTGGCCTTAAGACTCCAAAAAGAGTATAAAATTCACTACCTTTGTTGCATTGTACTTATTTTTCAACGTCTCAAGAGCGGCTATTATGAACAGTACGCGTCACGATTTTTACGAGGGGTGCCGCGCAAGGGCTATTATGCTTGCCCTTGAAGAGGATCGTTATACAGGTGATATTACCACTTTGGCAACGATTAACCCCCTTCAGGAGGGTAGCGCGGTTATGAGAGCCAAAGAGAGCGGTGTTGTAGCTGGTCTTGATGTTGCCTTACAGGTTTTTGCTGCCTGTGATCCGGGACTTTCAATCCAACTTTATCGCAGGGATGGAGAAGCTGTGCTTTGCGGTGAAATGATACTTGAAGCGACGGGCAAGCTGGCTCCTCTCCTTGTTGGAGAACGCACAGCACTTAATTTTCTGCAGCGCATGTCAGGGATTGCGACCAGAACAAGGGTTTATGTTGATAAGGTAAGTCATACCGGGGTAAAAATTCTTGATACCCGGAAAACAGCCCCGGGGTTGCGCTATTTTGATAAAGAGGCAGTCAAAATTGGCGGAGGTCAAAACCACCGTTTCGGGCTCTTCGATTTGATCCTTATCAAGGATAACCATATTGACGCTTCCGGTGGCATTGCTTCGGCTATTCGTCGTGCACAGATATACCGTGAGAAGCAACAACTTGATGTGAAGATCGAAACCGAGGTTCGTTCCATGGATGAGTTGAGTAAAGCACTGGTCTGTTTACCGGATATTATTCTCCTTGATAACTTTACTACTGATCTGATGAAAGAGGCTGTCGATTATGTCAAAACCGCTTGCAGTACTGTTCTTCTTGAAGCCTCTGGTAATATAGGGATGCACAATGTGGTTGAGGTGGCTGAAACCGGCGTTGATTTTATTTCTATCGGTGAACTGACGCACAGCGTCAAGGCTCTTGATCTTTCTATGACAATCAGGCTTGTCTGAACCGGTGGAAATATGGAAGTTGGCATAGACATTGTTGATCTTGATCGGATTGAAACTCTGTACAGTCGCTATGGCATGAAGTTTCTGCAGCGGTTTCTTTCTGAAGAGGAGATTGCTCTCTGTTTACAGAAACCACAGGTGATTGCCAGTATTGCCGGTCGCTTCGCAGCCAAGGAGGCTGTTGTCAAGGCTCTTGGCACAGGGTTTTCCGGGGGGGTTCACTGGAAGAGTTTTGAGATCCTCAATAATGAAAAGGGCAGGCCTTATGTGCGCCCAACTCTTGCGCAATGCATTCCTGCTGGCTGTTCCATCAAGGTTTCGATTGCCCACGACCGTCATGCTGCAGTTGCTACAGCACTGATTGAAGGGCTATAAAATCAAAAAAGCAGGAGTTCTTTAAAACTCCTGCTTTTTTGAAATTGTGATTTTCGAAAAATCAGCCTTTATGAGCGGGAAGAGGCTTCTCTTCCTCGATGATCGTTACCTTCGATTTTATAATATCGTAGATCTTCTCTTTGAGGATGGTATCGGTAATGTAATCCCTGAATTCGGCTGACTTATAGGTGTTCAGGAGATCTTCGACAGTCATGGATTCATTTTTTCCGGCCTCTTTTTCCGCGAAAGCCTTGATGTCGTCGTCAGATACTTCCAGCTTGTTGAGCTCAGCTATTTTCTGGCTGATAAGAAGCCATTGTGCGTGTTTTTCAGCATTTGGCCTCATTGCGACATGAAACTGTTTTTCGTCCAGTTCTTTCGGGAAGCTGCCGCCTATCTGGCGTTTGGCATTTTCAACGAGCATGTTCGAGAAAGATTCAATCATGGACTTGGGGGCAGGCACAGGATTTTCCTCAATCAGTTTCGCCGAGATGGACTCGATGAACTCTTCTTCAGACTTCATCATAAAGTGCTGTTCGAGCTGAATTCGGACGTCTGCGGTGAAATCTGTCACTGATTCAAACCGTTGTCCGGTAATCTCCTTAACCAGCTCATCGGTCAATTCGGGAAGCTCAAGTCGTTTGATTTCACTGATGGAAACACGGAAGCGGGATGCTGATGCATCACCATCTTTCAGGTCGTTTTCCACGTCAACAACTTCCCCGGCTTTTTTTCCTGTCAACGCTTTGCGGAAAGGGTTTTCCTCAGGAAGATACTCCAGGGTAAAGTGATGGTTTTCCGTCTTTTGCTCTTCTTCAGGTTCGCCAGCCTCGTTAAGTCTGACGACATCGCCGATAACCGTGTCGGTTGCTGATGCAGCTTCATCAATACTGATCAAGGTTCCGTGACTTTTAAGAACAAGTTTTATTTCGCGGTCGACATCCTCATCAGTAATGGTATAATGCGCTTTGGTAAAGGTATAGTCGCTGAAATCCTTGAGTTCGAATTCGGGATGAATTTCGTAGGAGAGCTGGATTGTCAGTTGATCTGGCGTAAAAGAGAAGTCGATGATCTGTGCGCGGCTTGCCGGCTTGATGTTTTCGGCCTCAGCAATCTCTCCAAAATATTTTGACGCCATTTTTTCGGCTACGGTCGCCTCAAGAGAGGGTCCGGCCAGTTTTTTAATCAGGCCTTCAGGTGCGTGCCCTTTTCTGAATCCCTTGATCTGTATGTTCCTCTTGGCTTCTTCCAGTTCCTGGTTATATTCGGCACCAAACTCTTCCCGGGAAAGAATAATTTCCAGTACCTGTTCGGTTTCGCTGACGTTCTTGATATTCTTTTGCAAGGCTCTCTTGGTTAATGAGTCATTGAGAAAAATTAAAAGTAAAGAAGGTACGAATTATTCCTGTTTTTTTAAAATAGAGCAATGGGTGCTCTTTTGCTTATCGGCCTGGTTTATAGACCAGTGTTGCATAAGGAGCATCATGCAGCATTCTCAGAGCAGCTTCGGCGATATCTTCAACCGTAACCGCTTCGATAGCGGCTGTTTTTTCCGCAGGTTCGATGTACCTTCCGAAGTAGGAAAGATCGGAAGCGGTCTGTGACATTCTGCGTGTCATTTTTTCCATACCCATGATATGGTACCCGAGCAGTTTTGTTTTCGCGGCCTGCACCTCTTCCGGGTCAGGATTTTTCAGCGCATCGCTCTGGAGCAGCTCCCTGATGAGTTCCAGGGTGACCTTTGTTTTGTTGCTGTCTGTACCCGCATAGATATTAATTGCGGTCAGATCGTCAAAAAAGGTGACTGAAGAATAGACGTTGTATGCCAGTCCCCGTTTCTCCCGAAGTTCCAGATTAAGGATGGAACTCATGCCGTTACCGAGCATGGAGTTGAGCACCATCAAGCTGTAATAGAGTGGATCATACCGTGTAATAGCTGTTCCGAGTACAATCTGCGCCTGACAGACCCTTTTTTTCAGCGAGAGGGTAAAGGGGGTGTAATGTTCAGCAAGAAATGGCTGGCGAAGATATTCGTTGCCGGGCGATTCTCCAAGCGCTCCAAGAAAACGTTCGCTTAACCGCATGATTTCGTCGTGACTAACCTGGCCGGTAGCGGTGAGCAACATTTTTTTCGGTATATAATGCTGGCGCATGAAGTTTTTCAGATCATCATCGGTAAAAGCTTCAACGCTCTCTTCAGTCCCGAGGATCGGTTTGCCAAGCGGGTGGGTTGGAAACGAGCGCAGGTCGAACTCTTCAAAAACAAGCTCTTCAGGGGTGTCATTGACACTGCTGATCTCCTCAATAACAACCTCCTTTTCCTTATCGATCTCTTCAGGGGGAAAAATCGGGTCACAGACAAGATCAGAGAGCAAGTCAAAAGAGGGCTCAAGGTGTTCTGCCAGACAGCGAAGATAAATACAGGTGTGTTCCTTGGTTGTGTAGGCATCAAGGTAACCACCGTTTTTTTCAATATTTCTGGCAATGTCGATGTAGGTGCGCCGTCGGGTTCCTTTAAAAAGTGCGTGCTCAATGAAATGAGCCAGTCCCTGACTTTTTTCGGGATCATCGCGTGAACCAGCATCAATCAGGATGCCGAGAGTAATGCTTTGTACATAAGGGACGGTATCAGTGACGATTCTTAACCCGTTCGCAAGAACATCCTGATGAACTGAAAAGGGTACTGCCAGCGGCTGCGAATTAACTGTCGTCATTACTGAAATAATTTTCTGAAGCTTGTGACCGGAATTGAGTGCAATGTAGTTTTAATTCTTATTTTTATGAACTGTGAAGCTCTGCCCTCATTTATATATTATATTACAAAACTGTTTTTTTTGAATTATGGCGAAAAATTAGTGTATTATAGTTTAAAGCAAAACAGGTAGTTGTTCACAAAGGTTTCACGAGGTAACGTGTCAGGAAAAGATAAGGCGGAAATATTCAGCGTTTAATGCTCAAGTCATCAATTGTCATTACCGGGGCTACCGGATATATAGGCTCACAGATCCTTCTTGCACTGCTCTCGCGATATTCCGGAGAGGTCAAATGCCGGGTGATTGCACGCAAAAGTTCGGACTGCTCTTTTTTGAAGGGGTTGCCAGTTGATATTGTCAGGGCAGATATTCTTGATCCTCTTGCTCTCAATGAGGCTTTCAAGGGAGCAGAGACAGTGTTTCATTGTGCAGGTCTGATTTCCTATACTAGGAATTTTCGTAATGCTCTCTATGAAACCAATGTGCTCGGGACACGGAACGTAGTGAATGCTTCTCTTTTCAATAATGTCCAAAGGCTTGTTTTGACCAGCTCAATCGCAGCCGTTGGTGTTCCAGAGGATGGTTCTCTGGCCAGTGAATCAACATCATTTCAGGAGTGGCAACGCAGGAACGGTTATATGGAAGCCAAGCATCTGGCTGAACTTGAGGCGCTTCGTGGTCTGGCAGAAGGGCTTGACGTTGTGCTGGTCAATCCCGGTGTCGTGATCGGCGTTGACCCACAGAACCTGTCATCGGTCAGTGCCTCGAACGACGTACTGCGGTTGATTTATCAAGGCAGATTGCCGATTTTTCCTTCAGGAAGCACTGGCTTTGTTGATGTTCGTGATGTGGCCGATGCGCATATTGCCGCGTGGGAAAAGGGCCGTTCAGGGGAACGTTATATTGTTGTCGGTCATAACCTTACTTTCCGGGAGCTTGTCTCTCGTATCAAGAGCGTTGAAGGCAGTCACACTGGACAAACATTTATGGTTCCAAGCGGCTTGGGGATGCTTGCCGGCCTCGGCGGTGAATGCTGGTCGATGCTGTCGAACCGTCCCTCCTTTATCAGCCTGGAGAGCATACGCCTCTCTTCAAGGAAGCTTGCATACAGTAATATGAGGTCTGTACAGGAATTGAACTTGCGTTACCGGGATCTTCCGGAAACGCTCAAGACCATTATAACCTGAAAAGATTCCGTTTTCTCCAATTTTATCATGCTTTATTAATTATGGATACTCAGAAAACAGAACAAAATTCAGTCGTTGTTGATCCGGCAAAACTTAAACAACTTAACCTTGCGGTCGAAGCCCTCGAAAAACAGTTCGGAAAGGGAGCTATCATGCGGATGGGGGATGGTTCGGCGGGGCTGACGGTGCAGTCGATTTCAACAGGATCGATGGCGCTTGATTTTGCACTCGGCGTTGGCGGGTTGCCGCGCGGAAGGGTAACAGAAATTTACGGACCAGAATCTTCGGGCAAAACAACCCTTGCTTTACATGTTATTGCTGAAGCACAAAAAGAGGGTGGCATAGCGGCTATTGTCGATGCCGAACATGCGTTTGACCCGACGTATGCCCGCAAGCTTGGTGTTGACATCAACGCTCTTCTCATCAGCCAGCCGGAATCAGGCGAGCAGGCGCTTTCCATTGTCGAAACCCTTGTCAGGAGTGGCGCCATTGATGTTGTTGTGGTCGATTCCGTTGCGGCTCTGGTGCCGCAGGCAGAGCTTGAGGGAGAGATGGGCGACAGTGTCATGGGATTGCAGGCCAGGCTTATGAGTCAGGCGCTACGTAAACTTACCGGCGCGATCTCAAAATCGTGCGCCGTCTGTATTTTCATCAACCAGCTTCGCGATAAAATCGGGGTCATGTATGGCAGCCCGGAAACAACGACCGGCGGCAAGGCCCTGAAGTTTTATGCATCAGTGCGTCTCGATATTCGTAAAATTGCCCAGATCAAGGATGGTGATGAGAGCACCGGAAACCGTACCAGAGTCAAGGTTGTCAAGAACAAAGTAGCACCACCCTTCAAGACTGCCGAATTTGATATTCTCTACGGAGAAGGGATTTCAGCAATAGGCGAGCTGATTGATCTTGGTGTTGAATTCGGGGTGATCAAAAAGGCCGGTTCGTGGTTCAGTTATGGCCAGGAGAAGCTTGGGCAGGGCCGTGAAACCGTGAAAAAAGCGCTTCGTGAAGATCCTCTGCTCTATAAAAAGATACATGCGCAGGTCAAGGAGTTGATGATCGGGCCAGCGGAGATTATTACCAGCTCGGAATGAAAATTGGAACTCTCGACAGAGATCGCCCTGTTATTCTTGCTCCGATGGAAGACGTGACTGACAGGGCCTTCAGGCAACTCTGCAAGCGCCATGGGGCCGACATTGTCTATACCGAGTTTATCAGTGCGGAAGCCCTGCGCAGAGGTGTTGAAAAGTCCTTGCGCAAGTTGCAGACCGATGCCGTTGAAAGACCGTTTGCCATCCAGATTTTCGGCAGCAGTGTGGAGTCGATGGTTGAGGCTGCCGTCATCGCCGAGGAGTATTGCCCTGACTATCTCGACATCAATTTCGGATGCCCGACCAAAAAAGTTGCAGGGAAAGGCGCTGGAGCGGCTTTGCTCAGGGAGCCGGAGAAGATGGCAGAGATTTGTGCTGCGGTTGTAAACGCGGTTAACATACCGGTGACAGCCAAAACAAGGATTGGCTGGGATCTGGAATCGATCAATATTCTTGATATTCTTCCCCGACTTGAGGATGCCGGTATTCAGGCGTTGGCTCTGCATGGGCGCACGCGGAGCCAGATGTACAAGGGAAACGCAGACTGGAGCTGGATTCGTGCCACGAAGGAGAAGGCGCGGATACCGATTATCGCCAATGGTGATATCTGGTCAGCCGAAGATGCCGTGGCGATGTTTGCCGAGACCGGAGCGGATGGGGTGATGATTGGCCGTGGCGCCATTGGCAACCCCTTTATCTTTGAACAGGCAAAGCAGCTTATTAAAACCGGCGATCCGATGCCGATGCCCGATTTCCGGCAAAGGATACATGCCGCGATCGATCACCTGACCCTCTCTGTGCAGTTCAAAGGGGAGAAGTACGGAAATCTTGAGATGCGCCGTCACTATTCCACCTACCTGAAGGCGCTGCCGATGGTCTCGCGGGTGCGCAACAAGCTGGTGCGTGAGGATGGTTGGGAGCAGGTTATCCAGATTCTTCTCGACTACGAAGCGGAGTGTGAGGGATATGCACGGGAAGGAAAGATTTTTGACGATACAGAAAGTTTGAATGACCATTCGGATAAACTGGTACTGAATTATTAAGATAAAACCATAAAACAAGTTATGAGCAGTTCGGATTTTCGCTGTCGGGTAGCGGTACTTGGCGCAACTGGCCTTGTGGGCCGCACCATGATCAAGGTTCTGGAAGAGAGAAATTTTCCGGTCAGTGACATCGTCCCGCTTGCTTCATCCAGAAGCGCGGGTCAGGCGATAACCTTCAAGGGTCGTGAGTTTATTATTCGTGAACCCTCAAAAGAGGCATTCCAGGGAGTTGATATAGCGCTTTTTTCGGCTGGCGCAAAAGCGAGCCGCGAATGGGCGCAGATTGCGGCAGGAGAGGGTGCGGTTGTTATCGACAACTCATCGGCATTCCGCATGGATACCGATGTACCGCTTGTTGTCCCTGAGGTGAACCCCGGAGATATTTTCAAGGGTGATGGCACTCCTGAGCCGATTATTGCCAACCCCAACTGTTCAACGATCCAGATGGTGGTGGTGCTCAAGCCGCTGCATGACCGCTTCGGGCTGAAGCGGGTTGTTGTTTCGACCTACCAGTCGGTTACCGGCAAGGGGAAGGTGGGGCGCGATGCCCTTGAGAGCGAACTTGCCGGCGAAAAGCAGGATGAGTTTACCCACTTTCATCAGATCGCCTTCAATGCCGTGCCACAGATTGATGCGTTCACGGAGAACGGTTACACCAAGGAGGAGATGAAGATGGTGAACGAGACCCGCAAGATTATGGGCGACAATGCCATCAGTGTCTCACCGACTACCGTTCGCATTCCCGTCTATGGCGGTCATGGTGAGTCGCTCAACATTGAGCTGGAGCGTGATTTTGATATTGACGAGCTTCGGGAGCTTCTGCGCACCTCGCCGGGCATTATATTACAGGATGACCCTTCGGCACGTATCTACCCCATGCCGCTTACTTCATACGAGCGCGACGAGGTTTTTGTGGGCAGGATTCGTCGCGACTACTGGCATCCCCGCACCGTGAACATGTGGATTGTAGCCGATAACCTCCGCAAAGGTGCCGCCACCAACGCGGTGCAGATTGCCGAAGTTGTTGTGGCGAAGAATTTATAGGATTCTTGTTTTTTTCTGAAAGAGCTGTCAGTGTTGCGCTGACGGCTCTTTTGTGGCAGGGTCGTCTAACCCACCGCTCAAAGCTGCTCCAACGCCATCACCGCCGCGCTGATGGCTTTAACCACCGCTGGCGTCGAGGTGTTCAATCGTTGCGGATTACTGATCGACAGTGATGGCGGTATGCTGAGCGGCTTCAGGGGAGAGGATGTTTCTGCACCGATCAGCGACATCATGGCCTTGTCAGCTCTTGTGCCAGTTACCTGCACTGCTGTTTGTCGGCAGATCGGATTCTCCATCAGCTCGTTCATTGTGAAATATTCTGCCTCTTCACGGTTATTTACCCTATGAAAAGAGAACTTTTCCAGAGTTCCATGGTGCGCTATAGTCAAAAGTACAGAGCTGTTCTCAAGTTCAAGGAGAACCTGCGGCTCCTCCGTAAATTTCGACAGATAGACAAGAGGGAGTTGCGCTGTACCCGCGAAAAGTATCTGGTGCTCCTCAGACAAGTATGTTGCAATCCTGCTGCATGGTTCAGCAGGGTAGAAGAGCAGAAGCCTGTTATGGTCTGTTGCATGACCACTGGCATACCTTACAATGTCGCAACCATACTCTTCGGGTTTGTTCAAAAAGTACTCCGCCTCAATGCGGCAATAAGCTCGTGACTCCTCATGGGTTGCATCTTCCGGAAAGCAGGCAGGGAGGGGCAGCAAGCTCTCCGTGCCGACACAGAGCGCAAGATCCTCATCCTTCCATGCGCCGCAGAAGCTTTTCAGCTTGCTGAGAAGACGCTTCTCATGACCTGATGCAAGGCTCTGGAGGCCATGAGGCAGCGTTTTACAGCCAGACAGGGTGTACCCGTTACTGCCGGATGTTTTAAGCCGGACAACAGCCGATTCTGTATGGTCGATGATGCAGGCGATAATGCTCTTGCTCGATCGGTGATCCATTATTCGAGGGTGAAATATTTTTTAAGAAATTCGAGCTTTTTTTCGCCTACCCCCTTGACCTCAAGAAACTCCTGGAAGTCGTGAACTTTTCCCCCTTTTGCGGTTCTGAAGGTAATCAGTCGTTCGGCCATGACCGGGCCGACTCCGGGAATCTTCTGCAACTGCCCTTTGCTCGCTTTATTGAAAGAGAGAGTTCCATTAAAGAGCTTTTTTTCTGATGATCGGTGCGCCCCTCTCTTTTCACTGGAAGTGCTTTCTTTGCCTGTTTCCGTACCTTGCATGACATCCTCCCTGACCGTAGCCTGAGCCACAGAAGCAAGGGCAAGAAGGCTGTCGACCTCCTCTTCACGATATCGGGAGGTTTCGACTTTTTTGACAAGCGTCTCTGCCTTTTCAACCGAACGGATGTTTTTAAGGACTCCACCAAGCACCAAAAATCCCAGCAGAACCGAGACCAGAGTTATTTCTGCTTTGGTCAAACTGAGTTTGACGGCCAGTTTTTCGAAGAGCTTCATACAAAGACCCGTTTAACTCTGGAAGAGACCGAACAGAGCGTTTCGTAGCTGATAGTGCCGGTAATATCAGCAATCTCTTCGGCTGAAAGCCCTTCCCATCCAAAGAGAATGGCTTTGTCTCCTTTTTTGACATCGTGCTTTGTGCCGAGGTCAACCATGATCTGGTCCATCGTGACCGTGCCGACCTGCGGGTAAGATTTTCCGTTGATCATTACCGTTGCCCGGCCGGACAGGGCTCTTGAATAACCGTCGGCGTAGCCTGCGGCGATGGTTGCAATAGAGCTTGCTTCCGGAGCTCTCCAGGTTCGGTTATAGCTGACGGTGGTTCCAGCCGTTACCGGTTTGATAAAAATCACTGTAGACTCGACCTGCATCACCGGTTTTACCGCAAGACGGCAAGAGGTGTTTTTTGCAGGATGATAACCGTAAAGCAGGATGCCGGGCCTGACCATATCAAGCCACGACTCCTCAGCCGAAAGAATTGCCCCGCTGTTGGCCGCGTGTTTGCAGACCGTCCGGCCTGAAGCGTGTTCATATTCTGCGGTCAAATTCCTGAATGCCGAAAGCTGTTGATGGGTGAACCCCCGGGGTGTTGCACTTTCGGCAAAGTGGGTGTAGATACCAGTAAGCTCAAGGAAGGGTGAGCGATCGATTTCTCTGAGAAGCTCCATCGCTGACTCAGGCAAGATGCCGAGCCGACCCATACCCGTATCGACTTTGACCTGAACAGCAAGCGTTTTATGATGCGCGGCAGCAATTTCCCCGGCGGTATGAAGCGTTGCGCTGTCGCAGAGGGTCATGTCGATTCCGTATCTCAGGAAATATTCAATATGGGAGGCCAGCGGTGAGGAAAAGGCCAGAATCGTTGCCGCTTTTTTCAGTGCGCCGCCGGTTTTCAGCTCCAGAGCTTCATGGATGTTTGCCACACCAAAATCTCTTACTCCTGAAGCTTCAAGCGCTCCTGCTACCTTGTGGACGTTATGGCCATAGCCATTTGCCTTGACGATGCCCATGATACGGGCCTTCCCGTTCATTCTTTCACGGATCAGGCGTGCATTCCAGACAAGGTGCTCCAAAGAGATACGAGCCTCGGTCATATTTTCTGCAGGAATTTCCCTGGTCGAAAAGCCTGCTGTGTTTTCGTCCATAACGCGCGTGCCGTTTTGCTGTTAAAAGTTTTTTTATCCAAAGAGATTTGAGCGGTGCGTTTTTCGACAGTTGGAACCTCCAACAAAAAAAACATATTTTGTTTCTGATTTTCAAACATGAAATGCGCTTATTTCTCTGGTGTCATGAATTAATCAATTAATGTATATTTTCCGTTGAATGTGACGAGGGTTTCTTGTCACTTTAATTCATTTTTCAGTTACTATCATGCCGAACCACGATATCTTCGGGCTTCCAGCAGAAACGCCTCTGGTTCTTGTCAAACAGATGACCCGCCATATCAAGCCAAAGGTCATGGCGAAACTCGAGTACATGAATCCCGCCTGGTCGCACTATTACCGGGTGGCGTGTGCAATTGTCAAGGATGCTGAAGAGCGTCATCTGATTCATCCGGGCATGACTCTTGTGGACTGGAGCTTCGGCAATAGCGGTATCGCTCTGGCAATGGCCAGTGTGAGTCGTGGCTACAAGCTGCTTCTGGCTGTCCCCGATAAAATATCGCGGGAAAAACAGGATATGCTGCGGGCCATTGGTGCCGAACTGGTTATCACCCCTTCGGATGCCTTGCCCGGAGAGCAACGCAGTTGCATGAATGTGGCCGAAAGTCTGGTAAAGAGCATTCCCAACGCCTTTTTTACCGGAATGTATGAGAATCCTCTCAGCCTTCAGGTTCACAGCGATGCAACCGGCAGCGAAATTTTTCACCAGACGGATGGGCGGGTTACCCATGTGTTTGTACCGATGGGTTCCGGCGCAATGGTTTTCGGGATCGGTCGCTTTCTGAAAGCAAAGAATCCAGCGATCCGTATTGTCGGCGTTGAATCGCAGGGTTCAATGTATGCTGGTCTTTTCAAAGATGGAAAACCGGGAGCTCCGGCATTTTCAGAACTTGAAGAGATAGGTTCTCAACAGGCTTCCGTTTTTTGGGATCCGTCGGTTATCGATGACGTGATGCAGGTAAGCGATTATGAGGCATTCAACTGCGGTCGGGAACTCTTGCGGATGGAAGCTGTTTTTGCCGGAGGAGCATCGGGTGCGGTGATGGCCGCAGCGCTTCAGGCTTCTGCGGGGTATGGCGAGAAGGACTGTGTTGTTGTGGTGATGAATGATTTCGGGGGTTACTATCTCAGCAAGATGTACCGGGATGACTGGATGCGGAAACGGGGCTTTTACCGGAAAGCAAAATCGGCACTTGAGCAGATTACCGCAGAGGATATTCTCCAGTTGAAAGCGCGTCGGGACCTGATTTTTGCCTGGCCGGAACATACGCTTGCGGAGGTATTTGAAATGATGAAGCAGAACGATGTTTCACAGCTTCCGATTGTCTCCTATAACGCTCCGATCGGGAGTATCAGCGAAAACAAGATTCTGTCCATACTGATTGAAAACGACGATGCGATGAATTCAAAGGTTGTCGGATTCATGGAGAAACCTTTTCCGGTCTGTACTCTGGATGCCACAATTTCCGAATTATCTGCGAAATTGCAGCAAAACGCATCCGGCGTACTGATAAATATGTCTGACGGAAGACTCCAACTAATTACAAAATCTGATCTTATCGATGCCTTGACCCATAAATAAACGCAATAATCATTATCTGGTTGTTTTTTTGGAAGGATTTACTATAATTAAGCAAGTTAAGAACATTCTTTTTTTTCAGGCACCATGCACTATATTGCGCCATGAAGCTGGAGAAAAACAGTGAAGATCCTGACGACTTTGAGCCGAGTTAACAACCAGCCCGTATTATATGAAGGTAGAGTCCAAAAAAAGGCAGTTTATTTTGGAGGGTAAGATCAAGGCTTGCTTCTGTGAAGGATGCGGTCAGATTACTGAGAAAGTGTTTGTCGGCGAATGGATGCCGAGTGATAAGCCGAAATATGACGATTTTTTAACCTCAGCTCCGGTTAAAAAGCAAAAAGAGGGCAAGAATGGTGCGGTCAATGTTCAGCCAGCGGCCGAAAATCAGTACTGGATTCGTTGTTCCGAGTGTCAACAGGTCTACCTTCTCAAGGAGTGGCAGATACAGATTGACCGGGAAGTCAGCCCAGGTGAACTGAATGCCGAAGAGTGTCAGGTCTATTCTCCGCATGGTATTTATGCCAAAGGCGATGCACTCTATCATCAGGCTCTCGGCGAAGTTGGAGTAGTCAGGGAAAAACAGGCGACAGGCAGTGGCGCCTTTATCATTATTGTAGAATTCTGTAAAAGTGGCAGAAAACAGCTTCTCGAAAACGTGCAGATAAATGCTGCAAATGGAAAAAATTCGGAAAGCGTTACTGATATTATTAAACTTAAACTAAGACGTTAAGTCTGAAGATTGTTGATCTTTTAAAAGGGGGTGAATTACATTGGTCAGTGTGCAGATAAATGATAATGAATCAATCGATAAAATGCTGAAGCGCTTCAAGAAAAAGTACGAGCGTGCAGGTATTTTAAAGGAGTTTCGTGCAAACGCATACTTTGTTAAACCTTCAGTGGATGGCCGTTTGAAGCGCTCAAGAAGCAGACGGAGAGCTCAGCGGGCAAACGAAGAACGCAATTCATGATCGTATTGATCGAAAAAGTTACGCAAGGCAGCTCCTTCAGGGGAGTTGCTTTTTTTTTGTCAACACCAACTTACTGACTCATGCGAGTTTTCAAGGGTGAAGTTACAACCTTGCCGCCCGACAAGTCGATCTCACATCGGGCCGCCCTCATTGGCGCCTTGTCGGAAGGCACAACAGAGATAACAAACTTTTCCAGAGGATTTGACAATCAGTCAACCCTCGGTGTCCTGAAAGATGCGGGTATAACGCTTCGGCAGGAAGAGGCAGACGGTGCTTATGGTCGTCGCATCAAGCGGGTTATTATTGAATCACAGGGATTATGGAGCTTTCAGCCACCATCGGCTCCGTTGATGTGCAACAACTCTGGCAGCACTATGCGCATGTTTGCCGGGATCCTTGCCGCGCAGCCCTTTTCAAGCGAGTTGATCGGCGACAGCTCCCTGATGAAGCGCCCCATGAAACGGGTTGCCGATCCGTTGCGCCTCATGGGTGCCAACATTGAACTTTCCGCAGCAGGAACCGCACCAATTCAGATCAGGGGAACCAAAGAACTCAAGGCGATTGAGTATCGGTTGCCAGTTCCTTCAGCCCAGGTGAAGTCACTCGTAACCTTTGCCGCCCTTCATGCCGAGGGTGAAACCCGGATCATCGAACCAGTACTCTCGCGTGACCATACCGAAGTGATGCTTGGGCTTGAGAGCATCGAATGCAATGGCGAAAGAGTCATAGTGGTGCCTGGCAGAAAAGCCATTGCTGCAAAGCCCTTCTTTATTCCAGCCGATCCCTCTGCGGCATGTTTTATTGTTGCTCTTGGTCTGCTTGCCCGAGGTTCAGAAATCATCATTCGGGATGTCTGCCTCAACCCCACCAGAGCAGCATTTCTGGGTATCCTGTCCGAAGCCGGGGCAGGGTTGTCGATCGAAAACCAGCGGGTGATTGGGGGCGAAACCATCGGTGACATTCTTGTTCAGAACAACTCAGGGCTTGAGCCTCTCGCCATCAGCGATCCGCAGCTCGTTGCCTTTATCATCGATGAAATACCAATGCTGGCCGTGCTTTCAGCCTTTGCCTCTGGCCGATTTGAACTGCATAACGCCGCAGAGCTTCGCACAAAAGAGAGCGACCGGATTGATGCACTTGTCGTTAACCTTCAGCGACTTGGTTTTGAGTGTGAACAATATCCGGATGGTTTTGAGGTCAAGGGGCGCAAAATGACCCCGTCAACCACCGTCGTGGTAGACAGTTTTGACGATCACAGGATTGCCATGAGCTTTGCCATTGCCAGCAAAGCAACAGGATGCGCGATTGACATTACCGATATTGATGTGGTTGGTGTCTCGTTCCCTAACTTTTTTGAACTGCTTGATAGTCTGGAAGTGTGACAAGATGGTCAAGCAGCGCATGGTTGAACGCTTCAGGCTGCTCCATATTCGAAATATGACCGGCTCCAGCCAGCAACCGGAGCTGTGAACCAGGTATAAGGGCATGAATGCTTTCAGCCGTCTCCTTTGTGGTGAGCTTGTCTTCCTCTCCGTTAAGCACCAGTACCGGGCAATCAATAGCGGAGAGGAGTGATGTTGCATCAGAACGCGTCATGATTGCCCGCATGGCAGCGTTGATGACCGTTGGAGACTGCTTGATGATCATGGCTTCCGCCTGGGTAGCCAACTCGGGCCTCACGCGATAGGTGTTGTCGGTAAAATAATTCGGTATCATACGTCCCGCAGCCTCTCCGGCACCCTTGCTTTCCACGGCGCTGATGAACTCCTCTCTTGCCGATCGGGCGACGGGAGCATCAGCTTCAGCACGGGTGTCGCACAGTACCAGCGATGCCGTTTTTTCGGGATAGAGCCGGTAAAATGCAAACGCCTGATATCCACCCATTGAGAGGCCCACAACTGTTGCGTTCTCTACCTTCAATGAATCCAGAAGCGACGCCAGCTCATGGGCATAATCGGTAAACGTCCATCCCGCTTTTTCCGCAGACCCGTCAATACCAAAAGAGTTCGGCGCTATGACAGTATATCCCGCCTTGCCGAGAGCCTCAATCTGTGGCTGCCACATTGCGGCTGAGAGCGGAAAAGCGTGCAAAAAGAGAATGGCAGGTTTGTCAACGCCACTCCCTGCCGTGTTGGACTGGAGATATGAGAGCATCAATCAGTTATCCTTGGTTTTCGGATATCCTTTGATATCCCGAATAATAGTGTTTGCCTCGTTCAAAATTTTTTTCGCCTCGTCACGAGCGGTGTTGATGATCTCCTGCGAGCGGGTTTTCGCCTCATTACTGTAGACGCCGTCATGCTCACTGCTCTCGTAAAAGTCATTGGCCTTGTCGAGCATACTTTTGACCTTGCCGGAAATAATCTGCTGCGTCTCTCTCCCCTTGTAGGGAGCAAAAAGCAACCCCATAATAGTCCCGACTGCGGCGCCCAGTGCGGCTCCAAAAAAAAGCCCCTTGTAAAACTTGTCCTGTTGTTGTTCCATAGTGCAATGATGTTTTGGTTCACGTAATATAAGGATAAAGTGCGGAATGCTCTTTTCCTTTCATGATTTTTGTCTGAATGGCGTTACATTGCTCAAGATAGTCTCACTTTATTACTTTTCTCGAATGTTATGAAGACCATTCAGGTTAGAAACGTTGCTCCATTAACTGATTTTGGAAATAATATCCAGCAGTATATGGATGAGCTGAGCCTTAACAAACAGCCACTGCTTTTAACGCAGCAAGGAAAAAGTTCAGCGGTGCTGCTTGATGCGGAGGTCTATCAACAGATGCTCGATAACATAGCGTTTATGCAATCGGTTACTGAAGGGCTTGAAGATTATTGTAACAACCGCACCGTACCAGCAAAAGAGGTTTTTGCTTCGCTTGACAAGATCATTGCTGACGCTGAAAAGAGATGATTATTGAATTGTTTACAGGATAGACGAATAAGTATCAAAAGTGGTTGTTATTTCTCTTTATCATGCAAGGTGCTTAATGGGGTTTGAGGACGAATGAGTGATAAAAAAATAAAGGTTCTTGTTGCTTCGCCTTCTGATGTTGCCGAGGAGCGCAATATTGCCGAGACGGTTATTCGAACATGGCATATTCGTCATCGGTCATTGGGAATCACGCTTGAACCGGTGTTATGGGAATCGCACGGGGCACCTGAATGTGGCGACAGTAATAATGGTGACAGGGTGCAGGGGATTCTCAATAAGCAGATTGTTGACGAGTGCGATTGTGCTATCGGTATTTTCTGGACACGGATTGGCACTGATACTGGTGTGGCTCCGGGAGGTGCTGTTGAAGAGGTGCAAAGGTTGATGAGTAAAGGCAAGCCGGTCATGCTCTATTTTTCAGAGTTGCCGACGCCACGCAAGGTGGATAGAAAACAGGTAGAGCAGGTTGATGTGTTCAGGGAATCGTTGCAATCACATGCCTTGACATGGAAATATGATGATTATCATGAATTTGAGACACTGCTCTTAAAGCATCTCGACATCCAGATACCCCGGTGGTTTGGGCCGGAAGCCACAATTCAAGACAAGATAGTTGTGCCGCCTGAGCTTGATGCAGCTTCAGCCATCAAACTTTACCAGTCAACCCTGAAACGCCAGTTGGGTAACATCACCCTGACAGGTTCTCCCTCCATTACAAATTTTTCAGTCAGGCTTTCCGATACCTTTGTTTCGTTATCTCTTTCAGGTACATCGTGTTGTGAGACACGATCCCTTTACGGAGCAGATTCCTCTTTGCCGCAAAAAGAGAATCGTGTCAGCACTCCTGAAGAGGTGATGAGTTTTGTTTTTCAGTGTTATCCTTTGCTGCTGGTCATTGGTGATCCCGGTTCTGGCAAAACAACCCTCCTGAAATACTTTGCGCTCTCCTGTCTTGACAACGGGCGTTCTACTGAATTCGGCTTCAGTGAACCGGTTAATGTGTTTTACCTTCCATTGCGTGAACTCAAAAAGGATGATTCCGGTTACGCGTCACTTCCGGCAAGTCTCGCAACCTGGTGTGCAAAAAATTACCTTCCTCTTTCGGATACACACTTTTCCGGCTGGCTTGAGCAGTCGTCAACACTGATTCTTCTCGATGGTATCGATGAAATCAGTGATGTTCAGGACCGGATTGCGGTCTGTGGCTGGGTTGACAAGATGGTCGGCAGGTTTACCAACGCCCGATTTGTTGTGACCTCACGGAGCACGGGATACCGTAAAGGAGATGGTATTGAGCTTGAGGCAAGCCATTTGCGAGCCGATATCATGGATTTTTCCAAAGAGCAGCAGACACAGTTTCTGCACCGGTGGTTCAAGGCGGCATTTCTCGGTGAACTGCCATTCGGCAATGGAGACAAGGATGAGTGGCGCAGTTGTCAGGAACAGATGGCGACCAAAAAAGCTGAAGCTATTCTTGAGTTTCTCGGACAAGAGAAAAACCGAAGTTTACAGTTACTGGCAGGTATTCCCCTGTTGCTCCAGATCATGGCCATGCTCTGGAAAGATCGGGAGTATCTGCCAGCCAGCCGTTTGAAGCTTTACGATGCAGCGTTGAACTACATGCTTGATTACCGCGACCGTCGTAAGGGAATATTCCCTCTGCTTGTGGCAGAAGATGCCCGGCGAGTACTGAGCCCGGTCTCGCTTTGGATGCAGGAGGAGCTGAAAAAAGATGAGGCTGACCGGGAAATGATGCAGCAGCAGATGCAAGTTCAGCTCAATACCCTCTACAACTCATTACCGGCATCGGATTTTTGCCGGAACCTTGTTGACCGTGCGGGGGTGCTGGTTGAGTATGGGAGCACGGAATATGTGTTTCGCCACAAATCATTCAGGGAGTATATGGCAGGCATTCAGATGGTGAAAAATATTCACAAGCCAGACGTTCTCAACAAGCTGGTAAGACATTTCGGCGATGACTGGTGGACGGAGGTATTTCGTTTTTTTATTGGCCATGTAGAAGATGCCGAACTGTTTGACCGTTTCATGCAGAAGCTGTTTAATTCCCCGGTCAGTAAAGAGTTGACCCAAAAACAGAAGGATTTACTTGTTACTCTTGTTGAAGAAGCTCCCCTGAGGAAGATTGATGCTTTGCAGAAGAAGTTGCTAAATCCTAAAACGACGTTAAACAGGCAGCGATATTTATTGCTCTGTTTAAGAACGATTGGCAAACCTGAAGCGCTTGATGCGGTCAAAAAATTTATTGATACGCCATTTTCCAAACATGCTGAGGTCGTAAATTTTGCTCGTGAAATTGCTGGTGTAACAGAGCAGCCAGTTCAAGTTATACTCCATGATGGCCATAACAGGGAACAAGCCTCAACTCTATTTGACAAGCTGGGCGCACAATATATCCTGATTAAAGGCGGCACCTTCACCTATTCTGTTACAGGGGAGCCAACACCAGTGCCAGATTGTTATTTTGCCAAGTACACAGTGACAAACAAGCTTTACCGTTTATTTATTTCTTACTTGCGGTCACAGATGCCAGAGTATGAAGCCAGCTTGCCACTTTCGACGTTCAGGAATGCGATAACCGACATTGGAAGGCGCAATTTATGGGATGACGGGTTTGGTAACTATCTGGACGGAGGAAAGGATGATATTGCCAGTCTTTTTCGTTCGGCGAAAGATGAAGACCGCAAGTTTGGTAACGATGATCAGCCAGTGGTCAGTATTACCTGGTATGCTGCAAAAGCTTATTGCCTGTGGCTCTCATTGCTTGAGGGAGATAAGGATGGGCTCTATCACCTGCCCTCAGAAATAGAGTGGGAATATGCTGCAGCAGGAGAGGAAGGGCGTGAATATCCTTGGGGGAAGGAAGAACCTGCCGTAAAAATTGCCAATTATAATGAAAATGAAGGCGCAACAACCCCGGTAGGGCGCTATCCCGAAGGAACGACACCAGAAGGACTGTACGATATGGCTGGCAATGTATGGGAATGGACGGATAATTTATACGATAAAAATACGCAAAAAGAGTATTTTAAATCTGCCCGCGCGTTGCGCGGCGGCTCCTGGGGCAATAATCCCGTCAACCTGCGTTGCTCTGCCCGGTACCTCATCAATCCGGCGTACTCGAACTACTATATCGGCTTTCGGGTTGTGCGTTCCAGTCCCTCTTCCTGAGATTCTGATCCTCTGTTTTCTGGAACTCTGAAAAGGAAATTTTTTTCATGCCGAATCATGAAATGCTGATTGTCAAAAAGGCGTACGACTTTTCGAAATGGCTGTTGCTGCATACCGGGAAATTTCCGAAAAGCTACCGGTTCAGTGTTGCGGTCCGCATTGAAAATGCTGTGCTGGAGTTTACCGAGCTTGTGGCGGTTGCCAACATGCGGAACGAGAAACGGCCATTGCTGGAGCAGGCTGACGAGGTGCTGACGCGGTTGCGCCTTCTTGTTCGATTGAGTTTTGACATGAAATTTATCAGTTTGAGCTCCTATGAATTTGGAAGCAGCCAGATTGCAGAATTGGGAAAAATGCTCGGCGGCTGGATAAAAAAAGCTTGAAGAAGTCAGTGATAAATGGTAATTATCGCTTGTTCAGAATGATGGAAAAGAGCCGGTAACTGATCTGCCCGCGCGTTGCGCGGCGGCTCCTGGAACAATAATCCCGACAACCTGCGTTGCTCTGCCCGGAACAACAACAATCCGGCGAACACGAACAACAATATCGGCTTTCGGGTTGTGCGTTCCAATCATGCCCTTTTCAATGCGTGTTAAAGCCCATTATGATGCCGTTCTTTCAAGGAATAACGGACAGTTTTCTGGGCATGACATCCAGGCTCTTTCTCCTGCGGCATGTTGCCATTGCTTTCAATGGGGCATGCACAAACAGTACCCATAAAACAGGTCGCTTGAGTAAGCAATTGAAAAAGCGGCCTGTTTTTTTTCCTGGTAAAACGATGAAAACCAGCAAAAACCTTTTTGAACGCATTATCACCTTCGAAAATGTGCTTTCGTCAGCCCATAAAGCGGCAAAAGGGAAACGTGAAAACCAGTCGGTACTAAGCTATTTCTCTCATCTTGAAGAGAATCTCTGGCAGATTATTGAGGAGTTGAAGGGTAAAACCTGGCAGCCCGGTTTGTACACGACCTTCAACATTTACAAGCCGAAACCAAGGCAGATCAGCGCAGCTCCCTTCAGGGATCGGGTGGTGCATCATGCCCTCATCGCATTGGTCGGGCCTATTATGGAGCGTAGCTTTATTTTCGACACCTACGCCAATCGAACGGCCAAGGGAACACACAAGGCAATAGAGCGCTACCAGCATTACCTGACACAGTATGCTTATGCGCTGAAGTGCGATATCAGAAAATATTTTCCATCCATCGATCACGAGATACTCAAATCCCTGCTTCGCAGAAAAATAGCGTGTGCTGATACCCTATGGTTGATTGATACCATCATCGATAACAGTAACCTGCAAACCGAGCATTTTCACTATTTTCCGGGCGATACCCTTTTTACGCCACAAGAACGAAGAAAAGGGCTGCCTATCGGGAACCTGACCAGCCAGTTTTTTGCCAACTACTACCTCAGTTTTTTTGATCACTACGTTAAAGAGGAGTTGCGATGCAAGGGCTACGTTCGCTACGTGGATGATTTTGTCTTGTTCTCAAATGCCAAGTCCGAGTTGTGGGAGTGGAAAACGGCAATCGAAGAGTTTTTGATGAAATTCAGGCTGATTCTCAATACACAACGCACAGAGCTTTATCCGACAACAGAAGGGAAGCGCTTTCTCGGGCAGATAGTCTTTCAGACCTACCGGCAGCTTCCTTCCGAAAATGTGCGTCGGGCGAAAAAACGGTTACAATGTGTTTTGCTTGACAAACCCGAAACTTTGCAGAAAAGCCTTGCCGGGTGGGTTGGCCATGCCCGACAGGCCAATACGCATAACCTTTTGCAGTCGTTGGGGCTGTTGGGAGCAAAGCGCTGAAGTTTTTTGATTTCTTGAGAGCTGATTGTTTTTTAAAGCACGATACCTGTAAGAGCCAGGGTATTGCGCTCGCGTAGAAACGGAGCAATCCTGAAACGGCGGCTTGATTACATGTCTGATATTGTGTACAATTGGTATCCGAATTGTCGACTAAAAGTTATGAAAGTGTACAGCTATTCTGAGGCGAGACAGAAATTTGCCAAGGTGCTTGATCTTGCCCGTACTGAAGAGGTGGTTATAAGAAAACGGAGTGGTGAACTGTTTTCTCTTGCGTATAAAAAGCCATCAAGTTTCCCTTTTGATGTCAAAGGGGTGCAAACAAGAGCGACAACGAAAGATATTCTTGAGGCTGTTGAGGCTTCACGATCAGGAGAGAGTCCCGTAGTAATGATTGGTAAACGTTTGAGCAACAGGCCCTTAACCCCAAGTGTTGCTACGGTGCAGGATAAATCATAATTGCGTTTCCCATGCCACCACATAACTTCAATGTGTTTATTAATTGCCCTTTTGACAAAGAGTACATTCCATTTTTTGATGCCATTCTTTTTACGGTTTACAAGTGTGGTTTTCGTCCTCGTTGTGCTTACGAATTTGATGATGGTGGCCAGATACGCATAGAAAAAATAAATCGAATCATTGAAGAGTGTTGTTGTGGAATTCATGATATATCAAGAACAGAACCTGATAAAAAGACCAAGCTGCCAAGATTTAACATGCCCTTTGAACTGGGACTTTTTCTTGGTGCCAAACGATTTGGTTCAAAGCTGCAGAAGTCTAAAGTGTCACTTATTCTTGACAGGGAGCCCCATCGTTATCAACAGTTTATTTCAGATATCTCTGGTCAGGATGTCAAATCTCATGACAATGATATCAAGAAGTTGATCAAGTGTATCAGGGATGTTTTGCATGCACTCAGGATTAATGATGCAATTCCTGGGCCTCAAGTGATTCTTGAAAATTATATGGAGTTTAAGGCGACTCAGCCCGATCTTATGAAACAAAGAGGGTTGGATCTTGATGATATCTCTTACGCTGATAAAGTTTTGTTGGTAGAGCGCTGGCTAAACTTTATGCTGCTTGACAAGCTTGGTGCACATTATATCCTGATCAAGGGAGGTACATTTACCTACTCTTTGACAGACAAGTCCGAAGCTGTGACTGATATCTATATGGCGAAATATGCTGTGACCAACTCCCGCTATCGACAGTTTATCAACTACCTGTCAGGCAAGGGCTCTTTTATTGAGGTACTGTCTACCGAAATTTTCAGGCAAAAGTTGCTTGCTTATGCAAACACAATTTATGAGACAGGTTTCTACGACTATCTTCAGGGTGAGTCCGATTTGGCAGAACGCTTACGCTCCGTTTATGAAGATGATGACCGATTCAACAACGATCATCAACCCGTGGTTGGGGTAAGCTGGTATGCTGCAAGAGCTTATTGCTACTGGCTTTCATGTCTTGAAACGGGATGCATGGATGCAGGATTGTATCGGCTACCAACAGAGATTGAGTGGGAATATGCTGCCAGCGGAAAAGAACGTAGGCCTTACCCTTGGGGTACCCCTGCTCCAACACCGCATCGGGCAAACTATAAAAGCAAGAAAGAAGCAACAACACCGGTTGGCGACTATCCCGATGGAATGACACCTGATGGACTCTATGATATGGCTGGCAATGTATGGGAGTGGATGGATAACAGGAATGAGAAAGAAAAAGAACATTTTTTTTTGAGAGGCGGTTCGTGGGACACTGCTCCCGATTATTTGCGTTGCTCAGTTCCCGGGTTCCAGAGCCCGTTTTATAGTTCTTCCGAGATCGGGTTTCGGGTTGTGCGTTCTCCTTCTTCTTCATGATCTTCTGCCATGTTGTGTTTTGAAAAATCGGGTGGTGTTAACAATGGTATTCTCGCAGGCAAACGATTAATAAATGACACAAAGAATGAGTGATAAAAATATTCGACTCATCAAGGTACTTGTGGCCTCGCCCTCTGATGTCGCTGAAGAGCGCAAAATGGCTGAATATGTCATAAAGAGATGGAATGCCCGGCCACATCGACCGTTGATGCTCGAAGCGGTATTATGGGAATCACATGCAGCGCCTGAAATTGGTGAGCGGGTGCAGGGGATACTCAATAAACAGATTGTTGATGAGTGTGATTTTGCCATCGGTATTTTCTGGACACGCATTGGAACAGGTACTGGTGTTGCTCCAGGCGGGGCGGTTGAAGAGGTTGAGAGAATGATGGCCGCCGGAAAACTGGTCATGCTCTATTTCTCAAATGTGCCATACCGAAGGAAGGATGTTGATATCAAGCAGATTGAAGCGCTTGACCGCTTCAAAGAATCACTGCAATCGAATGCGTTGATAGAGGAGTATGATGAGCGTCATGAGTTCCGCGAAAAACTTGCTCATCAGCTTGACATACAGGTTCAGCGCTGGTTTTGTTCAAAAGAATGTGGTGATGATACTTCAACGAAAAACAGGTATCAACCAGTGGATGTCAACTCAGATTCGTTTCTCCAGCTCTACCACTCAACGCTGAAAGAGCAACTTGGCAACACCAACCTTTCGGGCTCTCCGGCAATTGAGAGCTTTTCGGTAAGACTTAAGGACACCTTTGTTTCGTTGAGTCTTTCTGATACATGGCGCAGCGAAGCACGATCCCATACGGAGGGTGATCTCTGTGAACAAAAAAAAGAAGAGCGCGTTCGTACCCCTGAAGAGGTGATGAGTTTTGTTTTTCAACAGCATCGCTTGTTGCTTGTTATCGGTGATCCTGGTTCTGGCAAAACAACCCTGCTCAAATATTATGCACTCTCTTGCCTTGATAACAAGCGCTATCAGGAGTTTGGTTTTCGTGAGCCAGTCAATGTTTTTTACCTCCCTTTGCGTGATATCAACAAGAGCGATAACGGTTATCTCTCACTGCCAGCTGCTCTCTCTGCATGGGCTGAAAAATATTTTCTCAAGATTGAAGACACCCTTTTTTCTGGCTGGCTTGATGATCACTCCACTCTTGTGCTGCTTGACGGACTGGATGAAATCAGCAATGTTGACGACAGGATAGCGCTTTGTAACTGGATTGACCGAACGGTTTCAAGGTTTGCCAATGCTCGATTTGTGGTGACCTCCCGAAGCACAGGATACCGAAAAGGGGATGGCATTGAGCTTGACTCAAGCCATCTACGGGCCGATATCATGGACTTTTCCAAAGGGCAGCAAGCTGAGTTTTTACATCTCTGGTTCACGGCGGCATTTATTCGTGAAATACCTCTCGGTGTGCGAGATGAGCCGGAGTTGAGAGCCCGGCAGGAACAACAAGCGGGCCAAAAAGCAGTACAAAAAGCCGATGCAATTATTGCTTTTCTCGGGCAGGAGAAAAACAGGAGCTTGCACTCTCTGGCAGGTGTGCCCCTGCTTTTGCAGATTATGGCAATGCTCTGGAAAGATCGGGAGTTTCTGCCCGCAGGGCGTTCAGAACTCTATGATGCCGCGTTGAACTATATGCTCGATTATCGTGACCGGCGAAGGGGGATCTATCCGCTGCTTGCGGCCAAAGATGCGCGGCGGGTACTGAGTCCGGTCTCTCTCTGGATGCAGGAAGAGCTGAAAACAGACGAAGCTGACCGGGTTGCAATGCAGCAGAAAATGCAGGAGTTGCTCAATACGCTCTACAATTCTCTTCCAGCAGAGGAGTTTTGCCGGAACCTTGTTGATCGGGCCGGTGTGCTGGTAGAGTATGGCGATCGGGAGTATGTTTTTCGGCACAAATCATTCCGTGAGTACCTGGCGGGCGTTCAACTGCTCAAAAACATGCATCGGCCAGATTATCTCGCCATCATTGTTACCAGGTTTGGCGACGATTGGTGGCATGAACCGCTTCGGTTTTTTATTGGCCATGTTGATGATGCAGAGGTATTTGATGACTTCATGCAGAAGCTCTTTGATTCACCGGTCACTGAAAACTTGACACCAAAGCAGCAAGACTTGCTCGTCACCCTTGTCGAAGAGGCCCCGCAGCGGAAGTTCGATGCTTTACAAAAGAAGTTGTTTGATCCAGCAACTACCCTGAAACGGCAGCAATACATCATGGAGAGCCTCAAAACCATTGGCAAGCCTGAAGCTCTTGCGATAGTGAAGACGTTTATCGAATCAGGAAGAAACAAGGTTTTGTTTGACGCGCTTCATGCAGAGTATATCCTGATAAAAGGTGGCACATTTACTTACTCCTTGACTGAGAAGCCTGAAAAGATGCTGGATCTTTATGTTGCTAAATATACGGTTACTAATAAGCTGTATCGGCAATTCATCAGCTACCTGCAGTCTGGAAAGGTGCCCGATAGTAATGCTGTTACTCTGGAGACGTATCAAAAACACTTGCAGGCAATGGCGAAAAACATTGAAGGATTCACAGACTATCTTCAGGGCAAAAAAGTTTTGGCAAAGCTTTTCCGCTCCGAATCGGATGATGACAAGCGATTTAACAAGGAGGAGCAGCCGGTTATGGATATAAGCTGGTATGCCGCCAAAGCCTATTGTCTCTGGCTTTCTCTTCTGGAGAGCGATGGCCGCGATGCCGATATCTATCGTCTTCCAAATGAGATGGAATGGGAGTATGCCGCTGCGGGATCGGAAAGTCGTCAATATCCCTGGAGGAATTTAGAGCCAACAAATAAACTCGCCAATTATAACAGCAATGAAGGAGCTACAACCCCGGTAGGCCGCTATCCTGATGGCGCGACACCGGAAGGACTGTATGATATGGCAGGCAATGTGTGGGAGTGGATGTATAATAAGTACGAAGAAAATACCTCTGCCCGCGCGTTGCGCGGCGGCTCCTGGTACGATGTTCCCGACAGCCTGCGTTGCTCTGCCCGGGACGGCGGCGTTCCGGCGGACTCGTACTACACTTTCGGCTTTCGGGTTGTGCGTTCCAGTCCCTCTTCCTGAAATTCTGATCTTCTGATATCTGAAACTCTGAAAAGGAATTTTTTTTTTGCAACAATCATAATCGGAGCCTCTCATATGAAAAAACTTTTGTTCCACTGTTTTCTCCTGCTTGCAGGATGTACCGGTATCCCTCAGGGAGTCACGGTTGTTGATGACTTTTCTCTTGATCGTTATCTTGGTACATGGCATGAAGTCGTTCGTCTCGATAACCGTTTTGAAAAGGAGCTTGATCCGGTGTCGGCCACCTACTCGCTTGCCCCGGATGGCAGTGTCAAGGTGGTGAATAAAGGGTACGACCTGAAAAAACAGGAGTGGAAAACCATTCAGGGGCGCGGTGTTTTTCTCGATGATAAAAAGACCACTCAAGGCGCGTTGAAGGTCTCTTTTTTCGGCCCTTTTTATGCGAGCTACAATGTGATTGATCTCGACAAGGCCGGGTATCGCTGGGCGATGGTGTGCGGTCGCGACAAATCGTATTTCTGGATTTTATCGAAAGATTCTGTCATGGAGCAGGCTCAACTCAAGGCGCTTGTGGCCAAAGCGGGAACACTCGGCTTCGATACCGCCAAACTGCGTTATCTGGGCAAGCCGAAGCCGTAAGACCGTTGTATCGTCAAACTCAGCGTTCTGTTTTTTTTAAGCAACATTTAAGTGTTCATTTATCAGTATTTAAGAATTCTGCATGTACTTTGTTTACAATCAATCGAAAAGATTCGGTTAAAACAGCACTGTGGATTTTTTCATTATTCTTAATCTCTGCTATGATGAACACTAACTCTAAATTCCGTCCAGCTCCTCTTGCAATTGGAGCATTTATCCTGTCTGTAATTGCGGGACTTCTGATTTTCCTGGCTGTCGTCACGGGGATGACTCAGCCAGTGCAGGTGTGGTTGAGCTTTATCTTTGTTCTTGGTGTTGTCGTCCACACAGTTGTAAACTGGAAGCAGTTTACGTGATATTTTTTGACCAGGCCGGTGCGGTAGTTCTTATCCTGAATAATTCATGATAGCCACAAAAATCGAAATTTTGAGTAAAAAATGGAGCTGTTCATAGTTGTGGTCAGGTAAAAAATGTCGTTATCGCAAATGAAGCCACTTGCAGGTGCTCATAACTGACTAAAAACAGCGCTGA
>CAILRB010000031.1 GCA_903836465.1 uncultured Chlorobiaceae bacterium
CGAAAAAATCACGCTGGTGATGGACAACTTGAACACTCATAAAGCCGGGTCGCTTTATGAAACCTTCAAGCCAAAGAAAGCAAGGGCGTTGCTGGACCGATTTGAATTTATTCATACACCGAAGCACGGCAGTTGGCTGAACATGGCAGAGATTGAGCTTAGGGTGCTATCAAATCAATGCCTAAATCGTCGAATCGATACAATGACTGAGGTTCGTCGTCAGGTTGGTGCTTGGGAGAAAGAACGCAATAACAAGGAAGCCGTTATCAACTGGCGCTTTACAACAGAAGATGCACGAATAAAATTGAAAAATCTTTATCCGTCAGTTTAGTCTTGACATGACATTAGTAGCGGTTAAGCCTCCACTAAGAATCAAGATGATTGTTTGTATAATTGTATCCTATCCGGAAATAAATTTTTTTGCGTAACGTAACCTGCTTATTTGTTTATCGATAGCTTCTTTTTCATTAGGAGAGTCAAGAAATTTAGCCGCATCAGTAATAGAAGAAAAGCAAAATTTATTTGCGACATGAAATTCAATCAACCTTTCGACATAGCTTTTCAGTTGATACATTAGTGACTCTATGTCACCTGATTCTGAACCTTCATGAACAGACATATTTCGATAATCTCGAAGATGAGACAGCACTTGATTTACGTACTCTCTATCCGAAAACATATAAGAAGTTCTTCGAATGGTTACTTTAGAACCATCTGCTTGTGACCCGGTCAAGAACTCCAATACTCCCCATAACCGAAGGAATGAGTCATCCCAATCTCCTGTATCAAGAGCGCGAACATATCGTAATACAGCATGTACTATATCTTGCTTATATGCTGATTTTCGCAAAAGACGGCAAAAATTGAGCATAAATTTTTGCATACTATCAATCTCCACACCGCCATTATACAATTTTATTGCGTTTCTATATTTGGATTCATACCACCATGATTCTGTTGCAAGAGTACCATTTCGATGATGAAGAGTATGTAATGGGCCAAGAATAATTTGATTAACCGGATCTCGACTACCCATTGACATTCTTAATTCGGTTTTACGATTATGAAAAAGATTCCAAACACCTCTAATAAAATCTAATCGATCAAGTGCTTTATCCGCCGCCTCGGCAGTAGAGCGTCCTTTTACTGTCACACTTATAGGCGCATAATTTTTTGGAATATTATTGTCGAAAAAATACTGAGATTTTTCAACCATCTTTTTTCGGTTTGTTTTTGCTGCTACATTTAAAGGCGCATGGACGATAATAGAAGAGCCTTCAAAATAAACCGTTGGAATCTGACAGGAATTTGAGATTGAAATGTCTGTCAGCAGTCGATAGTTCTGCTCCGGTGTTGATAGATAATTGCATTCCAGTGTATTAATCTCACCGAGTAAAGATTTTGGAGTAATCGCACCTTTGGCTCCTGCTATAAATGTTGCCTGGTTTATTATTCTCCGCTTCTCGATTTCCGGTATTTCTTTGTTAAATTTAATCATACTGTTCAAAAGAACAACATGTTCTGAATGCTCAAAACCACTAAACGAGACCTTTCCATCATCAGAAATTATCTTTACTTTCTCCATCCGTTCTGAAATAAGTTCAGGGTTGTATTCTTTAATCCACACAGGCATATATTACTTCGCTTTTATGAATAGGTTATAGAAAAGGTTCGCCCCAAACGCGAGCAATGGTAAGTTGAATTTTCTTTTCTTCTTCAGAAATCGCATTCTTAAAGTCTTCTATATTTGCCTGGTAGCTTTCAATCTCTGCAACAATCTCTTTCTGCACTTCACGCGGTGGCAGGGGGATTTGAAAATTATCAACATAATCACGTGGCACACGTTGCAGACCACCAGTACCTGTCATCTGAGCTATAGCGGCATTTCGAAAGATAGGATGCATCACACAGAAATAAACCCATTCCGGCAATACCTTGTCACTACTCCGAATAACATAGAACTCACTTGATCCAAAGCCAATTCCATTGAGTAGATTATGCGCAATTCCGGCTTTGCCATTCTCAAAACAGGGCGTGACTTTGGCTAACAGTACATCATTATCCTCGAAGTAAGTGTAACTCGCTGTAACCTCAGAAAGTACCTTGACATCGGTTGGGGTAAAAGCAATGCTGTGTTCATTGATATGGGCCATCGGAACAAACGAAACACGGGTATCAGGAGATAAATTATTCAACTGACTTTTGCGTGGATTAACCGTACATACGTCAGCAAGCCTGACCAAGGGAAAATGGTGCAATCTGGCAACATTCTCCCGATACCGCTCCCCGCTCAAATTGTAATCCCCATTCCCAGCAATCTTCTCCTTCGGCACTATCAGAGCATTCTGGCTCGGCAACACTTCCCTGCCAGAGCCAATCGACGAAAACCACGCTTTCAGAAACTCGAAAGCCGCTGAAAGGTCATTCTTCTCAATGGCCCGCCGCTGGGCACCGAGGCCGAAACCGTCATTCTCCACCTTGAAGAAGGCGATGCTGTTGCTGCGCCGCGCCAGTGATTTGTCGAGAATGAGGATGGAGGTCTTGACGCCGGAGTAGGGCTGGAAAACTCCGGCGGGCAGCGATATGACGGCAACAAGGCTTTTTTCAACGAGCATTTTGCGCAACTGCTTGTACGAGGTGCCACTCTGGATGATGATGCCTTCGGGCACAATAATACCGGCCCGGCCGTTGGGCGTGAGGTGTTCGGCCATGTAGTCCACAAAGAGCACTTCGCTTCGTTTGCTCTGCACCGAAAAGCGGCGGTGCGGCTTGATGCCTCCTTTCGGCGACATGAAGGGCGGATTGGCAAGGATGACGTCGGCAAACTCGTTCCATTTCTCTTCGGAGGTGAGGGTGTCGTACTCCTCAATGTGCGGGTCAACGAAGCCGTGGAGGTAGAGGTTGACCAGCGAGAGGCGCACCATGTCGGGCGAAATATCGTAGCCTTTGAAGTTGCGGGCAAGTCGCCCCTTTTCGTCGGGCGTCAGGGTGCTGTTGCCGTGAGCGTCGGTGTTTGAGCGCAGAATATGCTTGTAGGATGAGATGAGAAATCCGGCTGTACCACAGGCAGGATCGAGAATCACCTCCTCTTTTTTGGGGTCGAGAATCTGCACCATGAAGTCGATGATGTGGCGAGGGGTGCGGAACTGCCCGGCATCACCCTGGGAGCCGAGCACGGAGAGCAGGTATTCGAAGGCGTCGCCAAGCCGCTCGGAGTGGTCGTACTCAAACTCATCTATGATTTTCAGGAAGCTTTTGAGCGTTTCGGGGTCGCGATAGGGCAGATAGGCGTTCTTGAAGATAGTGCGGAAAAGTGGCGGGATGCCGGGGTTTTCGGGCATCGTCGCAATGGCTTCGCCGTAGAGGTTGAGGGTTTCGTGGCCGCCAAGCCCGGAGCGCATCAGTTTTGCCCAGCCGTAACGGCCATACTCCCCTGCAAAAAAGGCCCGTTTTCCTCCCAGCTCTTCGCTCTCGGCAT
The DNA here is from genome assembly GCA_903836465.1 of uncultured Chlorobiaceae bacterium. Taxonomy (GTDB): domain Bacteria; phylum Bacteroidota; class Chlorobiia; order Chlorobiales; family Chlorobiaceae; genus Chlorobium. The sequence goes on from CAILRB010000031.1 coordinate 3,479, forward strand.
CCATGTCGTCCATGAACTTGTAGATGAGGGCGATGGTGATCTGTTCAACCTGCGATTTCGGGTCGGGTACTTTCCCCACAAGAATATCACGGGCGGTATCTATTCGGCGTTTGGTTGCGGTGTCGAGCATTCAGGGTTTTCTTTGTAGAGTTTCGCTATGCGGCAAACTGGTTGAGTGAAACGTAGTCCTTGATATATTCGGGAATGATAACCCGGTATTTGCCGGGCACAGCTTTGAAATCTGGTGTGGTAAACAACGAATTGGTTGCCAGTTTGGTCAACTCCCGGCTGTCGATGATATGACGTATCTGGTCGCTCATCACGTAGGCCTTGAAGAAGTGTTTCATGGCGGGGATGGCCGCCGCCTCTTCGGGTTTGTAGTCGGCGATGAACTTGGCAAACTCCTCTTCGAGTAGCTCATCTTTTGACTTGAAACGGGGAATGAGGCCAAAGATTTTTTCGAGGATTTCGCGCAGGGTGAGGCGACGGTCAACGGCTGCGGCTTTGCGCAGTTTGTTGAGGGTGTAGTATTCGTGGGGCTTGTCGAACACTTCGCGGTTGACGTAGTCAATCACCTTGTCCCACTCCCCTGCTTCAACGGTTGCAGCAATAAAGTCGTTTTCGCGAATGGTCTCCTCAAACCGGTCAAAGAACATGCGGTCAATTTTCATCCCTTCAACGCCAATGACGGCCTCGGCCATGGTTGCCAGCAGATCTTCGCCGGTGTAGTCGTAGATGTTTCCTCTGTTTTGAGCGCCGCCGCCACCACCGCCCTCTTCGCCTGAACCGCCTCCTTTGGGAAGCTTGATCACCTCATCATAATCGTACTGCTCTTCAAAATATTCGCAGTTTGCAAAGAAGTCGAAGAGCTTGAATACCTTCTTGAGCGGCTCCGTGACCCCGGATTTCAGCGCATCATCGAACAGTTGCTCACGAAAATCATGCCGTCGAGTGCCTCGGCCTTTGATCTGGATAAAATCGGTGGGCGAAAAAATGGGGCGGAAGAGACCAATGTTGAGAATATCCGGGCAGTCGTAGCCGGTGGTCATCATGCCAACGGTGACGCAGACACGAGCCTTGCTTGTTTTGTAGGTGTCAAGAACGTTGGCGGAACCGAGAAGATTGTTGTTGGTAAAGTTGATGGTGAGCTGCTGTGCATCGGGAATTTGAGAGGTCACCTGCACAGCGAAATCTGACTGGTACTTGCCGGGAAACATCCGGTCGGCCATACGGTTGAAAATCTCTGCAAGTTTCAGGGCATGATGCTGACTGACCGCAAAAATGATAGATTTGCCAATCTCTCCACTGATGGGGTCACGCAGGGCATTCTCAAGAAATATCTTGCAGAAGAGTTGATTGGTTGGCTGTGAAAAGAATCGTTTTTCAAATTGCCGCTGGCGGAATACTTCATCGCTGTTCTCGCCATTATCCTCGGTAAACGTTACCGTATATCCCCGCTCCGAAAGCAACGACGTGGTAATCTCCGAGCGAGCATCAACCACAATCGGATTAATCAGATAGCCCTCCTTCACGCCGTCAAGCAGTGAGTAGCGGTAGGTTGGCTGACTGTTTTCACAGCCGAAGGTTCGGTAGGTGTCGAGCAGCAGACGACGCTCGGTTTCTCGCGGATCTTTTGCTTCGTTTTTGGCGCCCTCAAACCGTTTGAGGTAGTCGCGTGGCGTAGCAGTCAGGCCAAGTTTATAGCCGATGAAGTAGTCGAAAACAGCGCGTGCATTGCCACCGATGGAACGGTGGGCTTCGTCGGAAATGACCAGATCGAAGTCAGTCGGTGAAAAGAGACGCCGGTACTTGTTGTTGAAGAGCAGTGACTGCACGGTGGTGACCACAATTTCAGCCCGTCGCCAGTCGTCATCACGATTCTCTTTGTAGATAACCGTTTTATAATCGTTGGCAAGCGCGGCCTGGAATGATTTCCTTGCCTGATCTTCAAGTTCAAGGCGGTCAACAAGAAAGAGAATTCGCCGTGCGTTGCCTGTTCTGAGAAAGAGCTTGATCAATGCTGCGGCCACAATAGCCTGCAACTGGTAGGGGCGCAGAAAACGGAGCTTGTTGGCCTTGATGTAGTCGGGGCGCTCGGCTTCATTCAGCCAACCCGCTTCGGCGGCATAGTTCGGACGCTGGGTCAGAGCAATATAGTCAGCACCGACCTGCTCATTGAAGAGGGCTCGGGGATCACTGGTCACCTTCTGGTAGCCAGTGACTGAGTCTGGAGTAGGGAAAGAGGTTATCAGGGATGGATTGCCCCGTTCGAGATCCCAGAAGTAATGGAGGTTACCGTTTGAGAGAATGATAAAGCGGCAGTTCTGTGAGCGGGCATACTTCCTGGCCTGCTCTTTGCCAACCAGTGGATTTTTGGCCTCTGATTTTGCTTCGAGAACGATGAAGGGAAAGCCTTTGTCGTTGAGGAGCAGAAAGTCGATAAACCCTTTGGTTACTTTTTCATAGTTCTCACCAAGGGTATCAAGATCTTGCGTCGTTATGGCAACCTTCGCCTCAAGCTGGATGTTCGCCGGGAGCTTCTCCTCTGCAAAGAATCGCCAACCTGCCTCTTCGAGCAGCTTGTTGATTTTGATGCGGGCTGTGGCTTCCTTGTGTTGCATTGGTGTTTTGTCTCGTGGTTGGAGTCCACTTCAATCGTTAAGCCTTCTTCCATTTTCAGTGAAGTCTATGCTGAAATCACCCAATTCTCAATCTGTAAAGCAGGAACCCTGATAAACTCCTTGACATTGTTGGTGACCAGAATCAGCCCTTCACTTCGGGCATGAGCGGCAATATGGAGGTCATTGATACCAATTTGCTGACCCGTTTTTGCAAGAAATGCGCGTATGGCACCATAATGCTGTGATGCTTTTGCTCCATAAGGCAAAACCTCCAGCCTGCTGCAGAAATCTTCAACTATTGAGAGGTTTGCGCTCACGTTGTTGCTCTTTTCCGCGCCATAATACAATTCAGACAACGTGATGGATGAAATGGCCATTCGTTCTGCATTTTCGTTGAAAACGTCTAATACCTCGACTGGACGACGCTTCAAGGTATAGATTACGATATTGGTATCAAGAAGATAGCGTAGCATTACAAAGCCTCCCGCTCTTGCTGCTCCTCTGCGTCACGCTCTTCCATGAAATCATCCGTAACCTTTTGCGGCCCAAGAAAAAAACTGTCCCAACTCTGCCCGACAGGGGCAATTATCCGTTCATTACCTTTTACCCGAATGCTTACTTTTTTAACGCTCTCCGGCAAACGGGCATCAACAGGCAATCTTACTGCCTGCGAGCGATTATTGATAAAGACGGTGCTGATAGTCATTATTCTCTCCTGAAAGGATGGATATATTATCAGTATATAGCAAATAATTGCCAGGGAATCAATCTCTTTTGCTGTTTGGGGGAAGGCATACCCGGCTTTGGTGCGCCCCACGCTTGGCAGGGTGTAAATGATCTGCTATAACGGGTTATTTGTCGTTATAATGGCCTTTGGCAGACAGAACATAAACGGTTACAGTTTCATCAATAATCTCATAAATCATGCGATGCTGCTGGTTAAGCCTTCTTGACCAGAGACCCGCAAATTCTCCTTTCAATGCTTCAGGTTTACCTAAGCCTGTGGCAGGGTGCTCTTCCAGTTCAGGTAAAATCTTTTCAATTTTGCGAAGGATTGCCTTGTTGCCGACTTTCATCCAGTGATTCAGGTGGGTATCGAATTCCTCGGTGAGTTCTACGGTATACCTTCCCATAATTTCTTGACAGTGGTAAATTTGCGAACTCTGCCAGCTTTTACATCTGCCCGTGCGCGAAGAATGGATTCCTGTACCTCAGGCTGGTCAAGATATGCCTCTAATTCGGTTTTCTTTGCAAGTCGCTTACCGCTCCGGGCTTCGATGGCAGGAGTAATCGTAAAAGTCCCCCGGTTCCTGAGACGTACAATAACCTGTTCCTTTTTCTCTATGGCAAGATCGAAGTACTTGACCATGTTCCTGCGTAATTCTGTGCCAGTAATCTCTATCATGGTTCAATTGTTTATAGTTTGCTCATAAGTTACAAAAAGAGCAAGCCCATATTCAAATAAGTTTGCGAGGAACAAGTGGTAGCCCAATGGCACACTGGGAAATTCTGGAGTTTATTGCACCAAGGCATTGGCGAAATTGCAGATGATAACTGTCATTATTCCAGTCAGAAATATCCGCTGCGTTACTATGACTAAAACCAAATGGAGGCTCAACAGCGTCAAGAAGCGCTGGAACCAGAATGCCCCGCTTTTTTGCTTCATCAGCTTCAGCAATGACCCATTCGGAGGTGATGGAATGGTGAGACCAAGCGACGAGCACGCAACGTGACTCATCCAGCCTCTTCTTGATATAACTCCGCCAAGTCTCCCCCGGAGGAATCTCCATATCCCAGAAAACACTCCAGCCATGTTTTTGCAGCTCTTTGACAATTGGCTCAACCCGTTTCAGGTCTTTGCGTGCGTAGCTTATAAAAATATCGGTCTTGAACTCTTTGGAATGCTGTCTGGCTGTAGTACCTGCTCTATCGTCACTATTGGACAGTTTATTCTCGGGTGAATTACTGTAGAGTGACAAAAAAGCTTTCATTTCGCCAACCCAGCGTGGCCGTTCATGATCACTCAATCCATCAATATAGTGCTGCCTTTTTTGTTGAAACCGTACCTTGTCGTCGCCCCTGAATGGCAACTTCGCCGCTTCGAGCAAAGCATCGCCAAGAGTTGCAGGATTATCGAGCATCCTGATAATTTCTTCAACAGTCATACTTATTATTTTTCCCCGATGCTCCACAGACTCTTTTTCAGGATAAAAAATGCCCGTCGTCTTCGAAACGGCTATCCGGCTCATCCTACCAACGCCGGGCATTGCATTGTCTGCTCTTCGCCCTGGACATTACA
>CAILRB010000032.1 GCA_903836465.1 uncultured Chlorobiaceae bacterium
CAAAACGCTGAATGAAATCGGTCAGGAATTTGGAGTACACCCCGTTCAGGTCGGCAAGTGGAAGAAAGAACTGCAGGAACAGGCATCGAGCTTGTTTGATGCCAAACGGGGTCCAAAACCAGTTGAACCGTCTGCTGATCCGGAAAAACTTTATACTGAAATCGGTCGGTTAAAGGTAGAACTTGACTGGCTTAAAAAAAAGTCTGGGCTGTCCCTATGAGTGTGCGTAGATGGTGGATCAGCGACAAAGAGTCATTGCCTGTGGCAAAGCAATGTGTCCTTGCGTCCGTTAATCGTTCGACGGTATATTTGCCTTCTATCGTTTTGTTTCCTGATGCAGGAGAGTTGCTGTTGCTTGAACTGATCGATAAGGAGTACACCAGGCATCCATTTTATGGCAGCCGTAAAATCATGCACTATCTGCGTAACGAGGGTTACAAGATCAACCGGAAACGGGTTCAGCGGCTTATGAGAATGTTGGGGTTGGCCGGTATGGCACCGGGCCCAAACACCAGCAAACCGCATCCAAAGAACAAGATATACCCTTATCTATTGCGGGGAATCGATGTCACAAGACCAAACCAAGTCTGGTCGACTGACATCACCTATATTCGCCTTCCAAAGGGTTTTATGTATCTGGTGGCAGTCATTGACTGGTATTCTCGGAAAGTACTCTCCTGGAGGTTATCGAACTCGCTGGAAAGCACCTTTTGCGTTGACTGTCTGCAAGAAGCGTTACGGAAGTACGGGACACCGGAAATCGTCAACACCGATCAGGGTGCACAGTTTACGAGTACCGCCTTTATAGGAGCGCTCAAGGAGCACCAATCCATCAGTATCAGCATGGATGGACGTGGCAGAGCACTGGACAACATCTTTGTCGAACGGCTCTGGCGGAGTGTCAAACATGAGGATATTTATCTGAAAGGTTACTCCACCGCAGCAGAATTACAGTGCGGATTAAAGGAATATTTTGTATTGTTTAACGTCGAGAGGCCGCATCAGTCGTTGGGTTACAGTACGCCAGATAAGGTTTACCGAGCCGCTGTCGGGGGCGGCGCAAGAGTAGTTGACAAGTATAATAAGATGAACAAGCAGACAGAAGAGTTAAAGGAAAAAGAGGGGCAGCGCCTTTCCGCTGCATGAATAGGTCAGGTTACCAACTTAAACTCAGCCACTTTTTGTCTACCGGCTGGGGTCCACTTTAACTGCCCCGATACACCATAGCACCAATTTATTCCTGATTTTCGGACAAACTCATCCTCTATATCATCCCAAATCCCACTACCACCGTCTTTGTCTGCATCCGTTCTATAACCACTTTCCTCAATAAACCTACTAAAACTAGCAACTGTTACCGTATAACGGCTCATGTAAAAATTATTTAACCGAACCTCATGTTGCGTTTCATCACTACTATGTTCAGCATCACTCTCTGGACTGCCCATAACAAATTCATCACCTCGAATAAGCACAAAGTTGGTGAGAGTCAGTGATTTATCAAAAAAAGGGTGGAACATAACTTTACTTTCAGGCGGTCTACCAGCAGCAAAATTTGGTTTGTCCTGTAAGATGTCTGAAACGGCAAATGCAGCTTGAATGATTGCAGCAATAGCCACAAGGCATTGCTGAAATTGTTGATGAGTAGCATCGTTATTCCAACTGGAAATATTTGCTGTTTGAATACGTTTAAAGCCAAAAGGGGGTTCAATAGCATCGAGTAAAAGTGGCACTAAAATGCCTTTTTGTTTGGCATATTCGGCTTCTTCTATCACCCACTCGGATCGTACCGAATGCGATGACCAAGCAACCAGTATGCAATGCGACTCAAGCAACGCTTGTTCAATAAAGCTATGCCACGTTTTGCCAATTGGTATGGTCCTATCCCAAAATACACGCCATCCTTGCAGCTCCAGACAGTGCACAATTGGTCTCACACGCAGCTCATCTTCATGGGCATAGCTTACAAAAATATCGGGCATGAATTTCAGTTAGGTTTAGTTGGTTGCTCAGAATATAGCAAGTAACCCTCTTTTTCTTATACGCCCAGAACACCAACACGACCCACATCACCCCATCCCCCCCAATTGCCGCAACAAATCTTTCCGCGCCATGCCGTACATGTGCACATACAGCAAATTGAACATCAGCACCGCCGACCGCAGCCGGGGCGCACGCATAGCACGCTTCACGGCATTCTGCACGGTAAAAACGCGGCTCGTCAGCGCGGTATAACTCGGAATAAACTCTTGCAAAGGAATGCGCAAGGGCTTGTACAACATCTCCTGCCCCCATGAAAACTTGAAAGCGTCGTGGTCATCCGGGGAGTGGAGCAGTCGTCCTTCGAGTGCCAGCCTGTTAAAAACGCCAGTGCCGGGAATGGGGCGCAGGAGGTTGATGCCGGGCACATCGACACCGGTCTCTTCGATAAAGGCTTCGAGTTGCGCGGGTAGTTCGAGGGTGTCTTCGTCGAGGCCGTAGATGAAGCTGCCGTAGACGCATATCCCTGCCTGGCGGATATGCTTGATGCACTCAAGCTGGCGGGCAGCGGGGTTGTGGAACTTCTTGTGGGCATGGTTGCTGCCATCGGTGAGGCTCTCGATGCCGATAAGGAGGGCACCACAGCCGGAGCGGGCAAAGGCGTCGAGCAGTCGGGGCTTTTCGCCAAGGGCTGTGGTGGCCTGGCCTACCCATTTGATCCTGAAGGGCTCCAGTTGGCGAAAAAGCTGTTCGGCATACTCTTCGTCGGCGTTGATGGTGTCGTCGAGAAAGAAGAAAATCCGTTTGTCCTCTTTCAGAAAGGTTTCAACCTCCCTGAGAACAGCGGGAATGCTTCGGTGGCGCAGACGGTGGCCATTCATGACATGCACGTTGCAGAAGTCGCAACTGAAGGGGCAGCCTCGGGTGGTCTGCACCACGTTGGTGGTGAAGTAGCTCTTGATGTCGAGGGCACTCTTCCCAACAACACGCTCAATCGAGAGGTCGGGAAAGGTGGCAACCCGATACTCCGGCTTGAGGGTGCCAGCAAGCAGATCCTCCTGCACGTCTCGCCAGATATCGTCGGCCTCGCCAATGACGAGCGCGTCGGCATGGTCACGGCATTGCTCGGGGAAGATGGAGACGTAAGGGCCACCGAGCACCACCTTGATGCCTCTGGAGCGAAGCGCCCGGGCAAGCTCAAAGGCTGGCCTGACGGCACCGGTCTGGACGCTGATACCAGCCATGTCCCAGTGCTGGTCGAGCGGCAGCTTCTCGAAACGCAGATCGCAGAAGGTCTGGCTCACGCCCGCCACTTTCTGGGAGCTGAGAATCATCAACGCCAACGGTGGAATGGCGAACTGTGCCCGCCGGATGATGTTACTCAGGGCGGTGTCTTTGAAGGTGCTGAAGAGACTTCGTTTGGCTGAGGCATCTTCCAGGGAAGCTGCACCATCAACACCGCTATCAGCTTGAATAAAAATGAGTAGTACTTTTTTCTCAACAGCCATATATTACCTGTCAAAGGCAACGTGTGTGCCTTTATCTAACGTTTAATTTTCTCATCCATCACTCATCACTCATCATCCATCATTCATCATCCATCATTCATCATCCATCATTCATCATCCATCATTCATCATCCATCATTCATCATCCATCATCCATCATTCATCAATAGCCTCCCCCGTTCCGGGCCAGCTCCTGCAACTTTTTCAGCTCCAGCAGAGCATCAAGCGGGGTGAGCCGGTCGATATCAAGCGACTCAACGGCTTTGCGAAGCTGGTTGTCGGCCTCTTCAAACAGGCTGATCTGCATACTTTTTATTTTGGGTGGACGGTTCGGGGGAATTTCGATATCGCGCTTCTCCATCCCCGCAAGAATCTCTTTGGCGCGGGTAATCACCTCTACCGGCATTCCCGCCATTTTGGCCACCTCAATGCCGTAGCTGTTGTCGGTGGAGCCCCGAACAATCTTGCGCAGAAAAATCACCCTGTCAGCAGTCTCAACAACGGTGGCGTTGTAGTTGACCACGCCCGGCAGACGGCTCTCCAGTTCGGCAAGTTCATGGTAATGGGTGGCAAAGAGGGTCTTGGCGCCAATTGACCGACAGATATATTCGCTCATTGACCAGGCAATGGACATGCCATCGAAGGTGCTGGTTCCCCGCCCTATCTCGTCGAGCAGCAGCAGGCTTCTGGATGTGGCATTGTTGAGAATGCTGGCTGCCTCATTCATCTCAACCAGAAAGGTGCTCTCACCGGAGGCAAGGTTGTCGGAAGCGCCGACCCGTGTGAAGATGCGGTCAACCAGCCCGATCTCCGCCCGCTCCGCCGGAACAAAACTCCCCGCCTGCGCCAGCAGCACAATCAGCCCGATCTGGCGCAGAAAAGAGCTTTTTCCAGCCATGTTGGGACCGGTAATCATCAGCATCTTCTGCTTCTCGTCAAAATGGCAGTCGTTCGGCACGTAAGGCTCTTCAACGCTCATCATCCTTTCAAGCACGGGATGACGGCCACCAACAATGAAGAGCTTTTCGTGCTCCATAATCTCCGGTTTGCAGTAGCCGTATTCAACCGCAGAGAGGGCAAAAGAGCAGAGCGAATCAATTTCAGCGATGAGAGCGGCGTTTTCCTGTATCCCTGATGCCTGTTCGGCAATAAGGAGGCAGAGGTCGTGAAAGAGCTGTGCTTCGAGCACCAGGCTTTTCTCTTCGGCATTGAGAATCTTCTCCTCGTACTCTTTCAAGGCGGGAATGGTGTAGCGCTCGGCGTTGACAAGGGTCTGCTTCTTTTCGTAATAGGCGGGAACCTTGTCGCTGTTGGCGCGACTGATTTCGATGTAGTAGCCGAACACCTTGTTGAAACTCACCTTGAGCGATGAGATGGTCGTGGCTGCCCGCTCCTCCTGCTGAATCTGCAAAAGCCGGTCTTTGGCGGTCGAGGCAACTGAACGAAGATCATCGAGCTCGGCGTTGTAACCAGCGCGGATGTAGCCGCCATCACGCATTGAGGCACCAGATTCGGGATCAATCGCCTCCTCAATTCGCAAAGCAAGCTCCGGCAACGGCTGCAACGTAAACGCCAGCGATCCCAACCGGGCTGAACCAGCCTGATGCAGCAGCTCCTGAATCTTCGGAATGGCAGAGAGCGAGAGGCCAAGCTGGCGAACCTCGCGAGGAATGGTGCGGAAGGTTGCAATACGGGCAAGCGAGCGCTCAAGATCGTTGATGGCCGACATCTGCTCGCTGAGCCCCTCACGCAACGCCCGGTTCCCGGTCAGCTCCCCAACCGCATCGAGGCGCAGCCTGATCTCCTCAACTTTTTTCAGGGGTCGCTGAAGCCAGCGCCGGATCAGCCGGGCACCCATGGGGTTGCGCGTGCGATCCATCACTTGAAGCAGACTTCCGTTCAATGTGCCATCCTGCATGGAGGAGATAATCTCAAGATTGCGCTTGGTCTGCTGATCGAGCGTCATGTACTCGGCGTTATGCAGCTCCCCGATGCGGGTAATGTAGTGCAGGCGATTCTGCCGCGTCTCCTCAAGATACTGAAGCACCACGCCAGCCGCCACCCTGCCAGCACGGTTGCTCTCAATGCCAAAACCCTTCAGCGAGTGGGTCTTGAACTGCCGCGCCAGCACCTCCTGCGCCTGCTCTTCACTGAACATCCACGACTCAACCTCCGTCACCAGCGTCTCCGGCGGCAGCGCTTTTTTCAGCAGTTCGGCACGCTCTCTCTCGGCAGAGGAGACCAGAATTTCCGAGGGGTGAAGTGACAGAAGAAAATCCTTGAGCTCTTCGGGGCGCAATGAGGCAATTTTGAATTCAGCCGTAGTGACATCAATAAAGGCCACTCCGGCAAGCAGCGTTCTCCCCTCTTTGACATAAGCCACAGCAGAGAGATAGTTGTTGTGCCGGTCGTCGAGCAGCTTGTCGCTGTAGGTAACGCCCGGAGTAATAATGTCGGTGATCTCGCGGCGAACAATTCCTTTGGCATCCGCAGGATCTTCAACCTGGTCGCAAACCGCCACCTTGAACCCTTTTTTCACCAGTTTGGCAATGTACCCTTCGCTGGCATGGTGGGGAAAGCCCGCCATGGGGATATCGACGGTGCGCTTGGTCAGCACAATGTTCAGTGCGGTTGCGACCGTGACGGCATCGTCAAAAAAGGTTTCGTAAAAATCGCCCACCCTGAAGAGCAGCAGAAAATCGGGGTACCGCTCCTTGACCTCCAGATACTGCCGCATCATTGGGGAGTGCTCTTTCTGGGTGGTGCCCTCTGCTTTGCTCATAAGATCTTCAGCGACAGTTAATCAGGTTTCAGCGGCAACACATGGCCGCTTTTTGAAAAAGAAGCTACTTCAGCGCAGCTTAATAAACAAGCGCGAGGAATCGTGGGTTTCTCTCTTGACAAACGCTGCAAGAAAAGGTTATGTTGTCAACAATAGTCCTGAACATCCATCATCGGCCGAAACTATGGAAATTCTTCATACCCTGCTGCGCTTTCTGCACATCACCTCTTTTGCTGCATGGTTCGGTTCAGTTCTTGCCTCAATCTATTTTCTTAAAACCATTGAAGACAAGCTCACCGGTACTGCAGGCAATACCGCCGAATACAGCTCACTGCTACAGCGTTACATCAAGCTTGAAACCAAAATTGCCGACAGCGGTTTCAAGATGGTCATTGTCACCGGCATCCTGCTGGCAGCACTCTATCACGGCTGGACGATCTGGGTGTTTGTAAAAATCGCCCTGATTGTGGTTCAGGTGGCCCTCACCCTTGGCTATATCACCCGATCCATACGCACACTCAGCTACCCATGCTCCATCGCTGAGTACAAGCGCTGGTATCACCTCTTCACCATTTCGCTCTCCATGTTTGCACTGGTACTGACGGTCAGCTTTTTCCTGCTTTGATGACGATTGTGTCGCAGATGCCTCGGCCTTGATTGTATGAACTTGGGCGTATGGAGGGCAAAGAGAGGGGATTGAGTATTGGAATTGATATGAGAAAACTTGATGTTGCCAAGCGGTTGGTGGAACATGGGATGCGCATAGGGATAGCTGTCAGTGATGCTCTCTTTCTGCTATTTTTCTTTATATTTGTGACGTAGCAATCCAGCATATTGAACATCATGCAATTTGAGTTTGATCCTGAAAAAAGCAGAGTAAATAAAGCGAAACACGGCATTGACTTTGTTGAGGCTCAACGGTTGTGGGACGATAGTGATCTTGTTGAGATTTTGGCAAGGACTACGGTAGAGGCCCGGTTTATTGTTATTGGCCGGATTTCAGACCGATGCTGGTCGGGGGTCATAACGTACAGAGGTGAAACCATAAGAATAATTTCAGTAAGGAGATCCCGCACTGAGGAGGTAACAGTTTATGAAAGCAGAAGAGTTTGACAAAGCATTTGATGAAGGTGGAGATATCACCCCCTACCTTGATTTGAGTAAAGCAAGACGGATACAACAGGAACATAAACGGGTCAATGTTGATTTTCCAGTGTGGATGATTGACTCGCTTGATAAAGAGGCAACACGTCTTGGCGTATCTCGTCAGTCAGTGATAAAAGTGTGGCTTGGCGAACGCCTGCAACAGCAGAAGGAATAAATCCTGAGTGCTTTCTGAAATATAGAGTTACAGGTCAACAATCAGGACACCGCCTTAAAATCGGGATGCCTGGAAACCTGAGCAAATGGCCCACAGAAAAGCATTTCACTTTAGGGGCTGACTCTTGGAACAAGCCAAAGCGGCAAGCACTTCGGAAGTGCAGCAACCTGCTCACAAGGCTCTACGATATCAACACTTCAACGGATCTGTAACATGGCAAAAACAATGCTCTTCATCGACAGTCGGGTTAACGATCTTGACTTGTTGGTTTCGCAATTTGAAGCAGGAACGGAGTATAAGGTACTTGATGCCAGTTATGACGGTTTGCTCCAGATGCAAGAGTCGCTTGCGGGCAAAAGCGACTACAGTTCGATACAGATCATTTCGCATGGCGCTATGGGTGCGATTACTATTGGCAGTACTGTTCTGAACTCGAACAACCTTTTGCAGTATCAGTTACAGCTTGACAACATTGGGCACGCCTTGACCGATAGCGGAGACCTGTTGCTTTATGGCTGCAACGTTGGCGTTGATGCGACTGGGCGGCAGTTTGTTGAGACTCTGGCGCAGCTCACCGGTGCCGATGTTGCTGCTTCGGATGATGTGACGGGTGGGGCTACAGCGGGAGGAGACTGGGTGCTGGAATCGGCAACTGGTCCGATTGAGTCGGTAGTGCCTGTAGCAGAAGAGGACTTGCAGCAATATGAGCATACGCTTTTTGATTTCTCAGAAGATTATGTTTTAGCGCAAATGTCGCTTGTGGCATATGAGGATGACCCTTTACATACAGATAACGTCCCTGCAAAAAATGCTTGGATCAGCTTGTATAATGATGGCTGGCGAATAATGATTGATGCGAGTCGCTGGTTTAAAGGTATCATACCTTTGCCTGATTTAACGGCTGTTGCCCCGACAATAGAGTATGACAATGGTTTTGCTGCAACAGTTTTTATGCGTGAAAATAAAATTGTTATTGCTTACAGAGGAACAGATACTTCGGATTTATTAGGTGATGATGGTGCCGATGCTGCATTGAACAGTATTTTTCCTGCTTGGCATCTTCAATTTACTGATGCTCTAAAATTGGCGTATGATCTTCAAGTGCAATATCCAGATGTTGATATAAATGTGACAGGACATTCATTAGGTGGATCATTGGCACAAGTTGTTACACAGATGTTCGGGTTTTCAGGAGCTGCTTTTGACCCTTTAGGAGCTAAAAATATTGTTGCTTCTTTCTGTTTTCAAGAACTGGCAAAAGTTTATAATCCAGACTTTCTTAGAGGTGTGGGAGCCTCTAGTTCATTTACAAATTACTGTGTGGTAAATTCGCTTCTTTCCGGTTTTCTTTTTGGTCGACACATTGGAAATACTTATGATCTTTGGGGTCCCAATAGTCTTCTTTTGTATACTCCTGCCTATGTATTCCCTGGTATTAACGAAATACATAAAATGCAAAATATTTTGGCATTGATTGGTGCTAAAGTAGATAATGCAATAAATATTCCAGGTACTGATGGACCTGACGCTCTCTGGGGTAATTTGCATAACAATCTCATTGAGGGCTTCGCCGGGAATGATATCATTTTTGGAAATGAAGGCGACGACACTATTTACGGTGGCTCTGGTGATGATATAATATCTGGAGGCACTGGACGAGATAAGGTTGTGTTCAGCGGCAACTTTGCGGATTACATCATCAGTTACAGTGGTGAAAAAATTCTGTATACCGTTGAAGATAAAATATCTGGCAGAGATGGTGTCGATATAATCAGTTTAGTTGAAAATTTCCAATTTTCTGATCGAGTAGTTACTGCGGCAAACTCCCTTACCGATACAGCTCCGCCAATACCACCAAAAGAAGAAATTGAAACCACAACAATGTTTCCGGGACATACCATGGGTGGGTGGAGAAATGGTTCTGCTTTCGCAGCTATTCGAGAAGATGGGTCGGTCGTCACCTGGGGAAGTAGTGGGAGTGGCGGAGATAGCAGTGCAGTCGCGAGTGAATTAGATGGTAGAGATGATAGCAAAGATGTACTGCAAATATTTTCTACTTATGATGCATTTGCAGCATTGCGGAAAGATGGATCGGTTGTTTCTTGGGGATGGCCGATATATGACCCAATGTTCTCTGATATTGTAGAGCAACCTCGACTGGATGGCAGTGATGATAGCAATCATGTAATGGAGATTTTTTCTAGCAGGGATGCCTTTGCTGCGATACAGAAAGACGGATCGGTAGTAACTTGGGGTAGTAGATGGTGTGGCGGAGATAGCAGCGCAGTCGCGAGTGAATTAGATGGTAGTATCGATAGTAAAGATGTAGTACAAGTATTTTCTACAGATACCGCGTTTGCTGCGTTACGGAAAGATGGGTCGGTCGTTACTTGGGGATCTAACGAATCTTATGTATCTGATGTTACTTCAGTGACTAATGAGTTAGATGGTCGTGACGATAGCAAAGATGTAGTTCAAGTATTTTCAACGATCGGTTATTTTGCAGCATTGCGAAAAGATGGATCGGTTGTTACTTGGGGAGTATACGGAGGGAATGGCTCTGAGATGACGATTGTATTAGATGGTAGTGATGATAGCAAAGATGTAGTTCAAGTATTTTCTACCAATTTCGCGTTTGCTGCGTTACGGAAAGATGGGTCGGTTGTTACTTGGGGAGGATATGGTGGAGATAGCAATGCAGTAGCGAGTAAATTAGATGGTAGTGACGATAGCAAAGATGTAATACAAGTATTTTCTACATGGACTGCATTTGCTGCGTTACGGAAAGATGGGTCGGTTGTTACTTGGGGGTTATTTGGTGGAGATAGCAGTGCAGTCGCGAGTGAATTAGATGGTATTGGCGATAGTAAAGATGTAGTGCAAGTATTTTCTACAGCGGCTGCCTTTGCGGCATTGCGAAAAGATGGATCGGTCGTCACCTGGGGAAGCAATGATTATTATGGCGGAGATAGCAGTGCAGTCGCGAGTGAATTAGATGGTATTGACGATAGTAAAGATGTAGTGCAAGTATTTTCTACACTGGGCGCCTTTGCAGCATTAAGAATGGATGGTTCTGTAATTGCTTGGGGAGGCAGTGATATCAGTGATAATGGCGGAGATAGCAGCGCAGTCGCGAGTGAATTAGATGGTAGTGATGACAGTAAAGATGTAGTTAAAGTATTTTCTACAGCGGCTGCCTTTGCTGCATTGAGAATGGATGGCTCTGTAATTGCTTGGGGAAATAGTTATCATGGTGGCGATAGCAGCGGAGTTGCAGATGAATTGGTCGGAGTCGTCGATATATCGAACATTTACACAGACACCGACTCGGGGGTAATCAACCTTAAAAACAATCATTCGCCAACGGGTATCGTTACAATCTCCGGCACTTCGATGGTTGGTCATACACTCACAGTGCGCAATACTTTGGCTGATGCTGAAGAGCTTGGCACAATAAGCTATCAGTGGCATGCAGGCAATTATGAGATCAGTGGCGCTACAGGCAGCAGTTACCTTTTAAAGCAATCTGACGTTGGCAAGACAATCACTGTGACAGCAAGTTATCTGGACAGACAAGGCACAGACGAAAGTGTGAGTAGTGCGGCTACTGCTGCAGTGACAATGGTACAGAGTGGTGTTGCGCAGGACGGTTATCTGGCTCACGCGCTTGTATGGGTCGATACCAATGATAATGGTCGGCTAAACTGGCTTGATGGCAATGGTAATGGAAAGTGGGATGCGGGAGAAGGTGAATCGTGGACGTTAACTGATGGTAATGGTCGGTTTACCGGTCTCGCCGGAGCGGGTACACTTCGCATTACCGCTAACCCGTTAGGAGGCACAGTTGATATCTCTACGGGAAAACCTTTTACCGGTAGTTATTCTGCTCCATCCGGCTCAACGGTGATTAATCCGTTGACGACGCTTGTTGTCGCTGCCGGAGGAAATGGCGATTTTGTCAAGAGTGCGCTTGGGCTTGATGCCAGTCTTGACCTGACAACTTATGATCCTCTTGTGGCACTATCTACAGGTGGAAGAGCGAATGTTGCTACTGCTCTCAAGGCGCAAAGTGCAGCTTTACAGATGGCTAATATCCTCAATGTTGCATCGAGTGTCACTCAAGCTGGTACAACCAGTCCAGCGTCTAACAGTGTAACAGACACCTCTGTATGTGTTGCGAGTGCATTAATCAGCTCTGCTGTCAATAATGTATCAGGAGCCCTCAATCTGACTGACAGCACGGTTATTGCTGATGCCATTCATGCGACTGCTCAACTCATTGTGACAGATCTCACAGCTTCTGACACCATCATCAATCATTCACGTGTGATAGCTGATGCCGCAGCAGTGGTAAACACATCAATTGAAAATGTTTCGAGAGCTGCTGATACCGTATCACTATCGGGGGGCATCGTTGATGTCGCCAGTTCACTGACAAGCATGGTTAGCGCCCAGATTGTGGCTCAGGAGATTTTAGGGGTAGAGATATCACAGGTGATATATGCCAATGATAGTTCATTCATCACCATAACATCAGGAAACATTGAGCAGAGTGTTGATGCTGCGAAAAGCCATGTTGAACAGCTTTTTGTGCCACTGAATGGCGAGATACAGACTAACCATGCCCCCACCGGCAGCGTTATCATCACAGGTACGCCAATACCAGATACAGCACTGACCGCCAGTAATACTCTGGCAGATGTTGATGGTCTTGGCCCGATCAACTATCAATGGCTGGCAGATAATACTCTCATAGCCGATGCTACGGGCTCTATCCTGCAACTGACCGGTGCCTTGATCGGGAAAGCGATCAGCGTTGAAGCGACTTATGTTGATAAGCTGGGTTTCAGCAATAGTGCTCTCAGTGCTCCTACAGCAGATGTTGCCATTTCTAATATTCGTCCCGCTCAAGACCTCAACGGCTCAGCGACCTTCTGGAAAACAGGCATTCCCATTACAGCCATCACCAGCACTCTTGCGTCAGCACCTGCCGTCGCCGGAACCCAGCCCATCGAATTCCGCAACATCCAGACCGTAGCAGATGGCACTCGAACTCTTGAAATCTGGGAAACCTCACCAACGGCTGCTGTCAACAGTGTCCAGTTGGAACTTGCCCTGCCGACCGGCTCAACCGCCACATGGCAGGATGCGACAGGTTTGCCATTCGGTTGGAATTCGTCACCCAATACAGGTAAACCCGGCCAGTTCATTCTTGGCGGAATAGGCACAACAGCGTTATCTGCTGGCTCAGTCAAGCTTGGAACCCTGACGCTCACCGCCCCGGCTAACCCGCAGCATTTTGAACTCTCATTGACGACGGGTCAATTGGGCAACGATACCATTCCTGCCTTTGCTCTGTCGTCGGACAGCATGACCACGGCCACTGATGGCCTCTACCAGCACCTTGCCATGAATGATGGCACATACACCCTGACCAGTGCCAAAGTTTCCGGTACCGCTGAAAGCAATGCAATCAAAGCCAATGACGCGCTGGCTGCATTGAAGATAGCTGTGGGCATGAACCCCAATGCTGACGGAAGCGCGGTGTCGCCATACCAGTACCTTGCGGCGGATGTCAACCAGGACGGTCAGGTCAAGGCTGCTGATGCTCTCAATATCCTGAAAATGGCAGTCAAGCTCAGCACTGCGCCAGAAATGGAGTGGCTGTTTGTGCCCGAGAGCGTGGGCAGTGAGAGTATGTCACGAACCCACGTCGTATGGCCTGATAATCCGATACCGGTTACTCTTGACATGGATCAGGATGTGCATCTGATTGGCATTGTCAAGGGCGATGTTGATGGGAGCTGGGCGGCGTAGATTGAACAGCAAAAACTCATGGTATGGAATTTCTATTTTTTTACATTAATCTTTTATAGTGGAGAAATACGTATACTTTGACCAGTGAGAAGCGAAAATTATCTACCATGATGCTTTATTGTGTAATGAATATATTCCGTGAGCAGCACAAGGAACGGTACGAAGTAAAAGTGCCTTTGTTCGGGTTATTGTATCAATATTATCACAGATGAGGGGCTTCTTATGCAAATAGCCATTGATTTACCCAATGATTTTGTCGCATTTCAGGCAGTGTCCGACATTCGGCAAGAAGTTCGCATCTCTTATGCTCTTTGGCTCTATCAGCAAAGAAGGGTCACGCTGGGTAAAGCGGCGGAGTTGGCTGGTTGCGATATTTATGACTTTATGAGTATCTGCAAAACCAATCGACAACCTGTCATTGATATTACGCGAGATGAGTTGCTTGAAGAACTTAATGGCTTTGCTCAATCATGATTCTTGTCGCAGATGCCTCGGCCTTGATTGCTCTTGCTACCTGCGATAGCCTCGTCTTGCTTGATGCCATCTTTGGAAATGTGCTCGTGCCGGATGCCGTTTATGCTGAAGTAACAGAATCGGATAAGCCCCAGTCGAACCGTTTGCGGAGTTATCTCCAGGGTAAAGTGCGCGTGGTGGACATGCAACACTTTGTCTATCTTGATGCTTTTGCTGATCTCGGTGAAACCCAGGCCATGCTGCTTTATAAAAGGGTTCTTCGCAGAATTTAGTGAGACGAAGTGAAATCAGAATACTTCGTTTCACTGTAGGAAAATTAGGTTGTTTATGGTTGGGTATTGTATTGGCTCCGGTAGCTCTCGAAGCATTTAAAGCCCCTCGCCAAGGCCTTACGAAGCTTAAAGCTGTTGTATAGTATTCTTTTACAGTGTGTTGGCTGTTGTGTACTTTAATCGCTATGGCTGTTGGTTCTATGGCTTATCGGCATGTACTTCACGTTCCTCAATGGTCGCTGTTCTAACTATCCTGCGTTTCGATATTACGGTGCCTATAATCTTTATTACTTCATCTCACTATAATATGCGAAGAGCCTATAAAAGTATTGGCTGCATCAAACTGCCCAAGTCCACCAAAACGTTTGAGGAGCAGGTCACCGATTTCGACAAATGTTGTTTTGTGCTTGTTTATCGCAGCTCGGTCTCGCAGGATGGCGTAGCAATAAATGTTTCAACTCTCAAACCATTCAGGTAACGCGCCACCCGTTGCTTCGGAATAAAGCACTTCAGGAGCAACATCCTGGGTCATGATTACTCCCCTATTTCAATGGTTCAATTTTTTGAAGTTGTTGATTATCCCTTGCCAGATCCCAATTACTCATCAACTCAGTTCGATGCAGTGAAGCCTACTCCATTACAAGACCAAGAGCACGAGGCGGAAAATTACCTTCCAAAATCTTGAGCGAATTGATCTCAATTGCAATTTTATTGTTGCCATATCGAGCATGAAAATGAGGCGGATTATGCTCATTGAAAAAAACCGCTATGATAATTCCGTAAAAACGAGAAACTTCAGGCATACAGAATACACTGATAAAGTGACAAAATTCGGCTGATCTTGGCATGATTAATATAATATCTATGATTGACATTCTTGGACACTACATACGATAACTGTCAACAAAGATGGCCAGGTCAAGGCTGCTGATGCTCTCAATATCCTGAAAATGGCAGTCAAGTTCAGCGCTGCGCCAGAAATGGAGTGGCTGTTTGTGCCCGGGAGCGTCGGCAGTGAGAGTATGTCACGAACCCACGTCGTATGGCCGGATAATCCTATACCGGTTACACTTGACATGGATCAGAATGTGAATCTCATTGGCATTGTCAAGGGTGATGTTGATGGGAGTTGGGCGGCATAACAATCTCGCGGGATGGTTACCATTTTTCTGACCTCAAGAAAATGGTATATCAGCGGATGATGCACAAGAAAGAAACCTCAGATTCTTGGGGTCGAGTTACTCTATGTTCGCCCCGGCACTCCAGCAGGACTGTAGTATTATAACCCCAGTTCGCTGTGTGATCCCAGACGGACCAGCTCAAGAACGTCGTCGTTTGTTTTTCGATAGATCAGAATAAGATCAGGCTTAATGTGGCAATCGCGGTATCCAGCCAGCTTCCCGACAAGCGCATGATCGACGGCGCTGGATGGCAAATCCTTGTCTGCTGCAAGAAGGTTTACGATGACAGTAACAAGCGCATCAAGTTTTTTTCCCGTGTACCCCTGATTTCTCTCTGCGATAGTCACGTTTAAAATTGCTCGTTCCTTTAATCTTCCTCATTCAATTCCTGTATTAAATCCTTGATAGAGTCGTACTGTTTTAACCCTCCACGACGGCACTCTCCTATCGCCTCTATCGTTTCGGCGTTCGGGATAAGCGGCTCAAACGGCAGCGCTTTTTCAGTAGCAACCCGCATCAGCATAAGCCTTACTGCATCGGACAGGGTGAGCCCTATGGAAGCCAGCACAGCAGAGGCTTCTGTCTTGGTTTTCTCGTCAATTCGCGCCCTCACAACAGTGTTTGCAATCATCTCGTTCCCTCTTTTTAACTTTCTTGCTCCGTTAGTGTAGCTACAATTTAGCGGAATGGTAGCGTTATTCAAGTATATTTTTTTCAATTTGCTGCTTATCGTATATTTTCTTTGTCCCGCTCTACTTTGGCGGCGGATTAAAAACTGAGTTCCATCAGATAGAGGAGCAACAAAAGATGAAATACGTTACCAGTTTTGAGCGAGATGCTCTGGAAGAGGGCATTGAGAAAGGCTTTGTGCTGGGCAAAGAACTTGGGGTTGTTGAGGGGACAGAGAAGGGAGTATTACAAGGCAGGCTTGAGGTTGCTCGCAACCTTGTGGCAAGTGGGTTTAGTACGGAACAGGCCGCAAGTATTGCTAACGTGCCGATTGCGTTACTGTAATAGTCTTGAACCTTGAAACTTGATTTCCTTGATTGTTCTCAATCCTGAATCATGCTCATCATGCCAATCCCAGGAATCATGGTTCAGACAGATGGTGGATTGCGTAACAATCCGGGGTCTCAGAGCTTGTTCAAGCCAACTCTATGAGGCAAAAGACCTGGATGGTTCTGGTGTTTCACGAATGGCTGAGAGGGGGGAGCCCCTTTTTACTTTGCTGTCACGATATCGGATAAATCGTTTGTACAGGGAATTTATTTCATACATACGACACCCTTACTACAGGAAAAAAAGACGAGAAGAAAACCATGAGTACCCCTTCACCCCGAAAACTGATCACCTTTGACTGGGCAATGAAGCGTTTGTTGCGCAGCAAAGCCAACTTTGAGATACTTGAAGGTTTTTTAAGCGAGCTGCTGGGCGAAGAGATTCGCATCCTTGAAATTCTGGAGAGTGAGAGCAACAAAGAGAGCAAACGCGACAAATCAAACCGTGTTGATCTCAAGGTGAAAAACAGCAAGGGCGAGCTTGTCATCATTGACGTGCAGTTTGAACGGCAACTTGATTACCTGAAACGGATGCTCTATGGCACATCACGAGTCATCACCGGGCATCAGAAAGAGAGCGAGGCGTATGCAACCCTGGTGAAGGTTATCTCGGTCAACATCCTTGACTTTGATTTTGGCCATGGCACCGACTATATCTATCATGGCACCACAACCTTCACCGGCATCCATGACCATGACAAATTGCAACTCAATATCCGGCAACAGAAGCTGTACAGCAAGATTCAGATAAACAATACTTACCCTGAATACTACCTGATCAGGATCAACAACTTTAACCGTCTTGCAACAACGTCGCTTGACGAGTGGATATACTTCCTCAAACATGAGG
Source organism: uncultured Chlorobiaceae bacterium (assembly GCA_903836465.1). Taxonomy (GTDB): domain Bacteria; phylum Bacteroidota; class Chlorobiia; order Chlorobiales; family Chlorobiaceae; genus Chlorobium. The sequence goes on from CAILRB010000032.1 coordinate 17,244, forward strand.
AGATCAAGGATGAGTTCAAAGCAAAAGGGATCCAGAAAGCAAAAAAGTCATTTTCGCTTCTGAGTCTGCCTGATAAAGAGCTGTTGGCCTATGCCCGTTACCAGGACAACCTGCGGTATGAGGCCAGTATGGTAGAGTCAAGCTATGGACTTGGTCGTATAGAGGGCAGGGAGGAGGGAATTGAGACAGGAATTGAGCAAGGAAAACTTGACGTTGCCGAAAGATTGGTAGCGAAGGGAATGAATGCTGAAGAGTCTGCAGCTATTGCCGGGATAGATGTACAGTTGCTACGCCATTGAAATCGGTTTTACCCTCCTGCGTTGTTCTAAACCAAATTCGACACACTCCGGCATTCCGGTAACTGTCACCAAAGATGGCCAGGTCAAGGCTGCTGATGCTCTCAATATCCTGAAAATGGCAGTCAAGCTCAGCACTGCGCCAGAAATGGAGTGGCTGTTTGTGCCCGGGAGCGTCGGCAGTGAGGGCATGCCACGAACCCACGTCGTATGGCGGGATGATCTCCCGAGAGGTAATTTCGGCAGTCTGTACCGGAGTCATAAGCGGCTACGGGGCAAGTAGCTACCCTGCAACTGGGCATTGCCCTTCCAAAAACACCCCAAGCAATACCCTTTGCCCACACACAAACCTGTTACTATCCAAACCCCTGCTTCTCCTGCTATCGAACCTGGGAAGAGATTTTCATAGATGCTTTTCCATTATTTGATAATCAGGATATTATTACTATATTTAAGACCTTTATCACTAAAATATATCTGTAATGCAGGCGCTGATCAAGATTTCCGACAAACAATATCTGGTACGACAGGGGGATACGCTTTTCGTCCCCAAACAAAAAACGGCAATTGGCGAAACCATGGAAATCCAAACCATGGCAGCGATTGACGGCGAAAACACCGTTCTGGCTGCTGGCAGCATTCAGGCAAAAGTCCTTGCTCATGTCAAGGATACGAAGGTAATCGTGTTCAAGAAAAAACGGAGGAAACGTTATCAGGTAAGAAACGGACACCGTCAGCAGATGACCCAAATCGAGGTTATTTCGCTTTAAAAATATTCAGGATTTTTAACGTTAATTTTTTGCTATGGCTCATAAAAAAGGTGGCGGATCGACAAAAAACGGTCGCGACAGTAACCCGAAATATCTCGGAGTAAAAGCCGCAGGTGGCTCTACGGTAGCCGCAGGAACAATCATTCTTCGCCAGAGAGGCACCGTTATCAAACCGGGCATCAATGCCGGATTGGGACGCGATCATACTATTTTTGCTCTTGTTGACGGCGTAGTAACGTTCCGCAACGGACGCAATAATAAAAAGCAGGTTAACATTCTCCCCTGCTGAACCATGTATGCTGCACAATAAGTTTTTAATAAAAAAAGCCGTCTTGTTTGAAGTCGGCTTTTTTTATTATAGGTCACGGAATGCTATCGAAAAAGAATCTCTTTTAAAACTCCACTCTTTACACTTTTAAAATATTATCGAATTATGAAAATCACCGTTATTGGAGCGGGAAATGTTGGAGCTACAGCAGCTCTGCGCATTGCTGAAAAACAACTCGCAAAAGAGGTTGTTCTGATTGACATCGTTGAAGGTGTTCCCCAGGGTAAGGCTCTTGACATGTACGAATCAGGGCCAGTTGGTCTGTTCGATACCAGTGTCTTCGGATCCAATGACTATAAAGATTCAGCGAATTCGGATATTGTTCTGATTACTGCTGGCCTGGCAAGAAAACCTGGTATGTCAAGAGAGGATCTCCTGATGAAAAATGCCACGATTATCAGGGATGTGACCAAAGAGGTAATGAAATATTCTGCCAATCCGATTATCGTCATGGTCTCCAACCCGCTTGATGTCATGACCTTTGTTGCCCAGAAGGCAAGCGGTCTTCCAAAAGAGAGGGTTATCGGCATGGCCGGGGTTCTTGATACGGCGCGTTTCAAAAGCTTTATTGCCGAGGCGCTTAATATTTCCATGCAGGACATCAGCGCGCTGGTACTTGGCGGACATGGTGATTCAATGGTGCCGGTAGTCAATTATACCAACGTTGCAGGCATCCCCCTGACTGAGCTGCTGCCACAGGAAAAAATTGATGAACTTGTCGCACGCACCAGAAATGGCGGCATTGAAATTGTCAACTATCTGAAAACCGGCTCCGCATTTTATGCCCCGGCCGCTTCGGCAGTTGAGATGATTGAAGCTATCGTGAAAGATCGCAAACGTATTATCCCTTGCACAACCCTGCTTGAGGGTCAGTATGGTATTGACAACGTCTTCTGCGGTGTTCCAATCAAACTTGGAAAAGACGGCGTTGAGCAGATTCTGGAAATCAACCTCTCCGGCGCTGAACTTGAAGCTCTTCAGCAATCCGCAGCGATTGTTGACGAAAACTGCAAGGCTCTGGCAGCACTGCTTGCCTGAATGTCATAAATTTGGGAGACAAAAAGCGGTCAATTGGCCGCTTTTTGCGTTTCTACACATCGGGCTCCTCATGCGTTAAACAATGAAGAGCGCCAAGACCCAGGACAAGATCGGTACAATCGATACCGACGACCTTCCTCTCCGGAAAAAATTCCTGCAGAATCTGGATGGCTCTCTGATCTTGTGAACAACGATAGGTTGGCACAAGGACTATCGTGTTGGCGATATAGAAGTTTGCGTAACTGGCTGGCAGACGAGACCCATTATGAAAAACCGGCACGGGCATGGGCAGTCGCACCACGTTGAGCGGATTGCCTTCAAGATCCGTGTAATGTTGCAGCCTTCTGTAATTTTCCTGCAATGCCTCATAATTCTCATCGTCAGGATCGTCCTCAACGGCAATCACAACCGTCGTTTCATTGACAAAACGAGCCATATCATCAACATGGCCGTCCGTATCATCCCCGACGATGCCATCGCCAAGCCACAGGACTTTTTGAACACCGAGATACCTGCCAAGCTCCTGCTCAATCTGATCGCGACTCAGCGTGGGATTACGGTTAGGGTTCAAAAGACACGCCTCACTCGTCAGCAAAAGTCCTTTTCCATTGACATCAATCGAACCGCCTTCGAGCACCATACCGGGTGCAACAAGAGGCAACTGCAACAACGCGGCAATCTTTTCGGGCACGGCATTATCATCCTGAAACGCCGGATATTTACCTCCCCATGCATTGTACTCCCAGTTCATGATCACTTTTTCACAGAGTCCATCTCGCTGGCGAACAACAAAATTCGGTCCATGATCCCTGCACCATGAGTCGTTGGTTGAAATCCGGTGCAGAAAAATACGATCCATCCGAAGCTGTTCATGACCTGAGTTGCTCAACAATGCCGACACATTCAGCTCCATTGCTTCATCAAGCACGTTGATATGCACCTCCTCTGAAGAGCTCAGCCAGGCTGCCATCTCGACAAATATTGCCGGAATCGGTTCAAACTTGCCCGGCCACGTCTCAAGCCGATGTGGCCAGGAAAGCCAGGTTGCTTTATGAAAAGCCCACTCAGGCGGCATAAAATAGGTCGGCTCAGCCATAAGTTCAGAATTTATTTGGCACCGATGGCAACAATCTCCCTGATGCGCAGGATACGCTGTAAGACCGGTGGATGAGAATAGTTCAGAAAAACATAGAGTGGATGCGGTGTCAGATTCGACAAATTATTGCGTGACAGCTTTTTCAGTGCATCGGCCAGAGAGGCGCCCTCGGTATACGTTGAAACGGCATAAGCATCGGCTTCAAACTCGTGCTTTCTTGAAAGCGCTTGCTGAACAATTGAGAGCACCCACTCTACCGGGGAGTAGAGCAACGAAAAAAAGAGCAGACTGCCGTAAACGGAGAGATCTTTCATGAAAAAAGCATCAAACAGCAGGCGGTTATTCATAAAAAGGGAGAGAAGAAAAAAGAGAGCGCCAAGATTGAGAAGGCTCAGCACCATGGTAATAATAATATGCTTTTTCTTGAAGTGGCCTATTTCATGAGCGAGCACGGCAACCAGCTCCTGAACCGGATGAGCAGAGATGAGGGTATCGAACAGCGCTATTCTCTTGCGTTTTCCGAAACCGGTAAAAAAGGCATTGGCTTTCGCTGAACGCTTTGACCCATCAAGCACGTAGACACCAGAGAGAGGAAAATCTACCGTTCGGGCATATTCCATGATTGCACGCTGCAGCTCTCCCTCTTCAAGAGGTACAAACTTGTTGAAAAGAGGCATAATCCAGGTCGGAGCGATATACTGAAGCAGAAGGGAGACAAGAGTTACTCCGCACCAGGCCCAGAGCCACGCAAGCGACCCTGTGGTTTCAAAAAACCAGAGCACCCCTGCAAGTAAAGGAGCACCAAGCAGTGCTGCCAACAAAAACGTTTTCAGCAAATCTGTCACAAAAACGGTTGGCGTAGTTTTGTTGAAACCAAATTTTTCTTCAATGACAAACGTTTTGTAGATGCTGAACGGAAGATCAATCAACGACTGCAACAGCAGCAAAACAGCAATATAAAGTACCCCGTTCACGACTGGATGAAAACCATAGCCCCTCAACAACTGATCAAGCAGATTAAATCCCCCTGAAAACCAGAACAAGAGAAGAAAAACGAGATCAATCGCTGATGCGACGAGCGAAAACCGTGTTGTTGCACCAAGGTACTCTCCAGACTTTCTGTAGGCCTCTTCATCAAAAACGCCAACAAACTCAAGAGGAAGTCCGGTCGATGCCGATTTAAGATTCAGCCGTTCCGAAACAAGTTTGACAACAAAAGTAATGAGCAGGGTACTGACAATAACTGCGCCATAAGCATTCATAAGCGAGAGAATATGTTAAAAAAGAGTCACGGAAAACGTGATCAATGGTTTATTCGTCAAGGAACCGTTTCTGCACATCACCGTAGGTTTCTATACGGCGATCGCGCAAAAATGGCCAGTGAGAGCGATAAAACCCTATACGGCTCCGGTCACACTCAGCAAAAACAATGGCTTCATCCTGATGGGTGGCCTCCTGTATGATCTGACCATAAGGGTCACAAACAAAACTGTTGCCCCAGAATTCCAGCTCGTCTTCCGTTCCAACCCTGTTTACTGCGGCGACAAAGACTCCGTTTGCAATGGCATGGCTCCGTTGTATGGTTATCCAGGCATCCCGCTGCGAACGGCGCACCTCGGCTGAAAGTTCGTCGGCCGCCCATCCTATCGCCGTTGGATAAAAGAGAATTTCCGCCCCCTTGAGCGCCGTCAGCCGTGCTGCTTCAGGATACCACTGATCCCAGCAAATCAGGACGCCTATCGTAGCATAACGGGTTTTAAAGACCTTGTAACCCAAATCGCCGGGGGTAAAATAAAACTTTTCGTAAAATCCGGGGTCATCAGGAATGTGCATTTTGCGGTACTTGCCAAGGGAGCTTCCATCAGCATCAATCACCACTGCGGTATTGTGATACAAGCCTCTGGCCCGTATTTCAAACAACGAGGCAATAAGAACCACCTCCAGCTCACGGGCAAGCTCCTGCATCACCGAGGTTGATGGGCCTGGCACCGGTTCGGCATAGTCAAACGACTTATAATCTTCCGTCTGGCAGAAATAGCGGGTGGTAAACAGCTCCTGCAAACAGATAATCCTGGCACCCCGGGCAGCAGCTTCCCTTATTTTTCCGCACGCTTTGGCCATATTTTCAGCCGGATCACTCTGGCATGATGATTGAATCAGCGCAATAGGCACCTTCTCGGAATGCATAACTGGTCAAAGTAATTATTGAATGAGGATGCCCACAGCAAAAAGAAGACCGTGAAGGGTCATCAGTTTGCCCGTGCCAGCCAGAACATTGTTTAACGCTCTCCCTTCACTTGCGTAAAGCTGCCTGATCATACTGAAAGCAAGGGGAGCTGAGAGCAGAGAGAGCATCCCCCAGGGCGAGTAGCCGTTCAGGAAAAGGAAGACGGGAACAAGAAAAGCAACAACGGTCAATGCAATATAAAGACGACGAGCCCACTCACCACCGATACGGGCTGGAAGCGTCATTTTGCCGACGGTACGGTCGGTGGCGATGTCGCGAATATTGTTGACCAGAAGAATATTGACCGAAAAAGCTCCCGGAGCAATAGCGGCAAGAAGGACGGGCAGCGCCAAAGCGCCTGCCTGCACATAGTAAGTGCCTCCGACGGCAACAAGCCCGAAAAAAACAAAAACAAAGAGATCACCAAGGCCGGAATAGGCGATCGGATAAGGCCCTCCGGTATAGGCCCAAGCGAAAAGGAGAGAGAGGAGGCCAACAACAAGAATCGGCCAGCCTGAGGTGTAGACGAGATAGAGTCCGAGCAGAAAAACAGTTCCGACCAGTGACGCCGATACCCTGATCATGGTTTTTTCACTGATGATCCCGGCGGCTACCGTTCTCGTCGGGCCTAGCCGTTCCGCCGTATCGGCTCCCTTGCGAAAATCGTATATCTCATTAATAAAATTGGTGGCGACCTGAATACCGAGCGCACAGACCAGTGCAACAAGCGCTGGCAGAAAACGAAACTGGCCAACAGCCGCAGCAAGAGCAGAACCAAGAATAACCGGCACAGCTCCAGCAGGCAGAGTCTTTGGACGAATTGCAAGCATCCATGCCTGCAAAGAAGATGGTAACGGCAAGCTCTGATCAGTCATGTTTTGGTTCCTGCCTCTTTTCCTTGGCCGCTTTCAGACTGCTGAAAGTCGTACTGATTTTCTCTCCGGGTTTGATATAATTCAGGCTGTGACGCACCGCCATAGCCGCATCACTTAAACCTGTCTGAATAATCTTGAGTTTGCCGGGATAATAGGCAATATCACCGGCGGCATAAAGGCCATCAACCGATGTTTTCATGTGACTGTCAACAACAAGGGCACTCTCGGCCAATTCGAGATCCCACCCTGCAAGGGGACCAAGATTGGACTTGAAGCCGATCAGCAACAGAAGACGATCGGCTTCGATACGATGAGTCTTGCCATTTTTCGATCGGAGGTGAACGGCCTTCAGCATATCTCCATCTGTCTCAACACTCTTGACTTCGGTATTCAAAAATACATCTACCCTGCCGCTCTCCCTGGCATCAAGCACCTCGTGTGCGGTTTTGCCATGCCCCTGAAACTCATGCATCCGGTGAACAAGCGTGACGTGAGAGGCGGTGTTCAGAAGCCCTACAGTCCAGTCAAGTGCGGAATCTCCCCCACCGACAATAACCACCCGTTGAGCGGCAAAATCACTGATATTTTTAACTGCATAAAAAACACAGCGACCTTCCAGATGATCAATATTGGTCAACTGGGGCAGCTTGCGAGGCGTAAATGCACCCAAACCGGCAGCAATCAGCAGTGCTCTCGACAGAAATACCCGACCCGAACTGACGGTAACTTCAAATGTTCCATCATCAAGTTTCCGGTAACGGGTAACCGTTTCTCCAAGAATAATTTCCGGGTGATAACGCTCAGTCTGTTTCCATAAACTCTCCACAAGGCCAGCAGCGGGAACCTCGGGAAAACCGGCCACATCATAAATATGTTTTTCGGGATAAAGCGCGGCAAGTTGTCCTCCAAGCTGTGGCATACTTTCAATAATGCGACAGCTTATGTTGTTCATCCCGCACTGAAATGCTGCAAAAATTCCGGTAGGGCCACCGCCGACAATGGTGAGGTCACGAACCTCCTCCCCAACATCAAAATAGAGTTTATTCAGGGTCATTGGCTAAGGGGAAACCGGATTACTGGATATTGTTCTGACTATACTTTTTTTCAGAATCCGAGTTTTTCAGATAAATAATTCCTTCAGGATCAACGATACCATAAAGAATAGTAATGAGGTGGCCCTGTTCATCAAGCTCATGAATCTCGACATGAATGGCCTCCCTCTTTTTAACCTGATTGCCTTCGTTGTCTCTGAAGTAGAAAATTGCCTTGACCCCGTTATTGGGAGTAGTTCCCTCAAACTGGTAAATCCCATCTTCAAGCTGATCAAGTGCGCAGCCCGAAGAGGAGGAATCTATAGGACAAGAGGCGCATTGAGAATAAAACCCCTCTTCAGCTTCCGCAAATTCACAGACAGGAAATTTCATAATCATTCACTCATTTGTTTCAAGATATAATGTTTTTAAATATAACACATTTCCAACTCATAGAAAGCCTTTCAACAGAAATGGGGGGCTGGTGATATTGTGTATTTGCTACCAACATGCCGCCCCACCGAAGTTTGAAATCAATGAGCATTTTTTAATGCCGCAGGCATGACATAATGATAGAAATCAGCATAACCCAAACACCTCATCGATAGCAGAATATTTGCAGAGCCCTCCAGAGTTTGTTTCTTATTTTTGTGAGAAATAATCTTTTGTCTCAGCGGCAACCACAGGACTGAGCACAATCAGTGAAACAAGATTTGGTAACGCCATAAGACCGTTGGCGATATCGGCGAATGTCCATACTGCCTGGAGGGAGGCGACTGAGCCAACCATGACTGCGGCAACCCATGCCCAACGGTAGGGCTTGATGAGCTTTTTGCCAAAAAGGTACTCGACGGCTTTCTCCCCGTAATAGGACCAGCCGAGAATGGTGGAAAAAACAAAGGTCAGAAGACCGAACGTCAAGACGGTATTGCCGATATAGGGAACTGCATCGAAGGCCGCGCTGGTAAGCTCTGCTCCTTTCAGCCCGGTCTGCCACATACCGGAGTTGACAACGACAATTCCGGTTGCGAGACAAACGACAACAGTATCCCAGAAAGTGCCTGTTGAGGAGATCAGTGCCTGTTTCACAGGATGTTTGGTCTGGGCTGCCGCAGCAACAATAGGTGCGCTTCCAAGACCGGACTCGTTGGAAAAGAGGCCTCGGGCAATACCGAAACGCATTGCCTCCTTGACTCCGGCTCCGGCAAATCCACCAAGTGCTGCCTGCCCGTTAAATGCTGATGAAATGATGAGCTGAATGGTATCAAGAAGGGTTTCATGCTTCAGCACAAGCAACACGATACATCCTGCGACATAAAAAAAGGCCATAAACGGCACAAGGTACTCGCATACTTTTGCGATAGAGGTAATACCGCCTATGATGACAATCGCGGTAAACACCGTCAAAACGACCCCGGTTATCCATGGAGAAATATGAAAATTGTTTTGTACCATCACCGCTATGGAATTGGCCTGAACCATATTGCCAATGCCAAATGCTGCAACAGAGGTGAAAAAAGCAAACAGAACGGCGAGCCATTTCATGTTCATGGCTTTTTCCAGCACGTACATCGGCCCTCCTGAAACAGTACCATCTTCTCCTATGGTGCGGTATTTCACAGAAAGAACAGCCTCTGCATATTTGGTGGCAATACCGAAAACACCGGTCAGCCACATCCAGAGTACCGCCCCGGGGCCACCAGCAGCAACTGCTGTGGCAACGCCAACAATATTGCCTGTGCCTATCGTAGCCGCAAGAGCGGTGACAAGCGCTCCAAAATGGCTGATCTCTCCTTCACCCTCCTTTGTTCTGGTGAAGGACATTTTTATTGCCCGGAAAGTATATTTCTGAATAAAACCAAGCCTGAAGGTTAAAAAAAGATGCGTGCCGAAAAGAAGCACCAAGAGGGGAATTCCCCAGACATAGCCGCTGATCTGATCCAGAACTTTTTCAAGTGTACCCAAAGCGCCTCCACAAGAGTTATATGATTACAGGTTATGGTTTATGAAAATACTCTAATCGGCCAATTATCCCGAAGGAGAAAGAGAGCAATCAAAGAGAGATTCTGTTTATTCGGCTGGTTCTTTGTATCTTTTCCGGCAAAGAAATTACATTCCGCCAGCCATCGCTTGTTTACGGCCAACGACACAGCACGTTTGTTACCCGTCTTGACAACCGAATACGGTATTTTTTAACCCCCAGCAGCATAGGCGCACTGGAAGCAAAGAGTTACTCTAAAATAATGGATTTAGTAAAGGAAACAGCAAGACGAAAGACATTTGCAATCATCAGTCACCCCGATGCAGGCAAAACTACACTGACAGAAAAATTTCTCCTTTTTGGTGGTGCAATTCAAACCGCTGGCGCCGTTAAAAGCAACAAGATCCGCAAGACCGCGACAAGCGACTTTATGGAGATCGAAAAGCAGCGAGGAATCTCCGTTGCAACATCGGTTATGGGTTTTGAGTATGCCGGAAAACGGGTCAATATTCTCGACACTCCGGGACACAAGGATTTTGCCGAGGACACGTATCGGACACTGACAGCAGTTGACAGCGTCATTCTTGTCGTGGATTGCGTGAAGGGAGTCGAAGAACAGACTGAAAAGCTGATGGAGGTGTGCCGTATGCGCAACACACCGGTGATCATCTTTATCAACAAGATGGATCGTGAGGGCCGCAACCCTTTTGAACTGCTTGATGAGCTTGAGCACAAGCTGCAGATCAGCGTCCGGCCTCTCACCTGGCCGATCAGCCAGGGGCAGACTTTCAAGGGAGTCTACAACCTTTACAACAAAGAGCTGAACCTTTTTGAGGCCAATACCACGCGCATCAGCGAAAGCAATATCCGTGTCAATGACCTGAACGACCCTCAACTGGAGAAATGGATCCCGGAAAGTTTTGGGAAAAAACTCCGGGAAGATGTTGCTTTGATTGAAGGCGTCTATGAGCCGTTTCACGAGGAGACCTATCGATCAGGCCTGCTTGCACCGGTATTTTTCGGCAGCGCCATCAATAATTTTGGCGTCAGGGAGCTGCTCGAAACATTCCTTGCTGTCGCTCCAAGCCCCGATGAACGCGAAGCGGCTGAACGTGTCGTTAAAGCCTCTGAAGAGAGCATGAGCGGATTTGTCTTTAAAATTCATGCCAACCTTGATCCAAACCACCGCGACCGCACCGCTTTTTTCCGGATCTGCTCCGGCAGTTTCGAGCGCAACAAGTTCTACTACCACACCCGCCTGAAGAAAAAAATACGGTTTTCAAGCCCTACCCAGTTCATGGCCAATGAAAAAAGTGTTGTTGATGAGTCTTGGCCGGGAGATGTCATCGGGCTCTATGACAACGGTTCCCTGAAAATTGGTGACAGTCTTACCGATGGTGAGGATCTTCATTTCAGGGGCATTCCAAGTTTTTCTCCGGAAATTTTCAAGGCGCTCGAAAACCGCGACCCGATGAAGGCCAAACAGCTCGACAAGGGGGTGCGCCAGCTTACCGAAGAGGGTGTCGCCCAGCTTTTCATCCAGCACGGCACACGCAAAATTATCGGTACCGTCGGAGAGTTGCAGTTTGATGTGATTAAATTCCGTCTGGAACATGAATACGGGGCCCAGTGCGATTTCACTCCCCTGCGCTTCCACAAGGCATTCTGGATTACCGGAAGCAACAAAGAGATGCTGGAAGAGTTCCTTCGCCGCAAGTGGAATGCTGTTGCCCGCGATAAAGAAGAGCGACCTGTTTTTTTTGCGGAAAGCGAATGGATGCTGAAAATTGCCAAAGATGACTACCCTGAGCTTGAATTTCATACAACTTCGGAGTTCTAAAGAAAATTACATGAAAATAAGATTTACACTCGGGATAGTTATACTGCTCTCTTTCTCCTCTGCTCTTGCAAGATCGGAAGAGAAAAAATTACCAGAAGAACAGCTTCCTGCTCTTGTTGCCACTGCAGTTGCCAATAATCCTGAACTGAAAGCTTCCGAGTCTCGCTGGCAGATGTTGGCGAGCAAAGTGAAGCAAGCCTCAGCGCTGGAAGACCCGATGGTGATGTTCAAACTGCAGAACGTTCCGGCGCGGAACCCTTTTGTTTTCAACAGGGATACCCAATCGGCCAAAGTCATCGGTATTTCTCAGCAACTCCCCTTCTGGGGCAAGCGAGCTCTTCGAAAAGAAGTGGCCAGGCAGGAAGCCGAGTCGTATAAATGGGCAGTCGAAGAGCGAAAGCTGGAATTGACACGCATGGTTAAAGAAAACTATTATCAGCTCTGGGCCGTTGACAAGGAACTGGCGATCGTTGAAAAAAACCTGAAACTCCTCTCCGATGTGCTTGCGGTTACTGAGCTGAAATACTCAATTGGCCAGGGTGTTCAACCGGATATTTTCAAGGCCGGTCTTGAAAAATCAAAAATGATTGCTATGCAGATCAACCTGCAGCAACAGCGCAAAAGCCTTGAAGCAAACATGAATTACCTTCTCGGTCGTGCAGGAAATACTCCTGTGGGCCCTGTCGCGGAGTTCATACTACCAAAAGTTTCTCTCTCTTCAGAACAACTCAATGCCATAGCCCTTGAACAACGTCCACAGATAAAAAGTCTTGCCAATCTCGTAAACAAGGCTGAGGCGTCTCTCCGTCTGGCAAAAAAGGAGTTCTATCCCGATTTCAACTTCTCGCTGGAATATATGTTTCGTGATCCCGTCTCCACGGAGATGGCAACCGACCCCGGCGACAACATGGTAAGCCTTGGTGTGACCTTCAACATTCCTTTCCAGCAGGAAAAACGGCGCGAAATGCGAGCAGAGTCAGCCTTTGAAAGAACCATGGCAACTGAAGAACTGAATGCCCTGAAAAACTCCATCTCCTCTACCATCAACGAAACTCTTGCCCAACTGGAGCGTCGCCGTAAACTGACAGAACTCTACAAGAGCGGAATTATTCCCGAGGCTGAGCAATCTCTTGAATCATCCCTTATCAGCTATCGGGTCAGCAAGGTGGATTTTCTGACCCTCCTCGACAGCAGGATGAATCTCTTTACCTATGAGCGGGAACTTTACGAATCACAGGCAGAATATATGATGAAACTGGCCCAGCTTGAAGCTGCCATCGGAACCGATCCAACCGCAGCATCAGTCAATGCCGGGCATCAAGAGAATTAACAATATCACGGCCATGCACAAGAAAACTCTCATTCCCCTGCTTCTTCTTCTGCTTGCGTTTGCAGTTGGCGGGGGCTGGTTGCTGTGGCAAAATCAACATGCCGTCAAAGCAACCTCTCAAAAAGTTATTCAGCGCAGGCAACTCTATACCTGTTCGATGCATCCCTTTATTATCAGGGAGAAACCCGGAGTCTGCCCAATTTGCGGCATGGAACTGATCAAAAAGATTGACGACAGCAGCGGCAGCAGCGCTCAGCCAATAAGCGTCGATCACCTCTCACTCTCGCCGACGCAACGTGTCATGGCCAATGTTGCGACCGTTGAAGCAACAATGGAAACGTTGAACAAAGAGATCAATGCTGTGGGCATTGTACAATATGACCAGTCGCGACAGGCCAGGGTCACTGCCTGGGCAGCAGGCCGTATCGACAAACTGTATGTAACCAGTGTTGGAGCCATTGTCAGCAAAGGGAACCCGGTAGCAGAAGTTTACTCCCCTGATCTCATTGCCGCACAGCAGGAGTACCTGCTGGCCATCAAAAGCCGCAACCAACTGAACAACTCCCCATTTCTCTCCATTTCCCAAAATGGAGAGGGGCTGTTGGATGCAGCAAAAGAGCGACTGTTTCTTTTGGGAATCAAAGCAAGCCAGATTGCTGCTTTGGAAAGAACCGGCAAACCAACTATCCGGCTTCCCATCTACTCTCCGTATTCCGGGGTCGTTATTGAAAAAATGGTGCAGCAGGGGCAGTACGTCAATGCCGGAGAGGTGCTGTTCAATATTGCTGATCTTTCATCGATCTGGGTCGAGGTAGAGATCTACGAAAATGAATCTCCTTATGTACACGTTGGCCAGCAGATAGAAATCCGCTCACAGTCTTTTCCTCAAAACTCCTTCACCGGCCGGATATCCTTCATCTATCCTTTTCTTGATCCCAAGACAAGAACGCTCAAGGCGCGAGTGGAGATTGCAAATCCCGACATAACATTAAAGCCGGATATGTTTGTCAATGCAATCATCAAGCAGCCTCTCGACTCTTCAATTGTTGTTCCTGTCACCGCAGTCATGGACACCGGGAAGCGACAGGTGGTTTGGGTCGAAAGCTCGCCGGGAAGGTTTGAATCGCGTGAGGTCAGGGTCGGGCAACGCAGCAACGACAAGATTCAGATTTTATCGGGCCTCAACCCCGGCGACAAGGTTGCTGTTTCAGGAGGATATCTTATTGACTCCGAATCCCAACTGAAATGATTGAGAAGATTATAGAATACTCTTCCCGTAACCGGATCGTCGTGCTGATGGTTTTCGGGTTGCTTATAACATGGGGCGTCTGGTCGGTCTATAAAACGCCGGTCGATGCCATTCCCGATCTCTCCGACAATCAGGTGATCGTCTTTACCGACTATCCTGGCCGTTCGCCTCAAGTGGTCGAAGATCAAGTCACCTATCCGCTTGCGGCTAATTTGCAAGGGCTTCCTCAGGTTCGAGCTGTGCGAGCATCGAGCGCCTTCGGTTTCTCAATGATCTATGTGATCTTCGACGACAAGGCTGACATCTACTGGGCAAGGACCCGCGTTCTTGAGCGTTTGAACTATGCGGCTTCACTGTTGCCTCAGGGGGTGGTTCCCACACTTGGCCCGGATGGCACGGGCGTTGGCCATGTGTTCTGGTATACCGTTGAGGGAAAAGGGTACGACCTGGAACAGCTCAGAACCCTTCAGGACTGGTTTATACGATACCAGCTCAACACGGTGCCGGGAGTTGCCGAGGTGGCCTCTATCGGCGGTTTTGTGCGGGAATACCAGATTGATCTTGATCCCAACAAATTGTTTGCCTACAACATCAAGGTCGGCAAAGTGATGGATGCGGTCAAGGCCTCCAACAAGGATGTTGGAGGCAAACTGATTGAACAGGCTGATGCCGAGTACCTGATCCGGGGCAGCGGATATGTCAAGTCCAAAGCTGATCTGGAGAACATCGTCGTCGGAGCAGACATGCGCGGTATCCCCGTCTACCTCAAGAACCTTGGTACTGTTCAGATTGGCGGAGCCATTCGACGCGGCCTGCTGGATATCAACGGTAACGGCGAGGCGGTGGGAGGCATTGTGGTGATGCGCTATGGCGAGAATGCCAAGGATGTCATTGACCGGGTCAAGCTCAAGATCACCGATCTGGAAAAGGGGTTGCCGCCCGGTGTAACCATAAAGGTCTCATACGACCGCTCTGACCTGATCATGCGGGCAATCGAGACGCTGAAGAAAAACCTGCTTGAGGAGTCCATTGTCGTCTCACTGGTGATTCTCATCTTCCTGCTTCACTTCCGCAGCGCCCTGGTGATTGTGCTCACATTGCCGATTGCCGTGCTGATTGCCTTTATCACCATGAAGTTGATGGGAGTCACCTCCAATATCATGTCGCTTGGCGGCATCGCCATTGCTATTGGTGTTCTGGTAGACGCCGGGGTAATTATGGTGGAAAACTGCTATCGCCACCTCTCGGAAATACCGCCTGAAGAACGGGATGCAAAACGGCTTGAAATTGTCATCCGTTCAGCAAAGCAGGTCGGGCGGGCGATCTTTTTCTCGCTGTCAATCATCGTCCTCTCCTTTGTGCCGGTCTTTTTGCTGGAAGGACAGGAGGGCAAGCTCTTTCACCCTCTCGCTTTCACCAAGACCTTCTCGATGATGGGGTCAGCCATGATTGCCATCACGCTGGTGCCGGTGTTGATGTACTACTTCATGAGGGGAAAGATGCGTCCTGAGAGCGCCAATCCTGTCTCAACTTTTTTTATCAAGCTTTATTCACCGGTTATCCGCTGGGTGCTCCACTGGAAAAAAACAACCATTGCCCTGAATCTTGTGGCGCTCGGCATTGCGGTTCCGATGTTCATGAATCTCGGCTCTGAGTTTATGCCGCCCCTCGACGAAGGATCGCTGCTCTACATGCCGGTCACGCTGCCCAACGTCTCCATCACCGAGGCAAAACGAATTATCCAGATACAGGACAAGATCATCAAGAGCGTACCGGAAGTTGAGCATGTGCTTGGCAAGGTTGGCCGGGCCGAAACCTCTACCGACCCTGCTCCGGTCTCCATGTTCGAAAGTATCATCATTCTGAAACCCAAAGAGCAGTGGCGGGCGGGAATCAAAAAAGCGGATATCGTGGCCGAGCTGGACTCCAAACTGCAACAAATAGGGGTGCGGAACGGCTGGACACAGCCAATCATCAACCGCATCAACATGCTCTCCACCGGCGTACGCACCGACCTTGGCGTCAAGATTTTCGGCAATGACCTGAATGTGCTGAAAGACCTGGCGCTTCAGGCGGAGGCGATTCTCAAGCCGATCAATGGTGCCGCCGATGTGGTGGCGGAAAGAGTTACCGGAGGCAACTACCTTGATATCAACATCGACAGGGAAGCTGCCGCCCGATATGGCGTAAGTGTGGGCGACATTCAGGATGTGATTGAGACCGCCCTCGGAGGAGAGATGCTCTCTACGACCGTCGAAGGACGCAACCGCTTTCCGGTCCGCATCCGCTACCTGCGCGACTATCGCGACAATATTCCGGCAATCGGCCGTATTCTTGTCGGCGGCATGGAGGGTGCCCAGGTGCCGCTCTCCCTCGTCACCACCATGAAGATTTCCACCGGTGCCCCTGAAATTAACAGTGAAGGCGGACTGCTGCGTTCACTGGTCTACCTCAACGTCCGGGGACGCGACATGGGCAGTTTCGTTACCGAGGCAAAGCAGGTGCTGGAACAAAAGCTCAAACTGCCAGCCGGTTACTATGTCGCCTGGTCCGGGCAGTGGGAGAACCAGATTCGTGCAAAGGAGCGTCTCCAGGTGCTGATACCTCTGGGGATGGTCATCATCTTCATCCTTCTCTACTTTACCTTCAAGTCGGTACTGGAGGCCTCGATGGTGATGCTTTCGGTACCGTTCGCCCTTGTTGGCGGGGTCTATCTGGTCGCGGCTCTCAATTATAACCTTTCGGTGGCGGTCTGGGTCGGCTTTATTGCTCTCTATGGTATCGCCGTCGAAACGGGAGTGGTTATGGTCATCTACCTGCACGAGGCACTCGACAAAAAACTGCTGAACGGCCCCTGTACCGATCAGGATATTTACGATGCCGCCTTTGAGGGGGCGGTGCTCCGTCTGCGTCCCAAACTGATGACTGTTGCGGTAGCCCTGCTGGGACTGATTCCAATAATGTGGTCAACGGGTACCGGAGCAGATGTGATGAAACCAATTGCCGCCCCGATGATTGGAGGAATGATTTCATCGGCAATTCATGTCCTTATCATGACGCCGGTCATCTTTGTGCTGATGAAGACACGGGATCTGAAGAGAGGTCGTTTGCACCATTCAGGTATGAAACACTAACGGCTTCTCCTATATCGGTTACACATTTTCGCTTTCGTCTCGAACGGTAACATAAGAAAATGCGTTATGGTGCTATGGGATAAATACAAATGAGCTTATAACGTCATTTTATATGAAAAAAATAATAGTAGTTACCGCAACACTCCTGAGTCTTTCCGCTCAGGTGCCATCTGTTGCTGCAATAGCAGTAAAAAACTTTACTGTAGGCTATACAAAAGCAAACGATATTTCGCAAAAGTCCTTCGCCGTGAAAACCGGGGAGAAAGTGCGGCTTGAGGTCAACCCGACAGAGACCGGCTCTGGATGTATGAGCAGCATCATGGTGCCTGGCCTCTGGAACAAGCCGCAACCTCTGGTAAAAGGCAAAAAAATTGTCATGGAGTTTACACCCCAAAAACCCGGCACCTACAAAATAACCTGCGCCATGGGTTTGCAGCGTGGAGTGATCAACGTCCGATAACTCTTTTCCATGACCACTCAGACATACAGCGTCAAGGGTATGCACTGCGCAAGCTGTGCCGCTATCATCACAAAAAAACTCTCAAAAGTTGAGGGCATTAAAGAGGTCAATGTCAATCTGGCGACGGAAACAGCGAAGCTTGAGTTTGACAACAACAGCCTGACACCCGAAGCGCTCAATGAAGTCATAAACAAATATGGCTACTCGATCGAGGTTGAAGAACCTCCTGCGGCTCTTTCGGCAGCAGCTCCCGATACCACAAAGAAGAGGGAGGAGAAGGAGAAAGAACTGCATACTCAGCTCAGAAAAGTACAGTTTGCGCTGCCGGTAGCCCTGCTGGTTTTTATCCTCATGATGTGGGATATCGGTTCGATGTTTGTGCACGCTATCCCGCATCTCCCCATTTCCATGGAGCATCTGAATCTCTTTTTCATGCTGCTTTCCACCTGGATGGTCTTCCGTACCGGCGCGCCATTCCTTCATGGCATTGTCATGTTTATCCGAAGCGGAGCTGCCAGCATGGATACGCTGATCGGTATCGGCACCCTGACCGCATATCTCTACAGCGCCGTCATCACGCTGATTCCCTCTGTAAAAACATTCCTGCACGCGCCTGATTCCACCTACTTTGACGTGACCATTGTTGTTATCGGCTTTGTCCTGCTGGGGAAATATCTCGAAGCCCGCTCAAAGATGAAAACCGGTGAGGCTATCGAAAAGCTGATCAATTTGCAGGCGAAATCCGCTCTGGTGCAGAGAGATGGCGTGGAGGTTGAGATCCCGGTTGAGCAGGTGAGAAAGGGTGAGACCATTATTGTCAAGCCCGGCGAAAAGCTCCCGGTTGACGGCATTATTGACACTGGCTACTCATCCCTTGACGAATCAATGGTGACTGGTGAATCGATACCTGTCGACAAAAAGGAGGGCGACAAGGTGATTGGCGGCACCATCAACAAGCAGGGATCGTTCACCTTTACCGCTTCCAGCGTCGGTTCAGAAACCGTGCTTGCTCGCATCATCAGAATGGTCGAAGATGCACAAGGGTCGAAAGCTCCCATCCAGCAGATTGCCGATACTATTGCCGGAATTTTTGTGCCGGTTGTGCTGGTTCTGGCTCTCTTCACCTTTCTGATCTGGCTGACAATTGGCACTGGATATCTCGGCTTTTCCGTCAGTCTTTCCTACGGTATTATGGGTATGGTCGGCATTCTCGTCATTGCCTGCCCCTGTGCGCTTGGTCTCGCCACACCAACGGCCATCATCGTCGGCATCGGCAAGGGAGCCGAATATGGCATTTTGATCCGCAATGCCGAAAGCCTCGAAAAACTCAGCTCCGTCGATACGATTGTGTTCGACAAGACCGGTACCATAACCACCGGAAAGCCGCAGGTGACTGACATTATTTCGCTTGACAAGGAGAGAAGTAACTCCTCCCTGCTGCAACTCGCCGCCACCATTGAGAGCCGTTCGGAACATCCACTGGCGCAGGCCATTGTCGAGGCTGCACGCAGGGAACATCTCAGCTCTGGTGATATAACAGATTTCAGGGCCCTCGAAGGGATCGGCGTTTCTGCCATGATGAACAACATTCCTGTAAGCGTCCGCAAGCCGATTGAAAGCGAAAAAACAATACCCGAGCTTCAAAATCTTCAGGCAGAGGGAAAAACCGTTGTCCTGATTGAGGAGAACGGTCAAATCGCAGGGCTCATTGCTCTCGGCGACACCGTCAAATCTCAGGCACGAGAGGCTGTTGCATCACTGCAACGCAAGGGTTTACAAGTGATCATGCTCACCGGTGACAACATGTCGGCTGCACGATCTATGGCAAAGCAGGTTGGCATTGACGAGGTGATTGCCGAAGTACTGCCCCAGGACAAGGCAAAAAAAATCAGGGAGTTGCAGGCCGAGGGCCGAAAAGTGGTGATGGCTGGCGACGGCATCAACGATGCCCCGGCCCTTGCCCAGGCCGATGTCGGCATTGCGATGGCCACCGGAACAGACGTTGCCATAGAGTCGGCTGGCATCACCCTGCTCAAGGGCGACATCAACAAGGTGGCCCAAGCCATCACCCTCTCACGCGCCACCATGCGCGTCATCCGCCAGAACCTCTTCTGGGCCTTTATCTATAACATCATCGGTATTCCACTTGCCGCCGGGGCACTGTTTCCCTTGTGGGGTATCTTCCTTAATCCAGTCTTTTCGGGACTCGCCATGGCTGGCAGCAGCGTTTCGGTAGTGAGCAATTCGTTGCGGCTGAAGGGGAAGCGGTTGTAGGGGAGACGTCAGGCATAGAGGCCCGCCGGTGAGATGTGCTTTTTTGCTGCGACCACAGTCGTACCCGTTTCATCGCACGTCAAAAAAGTAACCGTGGCTTTTGCCCTCGTAGGTTCCCCTTCCCTATCGGATTGACTGAAGTAGCGAAGGCGGGGTTCCGGTGAAAGGGTGCTTTTTGGTTGATACTGGTACAAAATAATACAACGCATCACTTACCCTTTTTGCGCATGAGAGGCGTGAAACCCGCTTGCTCGAAATGATGATCGGTGGTTAGAGCATCAGTCAGGTTTTTCTCTTTCATGACGATAAAGGAGATACAATCAGTGAGCCCCCACTCCTTATCCATGCGAGAGGCATAAAACTCCATTGCTTTTGAAAACAGTTTCGGCGTAATTGAAACCACCTCCACATCGTTATCATCACGAAGGTTATTGATAGTATCTATCGCTAATGCACGCCATTGCGGTTTTGCCAACGCATTTGCGATTTCGGTAAGAACGGCCTCAGTCGTCATAAATGAGCCGTCGAGTTGATCAGCCAAGCTTACCGCCTGACGATGAAATTCATCCTGAGCGTTCAGCAAAGCTAAAATGTAGCTGGTATCGATAAAAAGTGATTTCCTCATCGCTTTTCTGTTCCGTATAAGTAATGATCATGTTGAGAGGCCAAATCGGAAACTCCTAAATCCATCGCTCTCTCTGAAAGTCGTTGCAGAACATTCTTTTTTGGTTCAGGTTGCTGTTGACTTTCAATTTGAATCAAATACCTGTGATTCGGTAATAAGTCAACCTCTCCTTCGGGCATAAGAACATGTCCGTCATACGTTGCATAGAGTGTGTGTACCATGGTGTACTTCCTTTTAAAAATTTCAGTTGGCTCTCAAATAAGCCTGGCTGCACCGAGTCCCTGCAATTTTTCAAAGCGCAGAAGCCCCGAACTCCCGATGCCTGAGTGAGGCAAGCTACTTCTCCGAATTTATACATTTTACTCACAGTATACCAATGGGGAGTTTCCTTGATGGGGCGGTAGTACAAACTATTGTTGAAAAATTGGGGAAACTTGGTTGATGGGACGGGTGGGACTGATAAGACTTATGGGGTGGTTTGTTGCTAGCAGCATGACTGAGTGAGAGCGGAGCATACGGTTAACGGAGCTACGGTTCGGAGCTGGTGAGGCACGCACAAGGCGCGTACACTTTTGTCCGGAATCGGTGGTACACTTTCCCCGGAATACTCACACTCTCCCGTATCGGCTCACTCCGTTCAGAACTCATACCCAAACCCTCCGAGTTTCTGGCAATATCAATTGATCCAGTTCGATGCCTTTGGCCATCTGATCGCCAAGAGTTTCGGTGGGCTTCAGCATCTGTTCGGCAAATTCAAAAATACATCTTCAAAAATTTTTCTGTGTCAGCATTTAAACTTGCCAGGTTTTTTAAACATAAAATCAATCCTCTGATATGATGTGCTTTCGAGCTGCAGCCACAGTTGTAACTGTTTCATCTCCCCGCAGTGCATCGCACAGCAACAGCGACAAAGGCTCGTAGTCCTGACCAGCAGCAAAAGCTTTGGCATGGTCCGACACCGCATAACAGTAGAGACACCCATGCCCGCAGGTGTTGTAACTCCCGATATCGCGACTCTCGACACAGCCGCAGGCATGACGCTGGCTGCTGTCCTTTTTTACCCGCAACAGTCGGCGACCGGAGATGCGTTCAACGAGTTCAGCATCAATGCAGCGGCTGTGCATGATGCCGTGGCGCGAAAGGTCAATATCATGGCTACAGGTAAAGAGCACGATGCCCTGCTTGCCTGCGGCATCGGCAAACCGTCCGGCAAGCTCCCCCATCGCCGCTATATCAGGCAGGACATAGCGAATATCCCGCATCCGGCTTCTGATTTTACGATAGTCGTCAAGAAAGCTGATGATGCAGCGATCGGTGTATCCGGAAAGTTCACCTGCCAGACGGCTGAATGCTGCTTTATGCCATTCAGGAGTAAAACGATCCGTCAACACAACAGGGTCGTACCGCCACACCACCCTTTCCGGGCCAATCAATCGGGAGAGTCGCCGGAACACCTCAAGAATTTTGCCCTTTTCCGGCACACCAGGTTCAAGCGTTGCATCATAGGCGGTCAACGTAAAGAGGAAATAGTACGCATATCCCAAAGCATCAATCTCCGGCAAACGAGGCAGAAAGTTTTCAGGATTTTTCGTCCAGAACACAATCGCATCAACAGCGTCGGGTGTAAGCAAAATCTGACTCACCTGCTTCGACTGCATGGGGTTACGCACCAGCACCTCACCCACTCTCAGGCGATTCACCAGCCATTCGCCATAAAATGCCGGTATATCAGTTCTTCTGCTTGCACTGATTATCATTAGTCTATCCCTTCTCCGTTTCACGCAATATGCACACAAGGAGTGAACCAGCAAACAGGTTCGTGAAGGATTGCCAGCAGGAATATGGTAGCAGTTACTCTTTTATTGAACAAGCCGAAATTGGTTTTTACACTTATCCCGTTTATCTTGGAAAGTAATTCCATAATAAACGGCACATGTATCATCGAACATCAGAACAAACCATCCACAAGGTCAGCGAAAGCTTTCCGGTGCTGCTGGTTACCGGACCGCGACAGGTTGGTAAAACGACCCTGCTTGAATTATGTGCCGGTGACCGTGCTGTAACAGGACGGAACTATGTGACACTTGACGATCTTGATGCCCGCACTCTTGCTCAACGTGATCCGGCACTTTTTCTGCAAACCTGGCAACCGCCATTGATTATTGATGAAATCCAATACGCCCCGCAATTATTCAGTGCAATCAAGATAGTCGTTGATCGGGAGAAGCGCAACGGGATGTTCTGGCTTACCGGATCGCAGAAGTTTCATCTGATGCGGGGCATAACCGAAAGCCTTGCGGGAAGGGTCGCCATTATAGACCTGCTTGGTTTCTCCCATTCCGAGCTTGCCGGACAAGCGTCATCATCGCGACCATTTATGCCCACAAACGAGTGGCTTGAAGCTTCACGCTCCTCTTCACCGCTGTCTTTAATGGAGTTGTACCAGATGATCTGGATGGGTTCGTTTCCACGCGTTCATGAGCAAGGTGCAATGGTGAGAGATTTGTTCTATCGCTCCTATATCCAGACCTACATTCAACGTGATGTTCAGGATCTCCTGAAGGTTTCAGACCACATGGCATTTCACCGTTTTCTGGTTGCTGTTGCTGCCCGTACGGGGCAATTACTCAATTATGCCAGCCTTTCCCGTGATGTTGAAGTTGATAACAAGACGGCCAAGGCATGGATGTCTGTACTGGAGGCTTCGGGACTGGTGTTCCTTTTGCAGCCTTACCATACCAATCTGACGAAACGTCTGGTCAAAACACCGAAACTCTATTTTCTGGACACCGGGCTTGCAGCCTATCTGACCCGTTGGCCTGATCCAGGATCTCTCGAAGCGGGAAGCATGTCAGGGGCAATACTTGAAACCTGGGTGATTGGAGAGGTGATCAAAAGCTGGTGGCATAACGGGCTCGAATGCAACCTTTATTTTTATCGTGATACCGATCAGCAGGAGATTGATCTGCTTATCGAGTCCGGAGACCGACTCTTTCCCGTCGAAATAAAAAAAACTGCATCGCCATCACAGAATACGCGTGTTCATTTCGATGTACTGAACAAACTGGGGCGCCCCATAGGGCAGGGTGCCCTGCTTTGCCTTGTCGAACGCGACATTCCACTTTCAGCCAAGGTCATCGCTCTTCCTGTCGCCTATGTTTAAGTGCCTCTGTTAGTCAGCCGTTTGTCATAGCAAAGACTACATCACCAAGTTCACGCCGGAAGGATTCGTTTTCGACGAAGAGTTTGTAGAACTGGGTGTCGTCTTTCAGGATGAGTTGCATCACCTTGCCGAGTGCTTCGTCGTGCGCCATGCGTGCGGTGTGGGGGGTGTTTTCCCTGGCGTTCCGGTAGGCTGTGTTTTCGGCAACCTTTGGCGCAATGTCGTCAATGATGCGTTTTGTCTGGCGTTCAGGGTCTTGCAGTTGCCCGCCCCATCGGTCGTTGAAACTCTTGAGGATGTTGCTCAGGCGGTCGAGCTCCGGTTCGGCTTTGTGGCCGCCGCCTTCCATCGGTATTGGTTCTATTTCGGCATCGCTGTCCTGGAGTACGATTTTCTGCATGGCTTTCTTCTCGACCCGGTAACTGTCCATGTCGATGGCGTCGAGGATACCTTTCGAGAGATCCTCCTCCACCGGAGCCGGAAGTTTGGGGATAAGCAGGTTCAGGAAAATCGAGAGCTTTTCCCATGCGGCGTTACTGTAGGGCAAAATTGAGGAGAGGAAGCTGTATGAGCGGCAGAAGGCTTTGGCATTGCCCTTGAATTTTACCTGCCCATCCTCATCGAGCAAACTGGTATAGAGCGCAACACAATTATCGAGAATCGGATCAAGCTGGTCACGGTCGGCACCACCAAGAAAGAGCGAAACAAGCTGGTGCACCTGATCGGGTGTATAGAGTTGCGCGTTGTCGAGATTTCTCTTGAGGTCGTTCAGTTTGTTCGGATCGGTCTCTTCAGCAAGCAACGTGGTGCGGTAGTAGTCCTGAAATGCGTAGGCAATGGTGTCGGCATTGTTCTGGAAGTCGAGGACAAAGCAGTCGTACTTCAGCGGGTGTGAGCGGTTGAGGCGCGAGAGGGCCTGCACCGCCTTGATGCCCGAAAGCAGTTTATCGACATACATGGTATGCATCAAGGGCTCGTCATAGCCGGTCTGAAACTTGTCGGCACAGATGAGGAATCGGTATGGGTCGTTCTTGATCTTGTCGGCGATATCACTGCCAGGGAAACCGTTCAGCGACGCTTCACTAACCTGGGCACCGTCATAATCGTGCACTCCTGAAAATGCCACGATCGCCTTGTAGGGGCTTTTGCGTTCCGTGAGATAGTTCTGGAAGGCATGAAAGTACTGGATCGCCCGTTCAATACCGCTTGTAATCACCATGGCACGTGCCTGCCCCCCTATTTTATTGGCGGCCAGCACCTGTTCATGAAAGTGATCCACCATAATCTCGCTCTTGAGCCGTATGGCGTGATCGTGGCTTTCGACGTACCGATGCAGTTTCTTTTTTGCTTTTTTGGTGTCGAATTCCGGGTCATCCTCAATCTTCTTGATCAATTTATAGTAGCTCTCGACGGGGGTGTAGCTCTTGAGCACATCGAGGATAAATCCCTCATCGACAGCCTGCTTCATGGTGTAGCTGTGGAATGGGCGATGTTTCACCTTTCCTTCGGCATCAGGCGGCAACGCTTCGCCGAACATTTCAAGAGTTTTGTTCTTGGGCGTGGCCGTGAAGGCGAAATAGCTGGCGTTGGTCAGCATTTTGCGGGCGGCCATGCGTTTTTCGAGCGCTTCGTTCACCGTATCTTCAGGATCGGGCTCTTCAGCGTCGCAGGTGTTCTTTCCGGCAAGTGCCTGACTCATTGCTGCCGATGTCTTTCCTCCCTGGCTTGAGTGCGCTTCGTCGATAACAATAGCAAAGGTTCGAGCTGCCTCCATGGCGATTTCGTCGAGAATGAAGGGGAACTTCTGCACCGTGGAGACAATGATCTTCTTCCCCTCCTGAATGAAACGGCGGAGGTCACCGGATTGCCGGGCGTGGCCTACTGTAGCGCCAACCTGCATGAACTGGCGAATGGTTTTCTGGAGCTGATAATCGAGGATTCGTCGGTCGGTAACAACAATCACGGAGTCGAACACTCCCCGACCCTCCCGCTTCAGCCCGATAAGCTGGTGCGCAAGCCAGGCAATGGAGTTTGATTTGCCACTCCCGGCTGAGTGTTGGATGAGGTAGCGCTTCCCTGCCCCAAACTGCTGCACATCAGCCAGAGCCTGACGCACCACGCCAAGCTGATGGTAACGGGGCCAGACCTGACGACGTTTTTTTCTCCCTCTCCGCTCATCTTTTTCCTCAACAATCTGCGCGTAGTTCTCAAGGATGTTGGTGAGCCCTGCCGGAGTAAGCAGCTCTTTCCAGAGATAGTCGCTCTTGATACCATTCGGGTTGGGAGGGTTGCCCGCACCATCATGATAGCCCTTGTTGAAAGGCAGGAACCATGAGCCCTTGCCGCGCAATTCGGTGCACATCTGCACCTCGCTGTCGTCCAAGGCAAAGTGCACCACACAGCGGCCAAACTCGAAAAGCTGCTCGCGTGGGCTGCGGTCGCGGCGGTACTGCTCAACCGCATCAGCCACAGTCTGTTTGGTGAGGCTGTTCTTCAGCTCAAAGGTGGCAATGGGCAGGCCGTTGATGAAGAGGCAAAGATCAAGAGAACGGCGGGTTTCATCAGTGCTGTAGGCCAGTTGGCGCGTGATGGAGAAGCGGTTCAGCGCGTGCAGCCCGGAAGCCTTCAGGTTGCCTTCCGAGGGTGTGCCGTAGAAAAGGTCGAAGTGAAGAGCACCGTGCTCAATGCCCTTGCGCAGCACATCAATCACTCCCCGCTTGCCGATTTCGTTGGAGAGGCGGGCAAGAAACTTGAGGCGATTGATATCCCCCGCATTGTTCGCCTCTGCCAGGGCAAGCTTTCCGAATAGTTCGGGCTGCGTGGCACGAAGAAAGGAGAAGAGCTGCGAAACATCAAGCGAGTATAAACGGTCATACTCTTTTGGAGTGCCTGCGATATATCCGGTTCCACCGTAGGATGGTGACTGTTCAACCAGAACGGTAGATGGCGCAAAGCCGTCTGTACCGGTCATAGCCCGCATGATGAGGGTTTCAAGCCCCTTTTCAGTGGTATCGGTAGTCATAGGATGCCCTCCATCAAGTAACCGTCAAGTAAAATAAAAAAGCACTAATCCACATAAAAACAATTATTTAGCGAACCCTATAAGCGAAATAAATACCGTTTTATCAAGTGCCCGTCAAGTATCGAAATACTCTCACTCCACTCTTCAGCTATAGTGAGCAATCCACATCCTCTTCCAGAGCAACCAGATCCTCCTCGAATTCAAGAGTCTGTACTTCATCAGGCAGTTTTGCTGCTGCTTCACGAACATCGAGCTTGCCAGTTACCACATCGGCAACAAGGCGTGTGCGGTACTCGCGGAGGAGTTCGATTTCACGCTCGAAGCGGGAGATGGCTGTGGTAATAGGGAAAATATCCCTGTCGATACCAGCAACAATCTCAAGCTGGTCGGGGAAAGGAGGGAAAGGTAACCACATCCCGCCTATTCGTTCAACATTCAGGTTGCCCTGTGTATTGACCGGCGCCTCCCTCAGTAGCTCTGGCTTCATGCACAAAAACACCATGTATAGGTAATCGCGGTCAGCGGCTGACGACGGTACAAAGCCAACTATCGAATCTGGAAAGCAGGCTTCAAAGGTCAATATGGCCACATCGCCGATATTAGCGGCAATCGTCATAACCAAGGTTCCGCTTGGAAACAGCTTGCTGACAGCAAGACCTTTCTCGTTCAGGGTCTGGTTGTGGCTTGTGATGAACTTGGAAGCCTTGGCGACCGCCCCAGTCTGAATGAATGGATAAATTCCATCATAGAGCGAGGCATCATTGCGTGGCCGGTGCGAGAACTTGCCGCGAAGTATCCGCGCCACCTGTTTGACCCGTCTCACCTCCCAATGCTCCGGAATATCGCCAATCCAAGAAATACCTGAGGGTTTGAGGGGCTCGGAAGGGTCAAGGCCACGGGTGACTGCACGGTGGATGATGACCTGCTTCTGTTCGTTGAGCAGCGTAATCACCTTGCGCTTTGCCCGGATGGCTTTTTCCAGTTGCCCGTTTGCCCAGTTCAGAAAGCGCATAATCGACACCTGTTCGTCAGGTGGCGGAAGAATTGCTTCAATACAACCCAAATCATCAGAATAAAGCCGAAGGCGACTTTCGACTACCCCTGTTGATGCAGCTTTGATCCGACCTTTGTAAAGCGGAATACGGAGAAGTTCATGATAATACAAAGGAAGGGCACCTGAATTAAACCGGTAAACACAATACGCGGGACTGGCAATGCCTTCATAACGGGAAACACCCATACTGCCATTCCATGCAAGCATGATATTGATTACGAGATCATTGGGCATCACTCGTTTATACCCGATAAGCGAAGCAGCACGACTGTCTGGCAAATCGGTACCATCCATCGATTTTCGTACTGTCACACCGGTATACTGGGAAACACGAAGCAATTGTTCTTTACCGGTTGATGAACGGCAATCAACTTCTCTCAATAATAATTTTAACCGTTTTACATCCCAATGCTCAGGCACATCCCCGAGCCACGGCAGACCGGATTCCCTGTATGCCGAATATGGTTTGAGGTCTGCAATCATGGTTTGCCTCCTTCGTTGAGCAGTTGGCGGACAGCACTCTCCCGCGCATGCGCGATGGCCTGCTGGAGACGGGCGCGAAGCAATGTATGGAAGTAGGTGCAGCTCAATTGTTGTAACGGCGTCACAACAATTGACTCTTCCGGAAAGAGCTGGACGAACTGTACCATACGGGCGAGTTCGGCATAACTGAAGCCGCGCCCATATTCGGCTGTCAATTCTCGTGACACGGTTACGAGAATCTGTTTGCCATAGGCCGCACGAGCACCGTGCAGATTTTCCTTGAGCATTCGCTGCCCCAGATGCCAGGAGAGCAAGGTTTGGGTAGAATAGGCCGCTGTAGCGATCCGCTGACGGGCTAATTGGATAAGGTTCCGCAGATCCGACAGAAGGGCTGCCTCATTGTCCGCTACGGTTGCGGGGAGTTGCGGCTCCTGCCTTGAGTGCCCGATCTTCTTGTTCATCGGGCACCTCCTTTCAGCAGCCCATCGAGCAGCCCTTCGGCTTCCTGCTCAATGGCGAAAATGTCAGCGGTAATCTCTTCGAGTGTACGGAGCGGCTGTGGTTTGTAGAAGTGGCGGGTGAAGCTGACTTCGTAGCCGATTTTGGTGGCGCTCTCCTTTATCCATGCGTCAGGGGTGTAGGGCAACACTTCGCGGCGGATGAAGGCGTCAATTCCTCCCTCTTCGAGGAGTGGCACCTGCTCGGTGTCGCGCAGGTCGGGGTCTGGCTCGTACTCGACAATAACGGGCTTTCCTGTGGGAGTCACCGTATCGTAAAGACCGTAGAGCGGTTCAGCTTCCTCCTTGCCGAGCTTGTGCATTTTGGCAATGACGGGGGGTGCGGTTTCTACCCGCCAGCTTACTGCTTTCAGTATTTTGTTCAGGTCGGCTGCGGGCAGCTTGATACTTCCCTGCATGAGTGCTGCGGTGACATTCTGGCGGAAAATATTGTGGTCTTCAAAAAGCTGTTCACCAAGGATGGTACGCAAGGCATAAGCGGATTCAACAAGCCTGCCGTCGCGTTCCCATGTCTTCAGGTCGAGCAGCTTTTTTTTCCTTTTTTCGGGGAGCCCTTTTTTGCTGCCACCCTCTACATCATCACTCTCCTCTTCGTCGCTTCCCCACTCGGCAAGGCGCTTTTCGAGCGCTGGAGCAATGATGCTGAAATTGGTGAAGAGGTCGTCGCCAAACTCTTCGTAGAGAGTGGAACGGATCGCTTCATCACCGGAAGCAAAGCGGAGGCTCTCAATGGCTTTGATGGTGAGCTGGCTGTGGAGCCGGAGCGGGCGCTCAACGGTTACTTTCCAGTAGCCGAACTCTTCGTTGAGAAAGATTCGGGATTCAGGCGTCTCTTCGAAATCAAGAAAGGTGTTGAGGATGCGGTCAATATCTTCCTGAGAGAGTTCGCAGTTCTTTTTGCCAAGATTTTTGCGGAGCGGCTTGAACCATTGGGTTGCATCGATAAGCTGGAGAAAACCCTCACGCTGTGCAGGTTTGCGGTTGGTGAGCACCCAGATGTAGGTGGCAATGCCGGTGTTGTAAAAGAGGTTGAGCGGGAGGGCAACAATGGCTTCGACCCAGTCGTTTTCGATGAGCCAGCGGCGGATGTTGCTTTCGCCCTGTCCCGCGTCGCCAGTAAAGAGCGAACTGCCGTTATGGACTTCGGCGATGCGGCTGCCGAGCGTGGAGGTCTGGTTCATTTTGGAGGCCAGATTGGCCAGAAAGAGCAACTGCCCGTCGCTGGAACGGGTGACGAGTGAAAGCTCTTCTCCCTGATGCATCACCCTGAAGCGGGGGTCGCGCATTCCCTCTTTGCCGCCCATTGCTTCGAGATCTTTTTTCCAGCTCTTGCCATAGGGGGGATTGGAGAGCATAAAGTCGAAAACATGTGAGGGAAATGCATCGTGCGAGAGGGTTGACCATTCAGCGCCGCCGACGATGTGATCAGCGTTTTCGCCCTCCCCTTTGAGGAGCATGTCGGCCTTGCAGATAGCGTAGGTTTCGGGGTTGATCTCCTGCCCGTAGAGCAGGCATTGGATATCTTGCTGATGCTTTGCGGCTATGGATAAAACGGTCTCTTCAGCAACGGTGAGCATACCGCCAGTTCCGCAGGTGCAGTCGCAGAGCAGGTAGGTGCCCGACTTGAGTTTCTCCTCAATCGGCAAAAAGACAAGGTTAGCCATCAGGCGCACGGCGTCGCGGGGTGTCCAGTGTTCACCGGCCTCTTCGTTGTTCTCCTCATTGAATTTGCGGACGAGTTCTTCGAATACGGTGCCCATTGCATGGTTGTCGATACCGGCGGGGGTGAGGTCGATTTCAGGGTCAAGGAACTTGTTGATGAGTGTGCCGAGGGCATCAGCTTTGGAGAGTGTGGAGAGCTGGTTGCGGAACTTGAAGTTTTCGAGAATGTCCTGGACGTTAGATGAGTAGCCGTTGAGGTAGTCTTCGAAATCGGCAAGGAGATGCTGCTGGCTGCCGCGTGACTTGAGGTCGCGCAGGGTAAATTGGGAGGTGTTGTAGAATGCCTGCCCAGCAGCTTCGCAGAGTGCTGCACGCTGTTCGGTGATTCCTGCATCGTCGAGCAGTTTTTTTATGTCGAGCACGGCTTGTTTGGTCGGTTCGAGCACGGCGTCCATGCGGCGAATGACACACATGGGAAGAATGACGTCGGGGTATTTGCCCCGCTTGAAGAGGTCACGGAGGACATCGTCGGCTATGCCCCAGATAAAGGATACAATTTTGTTATGTGTGACCTCATTCATTGCTCTGCTTTTTTAAATGCCTCTCAACTCTCGAAGTACTTTCGCGGCAAAATGCATAAGAGGGTATCAATAAATCAAATTTCATTTTACTCAACAGCTATAATGCTGTCCCTGTGATGATCGTACTGATTACGAGAAATGAAAGTGTTAATATAGGTAAGCGTTTCGGAAATTTGTGGCATCAATAATCACGACGTTCATTCTGCCGTTCCCGTTCCCTTATACTCAGTCAGAATCATGCACTCTCCTTATGAATGGATATGGATTTTGCTTTCACCGAGATAACGTATACATTGCATAATACACTGTAAAATAATCCTTTACTACACAGAAACCCATACGGTAATGCAAAAAAAGTCAAGTTTCATTCTACTGATATGGATGCTTTTTCTGTATCCGGTTACTGTTCATGCAAAAGAAAAAGCAATTAGCCCGTACAGTGCTACAAAGTCATGGTATGGAAAACTGATAGCAGCGGCAAGGCCGGATATCGCGAAATTACGTTTTTTCTTTACCCTTATGCCAAAAGGTGGGGATATTCATCAACACTTTACCGGATCATTGTATGCGGAGAATTACCTGGACTGGATCAATAAGGAAGGGTACTGGATCAGTAAAAACGACTTTACGGTTATCACCCCGAAAGACACTGACAAGTTAAAAGATACCGTTTCAGTTAAAAACCTGAGAAGTAACAAGGTGATGTACAGTGATTTTTTCAGTCACTGGTCCGATAAAGATTATGCAAATCATTATCATGACGCGCCTGCACCAGACGTACAGTTTTTCAATACCTTTTCATATTTCTCGAAAATCTTTAACGGCAACCAGAAATATTATGCAGAAGGTATTCAGTTGCTGAAAAATCGGGCTAAAAACGAGAATGTTCAGTACCTCGAAACCATGTTTGTCTCTCCGGGTTATCAGAAGGCTGATCCGCAATTTGACTCACTTGTCCGAAAAGGTGAGATCAATATCGAGAACAAGGCTTTTCGTGCTGCTCTGGATGGCTTCATATCCGGCGTCAGTAAAGACACACTATTTTACAGCAAGGTCAACCAGTATCGTGATCTCGTAGAT
This sequence comes from uncultured Chlorobiaceae bacterium, assembly GCA_903836465.1. Classification (GTDB taxonomy): domain Bacteria; phylum Bacteroidota; class Chlorobiia; order Chlorobiales; family Chlorobiaceae; genus Chlorobium. Next base: position 49,361 of record CAILRB010000032.1, read on the forward strand.
TTATGCACGAAGGGGATTGATGATGAGAGCTTTACGTTGCGCTTTCAAAGCTATGTGTCCAGAAATACCACACCATCTCAGTTCTTCTCCGGCCTCTATGCCGCATTTTATGAGGCAGATAAAAACGCCAAAGTTGTCGGTGTCAACATCGTAAGTTCGGAGAATGATGCCATTGCACTTTCTGATTACAACCTCCACATGCAAATGTTCAGGTACCTGAAAGAAAAATATCCTCATATCAAAACATCCATGCATGCGGGAGAGTTAACGACAGGAATGGTGTTGCCTGAAGAGCTGAAATACCATATTTCAGATGCCGTCTCTGTTGCAGGAGCCAACAGGATTGGCCATGGTGTTGATATCGCTTACGAAACAAATGCCCTGCAAACGCTGAACCGCATGAAGGTTAATAATATTCCTGTAGAGATCAACCTTACCAGTAATGACTTTATACTTGGCGTAAAAGATGAAGCACATCCCATAAGGCTCTATACTGATTTTGGTGTACCGATTGTCATATCTTCTGATGATTCTGGCGTTTCGAGGGGCAGTTTGACAGAAGAGTATGTGCTTCTTGCAAGCAGATACAGATATTCTTATGATGAAATAAAACAATTTGTTTCAAACAGCATCAACTACTCATTCATGACTAAAAATGAAAAAGAGCAAGGCATAAAACTATTGCAGCAGAAATTTGATGAATTTGAACATAAAATATTGACACTAATGGGCAAAAGGTAAAACAATATAACATTACTCTCCCGTACGCTCAGCTCCGAAACAGAAGCCCACTAACCTTCTTTGAACAGATCAAGCGAAAATGCAATTTCTCCCCGGAACTCTTTTCCAGCAAAGAGTTCCGGGGTTGATGCAAACAAATAAACGATAATGGAAGAAATAAGAGAAATCAGAACACTTGAAAAAGAGGGCTATTATGAACAGTGTGCGTTCATCCACTGCAACTTTAACAGCGCTGATCTCTCCGGGGTAAGATTTGTTAATTGCCGGTTTGACGGGTGCGATCTCAGCCTGGCTAAACTTAAAAACAGCAGCCTCCAGGAAGTGAAGTTTGTGAACTGCAAATTGCTTGGTGTACTGTTCAGTGATTGCCGGAAATTTATGCTGGAACTTGAGTTTGATGCTTGCCTCCTGAAGCTTTCGCTCTTTTCGGGGTTGAAGCTCAAAAACACAAGATTCAAAAACTGCAACATGCAGGAAGCTGATTTCAGCGAAGCTGACTTGACTGGAGCAATATTTGAGAACTGTGACCTCTTGCAAACCACATTCTTTCACACCAACCTCGAACAGGCAAATTTCACTTCCGCCTTCAACTACTCGATCAATCCAGAAACAAACCGTCTCAGAAAAGCCAGATTCTCACTCCCCGGGGTCATTGGTTTGCTGGATACCTACGGCATTGAGATAGAATAAATGCAAACAAGAGAGCCGCATTGCTGCGGCTCTCTTGTGCATGAATCCTGCTGATCAGCAGGAAACAAACTGACGTTTAGTGTTCGTCCGCCTTGATTCTCATGGAGAAGAAGGAGCGGTGTACAAAAACCAGTGAGAGTGCAAAGAACACTGCTGCCAAGGTAATTGCTACCTGTGGAGCAAGTTCAATGGCGAGTTCAATGGCAAGCAAACCAAAGAGTGTAGTGAACTTGATGATCGGATTCAGGGCAACCGAAGAGGTGTCCTTGAAAGGATCGCCGACGGTATCACCAACAATGGATGCATCATGAAGCGGAGTGCCCTTGGCATTGAGTTCGGTTTCAACAATCTTCTTGGCATTGTCCCAAGCACCACCGGCATTAGCCATGAAGATGGCCTGGTAGAGACCGAAAAGCGCAATGGAGATAAGGTAACCGATAAAGAAGAATGAGTTAAGACACGCAAAGGCAAGGGTGGTAAAGAAAACGGTAAGAAAGATATTGATCATACCTTTCTGCGCAAACTTCGTGCAGATTTCCACAACCTTCTTGCTGTCCTCAATCGATGCTTTTTCAACGGAGCTGTCGAGCTTGATATTCTTCTTGATGAATTCAACGGCAAAGTAGGCGCCTGTGGTCACGGCATTCATCGATGCTCCGGTAAACCAGTAGATAATAGCGCCGCCCATCATCAGTCCAAGCAGGAATGGAGGGGACAGAATCGAAAGCTTTGCAATGGCAGCAGTGTCTGCAAGGCCATTGGTAAGGATCATGATAATCGAGAAGATCATCGTTGTGGAACCAACCACAGCGGTACCGATCAGCACTGGTTTAGCCGTTGCCTTGAAGGTGTTGCCTGCGCCGTCGTTAGCTTCAAGGTACCTTTTAGCATTGGTAAAGTCAGGCTGGAAGCCAAACTCACTCTGGATGTTCTGCTTGATATTCGGAATCGACTCAATAAGCGATAGCTCATAGACAGACTGGGCATTGTCAGTAACCGGTCCATAGGAGTCAACCGCGATCGTCACCGGACCCATGCTCAGGAAGCCAAAAGCAACAAGACCGAAAGCAAACACCGAAGGAGCCAGCATGATTACTTTGTCAAGTCCGACAGTGAGGAGTCCTTGTGAGGCAATCAGCTCAGGAGTCAAACCGAGAGTGGTTATTCCAAGAGTACTGAGGCCATAAGCGGCACCCATCAAACTGACAATGGCAAGGCCCATCCAGTATGCACTGAAGTTACCGGCAACAAGACCTGCAAGAATGTTCAGGGCTGCGCCTCCCTCCTTGGAGCATTGTACGACGTTACGCACATGGGCACACTCAGTAGAGGTAAAGCGGTTTACCAGTTCAGGAATAAGTGCACCGGCAATCGTTCCGCAGGTGATGATCGAAGCAAGCTTCCACCACATGGTGCCGTCACCGAGGGTGCTGATCAGATACCAGGATGCGATGTAGGTAAGGATAATCGAAACAATTGAGGTAAGCCAGACAAGCGTGATGAGCGGCTTCTCAAAGTTCATCTCGTCAGCATTGCTGTACTTCATCTTGGCCAAAGCAGCATTTGCCCAGTAGGAGAAGGCACTGGCAAGAATCATCACAAGACGCATGGCGAAGATCCAGACAAGCAGCATGATCTGCACTTCAGGAGCCTTGATGGCAAGCAAAATAAAGGAGATAAGAGCAACACCGGTAACACCGTAGGTTTCAAAACCGTCAGCGGTAGGACCAACCGAGTCGCCAGCATTATCACCGGCACAGTCAGCAATAACGCCAGGATTACGGGCGTCATCTTCCTTGATCTTGAAAACAATCTTCATGAGATCGGAACCGATGTCGGCAATCTTGGTAAAGATACCGCCAGCGATACGAAGCACTGAAGCGCCAAGCGACTCACCGATGGCAAAACCGATAAAGCATGGACCGGCAAAATCTTTAGGCACAAAAAGAAGAATGCAGAGCATGACGAAAAGCTCAATGCTGATCAGCAGCATACCAATACTCATGCCTGCCCTGAGGGGGATAGCATAGGTTGGAAAGGGTTTTCCTCCTAGACTTGCAAATGCTGTCCTTGAGTTGGCAAAGGTGTTGATTCTCATGCCAAACCATGCAACGGTATAGCTTCCGAGAATACCGATAAGACTGGCAACAAGAATGAAAACAACCTTGATTGTTTCAAGGTGGCGAAGCCATCCAAAGTAAGCAACAATAATCGCACCGATAAGAACCCAAAGAACAAGAATGAATTTACCCTGCGTCACAAGGTAGGTTTTGCAGGTCTCATAAATCAGTTCACTGATCTCGCGCATGGCGTTGTGAACCGGAAGATTACGGATACCCATGTACTGTACGACACCAAAAATCATCCCGAACAAACAGATTGCAAGACCCCACATAAGGAGCGTGTCACCTGGTATTCCTCCGAGGAATGATACAGCGTGTAAATCCGGCAATACCAAATCGGCCTCGCTTGCCAGCGCATTGGGCGCCTGTAACAAAACGCCAAGGCCTCCCAGAACTGACACAGCTCTGGCCCACCATGTTACGTTAAACGGTTTTTTCATTGTTCTTTTTTTTTCACTGTTTTTCCTGACTCAAGAAAAAAAATATTGTCAACAGCACCCTAAATCGTCCTGTCAACAACAGTAAGTTCTAATTTGCAACTTTTTTCATGAATCTCAATGCCTTTTTAAATCAGATCACCATGATATTACACTTCTGAAATATGAATACTTGATTTTTTTATGGCACGAAATGAACGGTGTTTATTCATTTTGTCGCACCTCTTTGTATTATTATTCCGTTATCTTTCCTGCTTTTGAAGAGAGAAACCCTAAACTACTTCGCTGGATTTATTTTTTTTATCTATGAAACTTTTAGTGGGTCTTGGGAATCCTGACTCCCAATATGTCGGTACACGGCACAACATCGGCTTTTGTGCGGCCGAAATAATTGCAGCTTCTTTCAATGCTGGATTCAGTAAAGGAAAAGGAAAATATCTGGGATCTAAAATCAGGCACAGAGGGGAGAGCGTCATCATCATCAAACCAATGACCTATATGAACCTCTCGGGTCACGCTGTCGTTGCAGCAATGAATTTTCACAAAATTGACAGAAGCGAAATTCTGGTTCTCTGCGATGATCTTAACCTCCCTTCAGGATCCATACGCATACGTCCAAAAGGATCAGCCGGCGGGCAAAACGGGCTGAAACACATTATCGAATGTCTCGGAAGTGATGAATTTGCTCGCCTGCGGATAGGCATCAGACCAGATGAACAACCTCTGAGTTCCTTTTCGTCGTTTGTCCTTGGAAAATTCAGTGAGGATGAAAAAATGGTTATGAATAAGGTACTGCCTGTTTGCAGGGATGCTGCGCTTGATTTCGTCATCAACGGCATAGGACATGCCATGAACAATTACAACAAGCCTGTTGTTTAACAGGCTGCGAGACGGACACCATCGTTTTCAGTGGCCGCAGAACGGGATGGGGTGTTTTTTTTCAAAAAACGTATCGCTCGGGCATTGAACTCTCTCGGTTGGTCCACGTTACAGACATGACCGGAATTATTGATCACCTCAAGCCATGAATTGGTATGCTTGGTGATGATATAACGAACCGCAGGCAAAAACATGTGATCTTCCTCTCCCATAAGGTAGAGAGTAGGAATTGCGGTATCTTTCTCCTCAAAGTATTTTAGCAGCGGAGTAATTTCGTATGTCAGTGTATACCACCTCATAAACTCTTTCTGAGCAACCTTTTTGGCTTCATTCACAAAGAGTATCCTTGACTTTTTATGGCGCTCGCTGGGCATAATAATCCAGGCAAAAAAGCTGTAGAGCCACATGTATGGCACAATGCTCTTGAACATGTTTCCAAGGGCAACAAGAACCTTTGCCCGAATGTTAAGTCTTATGATAGCCCCCCCCATAATCATTGATGTAACTCTTTCCGGAGCTAGTTCACTCAGATTACGGATGAGAATGGTTCCAAGTGATATGCCGATGAAGTTGGCCTTCTCGATTTTCAGGGAGTCAAGCACTTCAAGAATATCTCGGGTTATATCTTCAAAATCGTAATGACGCACCCCCATGGGAACAGCAACACCCTTCGACTTTCCATGCCCCCTGAGATCAACAAGCAGCACATTGAAATGCTTGATAAACTCCTTTATCTGGAGAAACCATATTGAAGAACTGCCACCAGCTCCGTGAACAAACACAACCCAAGGAGCTTCGGGGTCATCCAACTCGTATGTCTTGTAGTGAAGCATTGAAGAAGACAGTTATATATCATTGAAACTATATGTAATCAAAACAACGTCAAAAACCAAAAAGTTACAAGCCACTGCGAAGAACACGCACCAGTTCAAAGATGGCGATCCCCGTTGCAACAGCGACGTTCAACGAATGTTTGGTACCGTACTGAGGAATTTCGAGCACATCGTCACACAGATTGAGCACATCGTTTTCAAGTCCGTCAACTTCATTACCAACAACAAGACAAAGAGGAAAGTCATCAGGATTGAGTGTCGTGTAGGAACGGCTTCCTGATGCTATCTCCAATCCGCAGATTCGCACGCCCTTTTGTTTCAACTGTGCAAGAGCCTCCAACGGGTCGGAATGATACTCCCATATAACGGTTTCCTGGGCTCCCAACGCTGTTTTATCAATCTCTTTTCGAGGTGGTGTTGCGGTATAGCCTGAAAGAATCATTTTTTCAATACCTGCAGCGTCAGCCGTGCGAAACATGGCACCAACATTCCACATACTACGAATATTATGGAGCATCAAATAAAGAGGGTGTTTCGGCGCAACCGAATACTGCTCCGCATTCAGCCGATTCATTTCGGCTCCCTGTAACTTTCTGAACTCCTGCATACTAAAGCGACCTGAGCTTTTCGATGATTTGTTGATTTTCCTCAACCAGCCCAATATTGAATCTCAAACAGTTCTCCATCAGATGGTAACCGGAAACATTTCTGACCAGAATACCAGCGCTGCGAAGGCTTTGGAAAACAACCCCCGCGTCACTAACCCTGATAATCAAAAAATTGGTATCACTCAGAAACGGCTCTACTCCGTCAACAGAAAGTAGTTCATTATAGAGTTTGTACCGCTCATGAAGAATATATGATACAGCATCAGTAACCAGTGAGTAATTCGCCAACACCTTTGTGAGGGTTATCTCGGCAAGCCTGCTGGAAGCAAAGGGTATTTTCGGCTTGGCAAGCTCGGCCATCAGCACGGGATTTGCAACAGCAAAACCAATCCGTATCCCTGCAAGCGCAAGCGCTTTGGACATGGTGCGGAGCACAACAAGATTAGACAGTTCGTCAATGAGCTCAAGAATGGAGCGCTGACTTGAAAACTCAATGTACGCTTCGTCTACCAGCACAATGGCATCAGAAGATTCAACAATCAACCGAACTTCGTCAAATGTCAATGATTTTGAGGTAGGATTATTCGGCGTGGAGAGGACAATAACATCTACAGCCTCATCATGCGCCGCCCGAAGAATTGCATCCACATCGAAATCAAGAGTTGGATGCATAGGCACGCTGACAATCCGGGACTGCAACAACAGAGCTATTTTTTCATAGAGCGAAAATGATGGGTCAGGAATAAGCACCTTTCTACCAGGGCCAAGAGATGCAAGAAAGATCGTATAGAGCATCTCATTTGAGCCGTTGCTCATCATCACAGAATCAGGCGAAATGCCCAGAAAATCGGCATAAGCCTGCATACCCCGGTATGGAAGAATATCCGGATAACGGTTCCAGGGTTCCTTGATAAACTCTCCGATAATTTCCTCTTTAAGCCACATCGGCACATCAAATGGACTTTCATTCTGATTCAGCTTTATTTCAGCCTGCTGTCCTCCTTCAACCTTGTATGTCGAAATATTTTTTAATGCCGGATTAAGAAGACGTCCTATCTCTCTTTTCATGGTAACCCTTTTCGTAGTTGCTGTGAATCGCTCCAACCCGCAATCCAGGCTGGATAGACCAATCCAGAGGATTGGTCCCTATTAAAAAAACATCTTTTTATGACAATTCATGAAAAAAGTCTGGACAATCCTCAATTATTTTATACATTAAAACAGGACAAAAAGAATCCAAATTAATGGGGGAGAAATGACAAGCACAATAAAAACACCTCTTGATCTTCTCAACGATATCTACAGTATAGCATGGTGGATGACCTGCAACGAGCACGATTCTGAAGATTTGGTATCCAAGACATATCTTTATGCGGATAAAAACACAAAAGAAATTGATCTCTTGAAAGCCTTCAGAGAGTGTTATGTTAAACAGTTCGGACAATACACCGATTTCTGTATCAGCGAAAACAAATGCAAGCCACACCTTCAGCTTCTTGATTCACTGAAGCATTGTGCTGCAGACATAAAGCTCTCTGTTCTGTTGAAAGAAATCTCAGGACTACAACACCGGCAGATTTCAGATATTATTGGAACACCGATTGACACTATAAGAAAATGGCTGCTCTGGGGAAGGCAACTCCTGGTCAATACCAGCCAGCTTAAAGCTTCCGCTTGAATACACTCTTTTTCTGAAAGGCCACTTCTCTCTCAAAGTGGCCTTTTGTTCTTTATACCCGCCTCTTTATATTTGAGCTGAGCAAAATAAATTTAAACTTTTTTTTACATGATCATTATCACCGGCGGGGCAGGATTTATAGGCAGTGCCATGCTTTGGGCACTTAACCGCAGGGGTGAGGAAAACATCATCATCATTGATGATCTTGGATCGACAGCTACTGAAAAATGGCGGAACCTTTCAGGACTTCATTTTGACGATGTTATACCAATAGATCTATTTCCCGACCTTCTTGAGAGAGGTGCATTGACGGGTATTTCGGCTATCATCCACATGGGAGCGAACAGTTCCACGACAGAAACCGATGCTGATCACCTTCTGACAAACAATTTCGGTTACTCAAAAAAAATTGCCTCTTTCTGTATGGCGCATGATGTCCGGCTTATCTATGCATCAAGTGCTGCAACGTACGGAGATGGATCAAACGGATACAGTGATGATATTCAGCAACTCGACAAGCTCAGGCCACTGAACATGTATGGGTACTCGAAGCAGTTGTTTGACCGCTGGGCTATCAAAAACAACATTCTCGACAAGGCTGTTGGACTTAAATTTTTCAACGTCTACGGCCCAAACGAGTATCATAAAGGCGATATGAGCAGTGTCGTCTACAAAGCATTCCATCAGATACAGGAAAAAGGCTCCGTAAGACTTTTTCAGTCGCACAGACCAGACTATAAGAACGGCGAACAATTGCGAGATTTTATCTCAGTGAAAGATTGCACAAGAATCATGATGTGGCTGCTTGAAAACCCGGCAGCAGGCATCTTCAATGTCGGGAGTGGAGAGGCAAGAAGTTTCAAGGATTTGGCGACCGCAACGTTTTTTGCTCTTGGCAAGGAGCCTCTCATTGAGTACGTTCCAATGCCGGAAACCCTGCGCGACAAATACCAGTATTACACCTGTGCCGATATGACAAAGCTTCGGCAGGCAGGATTCAGCGAGCCTCTCACTTCAATTGAGGATGGTGTATGCGATTATGTGCAACACTACCTTTCCACCGACAGTCCTTATCTTGAGTACAGGAATTCCTCTTTATAATTGCAATAATCCTCAGTAATTTTGACGATAGAAAAAACCATTGAAATTCAGGGCATTGAACCTGTTATTCTTTTCGGACCTTACGATTCTCTGCTGAAAAAAATAAGAGCTGAGTTTTCTGATATTCAGATAACTGCACGGGGCACTCAAATCATACTACGTGGAGGAACCGAAGAGGTGGCGCTCCTCGAACGGATTTTCAACGAGATGATTTTACTGGCCGCCAAGCATGGCGAAGTTCTCGACAATGACCTTGACGCGCTCATCAATCTTGGTCTCTCACAATCACAGCCGTCAAAACTCACCCATTACGGCGATGGAGATGTTATTGTGGCGACGCAGGACTATACCGTAAGAGCCAAAACAGATGGCCAGAGACGGATGGTTGCTGAAGCAAAGAAAAATGATATTATGTTTGCCATCGGCCCGGCAGGTACCGGAAAAACCTATACGGCCGTTGCCATAGCTGTAGCGGCATGGAAATCCAAAAGCGTCAAACGAATTGTGCTGGCCAGACCTGCAGTCGAAGCTGGTGAAAGCCTGGGGTTTCTGCCAGGCGATCTTGCCCAGAAAATAGATCCCTACCTGCGTCCTCTTTATGATGCACTTCAGGACATGCTGACCGCTGAAAAGCTTAAACTTCTTACTGAACAACGGGTTATCGAGATTGTCCCGCTTGCATACATGCGGGGCAGGACAATGAATAATTCTTTTATTATTCTCGATGAAGCACAGAATGCATCGAACAAACAGATGAAAATGTGCCTGACAAGACTTGGTATCAACTCCAAAGCGATCATTACCGGCGATGTAACCCAGATTGATCTTCCAAAAGAGTTCGATTCCGGACTTACCAATTCGCCGAAAATCCTGAAAGATATCAAGGGTATCAGCTTTGTCTATCTTGACAAAACCGATGTTGTCCGTCACAAGCTTGTCCGTGACATTATAACCGCTTACGAAATTTATGAGCAACAATAACTGCTAACGATTATTCATGGCGGAACTTTGTTATTACTGAGTCAACGTTTGTTTTGAGCTAAAAAAAAATCTTATATTTACCGCAGTTAGATCCGAATTGTTCTTTCTTTTTTTTTACAACTTTTAAGCGAGGAAATTAATATGGCACTCTACATTACCGACGAATGCACCTACTGCGGAGCTTGTGAACCAGAATGTCCAGTTACGGCAATTACTGCCGGTGATGATGTTTATATCATCGATGCGGGCACCTGTACCGAGTGCGAAGGATACGCTGACGCTCCAGCCTGCGTTGCTGTTTGCCCCGCAGAGTGTATCGTTCAGGGATAACAAAAAAAGAAACCAATTCAGTAAAAAGCGGAAGGCTGAACTCCATCCGCTTTTTATTGTTCCATCATACCTCGTAATCGACAATCCTGCGCTCTTCGCTGGCTTCCCCGGTAAACGGCTTTATTATTTCATGTTCTGGATTAACCTGATACTCTGCGAGAGCTTTCCTGTCAATAAATTCACTATACAATACCACATCAGCAGAACTATCAGTACGGCTGAAATCTAATCCCACTTCAATAGCCGTCATCCCGGGAATTCTTCCCTTGAGTCCCAACAGCTTTTCCTTGATAAGAGAAGCATTGGTTTGCTTGTCATTGCCATGAGCAACATCTTTAAGCCGCCACATTACGATATGCTTGATCATTATTGCAAATTTGGTTAGATGGTACAACCGGTTTACAAGAAAGAGTAAGAGTCACTTTCTTTTTATTTTTCCTGACTGGTTTCGATGCAACCAGTTCGCGCTTCTTCGACTTCCTGCTGTTTTTTTGATCAGCAATCACCTGTTTCTTCGATTTGCTGTTGCTCTTCTGCACGGCAATCACCTGCCTCTTCGACTTGCTGTTGCTCTTTTGCACGGCAATCACCTGCCTCTTCGACTTACTGTTGCTCTTTTGCACGGCAATCACCTGCCTCTTCGACTTACTGTTGCTCTTTTGCACGGCAATCACCTGTTTCTTCGATTTGCTGTTGCTCTTCTGCACGGCAATCACCTGCCTCTTCGACTTGCTGTTGCTCTTTTGCACGGCAATCATCTGTTTCTTCGACTTGTTGTTGCTCTTCTGCTCAGCAATCACCTGTTTCTTCGACTTGTTGTTGCTCTTCTGCTCAGCAATCACCTGTTTCTTTGACTTATGAACTGCTTTTGCTGGAGCGACTGCTTCCGATCGACTATGTCCTTGAACGACAAAATGACCGGAAAAACCTGAATCAGGATTCGGGACTCTGTCCATAAATGCCATGTCGAACAAGTTGGCAGCTACGTTCCATCGGTCGGTTTTAGCATTCAGCATCACCAGTAGAATATCCTTGCCATCCTTTATTGCTCTGGCAATCAAACAGCCGCCAGCCTTGGTTGTATAACCGGTCTTGATACCAACAGCATAAGGATATTTATCAAGAAGCTTGTTGTGTGTTCTCAGACAATACACTTTATGAGTCGTCTGCTCCATAAAAACAGCTTTATCAAGACGGGCCACCTGGTTAAACACGGGATTCTTTACTGCATATTCCGTAAGCCGTAAAAGATCCTCTGCAGTCGATATATTGCCCACATAAATGCCTTTATCAAAACCGGCCGGATTGGTAAACCGGGAATTTTTCATTCCAATCATCTTTGCCTTATAGTTCATGGAGGCAACAAACGAATCAATATTACCTGAAAGATATATCGCTATGGCAAATGCTGCATCGTTACTTGAATTAACCATAGCCGCCTTAACCAAATCGATAAGCTTGATTTTATCACCCTGTCTGAATCCTGCTTTAGAGGGCTCAACCATCGTCGACTCTTTTGTAATAAGCACATCCTGATCCATTCGGCCACTTTCAATCGCCATAATACAGGTCAGTATCTTAGTCAGGCTCGCGGGAGAAACTGGTCGGTCAATATCCTTGGCCATCAATACTTTGGAACTTCCTGTTTCCTTGACGATATAGGAGTTTATTTGAATCTGAGACTGCAGTGAATCATCTCTTGTTTGCGCATGCAGGAAGAGTGGAGAGATCATGGCCGTAATGACGACAAGAACAGCTATGAGCGTTGATTTTTGCATAATCAACTCAGTGAGCTTCCTGTTTGTACGGAAGGCCTGTTTCCGTGAGAGGGAAATCGCGGATGTCAGGATGTGATGTGGCATGGATAAAATATGACTGTTCTTTTATTTCAAGATATAAGATAATGACTTACCTCATTCTCAATAAAGGAATCCAAAAGAACAAATTGAAACCTTTCTTCATTTTTTTTATAAAAAATTATTTCATGCCAAGGTTATTGGCCTTCGAGCAGACCCTCTTTAACGTTCAGAGAGTGCCAGTTTCACAGCAAGCCCTATAAACACCAAAGCAGCTATCCTGTTGACGGTTTTCTGTACCATTGCGGAGTTGCGGAATCTGTCGCCAAGTCCACCGGCAAACAGGCTGATAAGCCCAAATACCAGTAACGTTGCCATGATGAAAACAGCTCCGAGTTGAAAAAACTGCAAAATCATGGGCCCATGACGAGGATCGGCAAACTGGGGCAAAAAAGCCATAAAAAAGAACGATACCTTGGGATTGGTCAAATTCATGATAATCCCTCTCCGGTAAAGACTTCCACTGGAAAGCACTTGAAGTGACCGCTGCTGAAAAGTTGATGCTGTTGCCCTGAGCGCCTGCCATGCGAGATAAAGGAGATATGCCGCCCCCATAAATTTCATGATACCAAAAGCAAGCACCGATGAGTGCACGATGGCGGCGAGGCCAAAAGCCACCGCCACAGTATGTCCAATAAGCCCTGTAGTAAGACCGAGTGTTACAAAGAGACCTGCCTTCCTTCCATTCTGGGCTGACTGTGCCATGACGAAAAGGTTGTCGGGGCCGGGAGAGAGAGCAAGAATCACTGATGTTGAAAAAAATGCAAGCAATACATTACTGTCAATCATGAATGGGTATTGTTTTTATCTGTTTTGACTGGGCAGAAAGCTAATCACCATTATGATTGAAGCAAGGTCATGACCGGCACCCTTTCTTTTCTCTTTAAGCAAAAGATAAGCCTAAAAAACTATTTATGAAATTAGCAACTCACCGAGTATCGTTGTGGTTTATCGAATGTATCGATTTTCCGGCCTGTTTCGAAGGCCATTGACAAGAATCGAGATCCATAACTGAACAATCAAATATCACTTGATTGAGGTACCCTTAATTGATATATTTAAAATGGTATGGGGTAGTTATGGGTTAACTGTGGTGATAGTGGGTGCATCTGTTTTTTTTAGTCTTCACCCCAACCGGCAAAGGTTTTCGTTTGTGGCGAAATCACAATCCAATGTCTAATCTGCACTCTTTTAACTTGTTGCATCTACGGCATACCAGATAATGGCAACCTGGATGGAGGCTGCAGTATTATGAATACTGTTTGGCTGTACAATTTGCTAATTTGATGGGAGTACAATCGGTTACGGCAGCAGATTTCGTTGTAACCTGTAGAGGTTATTAAAATATAAGCAAGTAAGAGTGAGTGATTTTCGTTCCATCAAAGATTCAGAACAGCAGCCAGACAACGGTGAGTTCAGTACGCCATTAAGTGTTCGTAAGCTGGTTCATTCAAGGCCTATGCCTCCCGAAAATCTTTCAAGGCTTGCATTGGTTATCCGATTTCTCAAACCGGTTACCTGGATTCCGGTTATGTGGAGCTTTCTCTGCGGTGCTGTGGCTAGCGGCTCTTTTGGATGGCAGGAGATTTCAGGCATGAAGTTTATACTCGGCATGTTACTTACCGGTCCACTGGCCAGTGGTACCTGCCAGATGCTGAACGACTATTTTGACCGTGATCTTGATGAAATCAACGAACCAAACCGGCCGATACCCGGCGGGGCCATATCGCTGAAAAATGCCACCATCCTGATTGCCGTTTGGTCGGTTCTTTCAGTCATCACCGGCTATCTGATTCATCCCCTGATTGGCTTTTACGTTGTCATCGGCATTATCAATGCTCACCTCTACAGCGCAAACCCCATCAAGTTGAAGAAAAGACTCTGGGCAGGCAATATCATCGTGGCGGTTTCCTACCTTATCATTCCCTGGATAGCCGGAGAAATCGCATATAACGAGAGCTTTACACTCTCATCGCTTCAGCCTTCTCTGATTATTGCCGCTCTTTTCACTTTCTCCAGCACAGGGACCATGACCATCAACGATTTCAAATCTATCGAAGGCGACAGGCAAGTCGGCATAAGAACACTGCCTGTGGTCTTCGGTGAGACCAATGCTGCTAAAATTGCCGCAGTACTCATCAATACAGGCCAGCTTCTCGCCTCATGCTATTTGTTCATGATCGGACAAAGTACCTTTGGAATAATTGTCGCCGCCCTCATCATTCCCCAGTTTTTTCTGCAGTTTGCCTTGGTAAAGTCTCCGGGAACTATGGATGTGCGCTATAACGCAATTGCACAGAACTTTCTGGTTGCCGGTATGTTAATCTGCGCCTTTGCCATCAAGGCTGCAAGACCATGAGATTCAGCTACAAACCGGACATCTCAATTATTATGCCCACCCTTAACCGGGGCAGTCATCTTGAAAATGCTGTGAAAAGCGTTATTGCTCAGTCTTTCGAAAACTGGGAGCTTATTATTGTCGACGATGGCAGCACGGACAACACCTTTGAAACCCTTGATCCCTATTTAGGCAGGTTTTCCAATATCCGGTACATGAAACATAAAAATAGAAAAGCCGCACTCTCCCGCAATGCGGGCATTCAGGCTGCTTTCGGCCGTTATATCACCTTTCTTGACAGTGACGACCATTATCTGGAAAACCATCTTGAAACAAGAATTGCGCTCATCAAGGAAATGGGAGACATTGCTTTACTTTCCGGAGGATTTCTCTGCGATGACTCAATTATGGTCAAGGACTGTTACAGTCCCGACAAACTTATAAACATCCGTCAATGCATCCTTTGCGGAACTCTGTTTGGAAAAAGGGAGCTCTTTATGGCACTCGAAGGGTTCAAAGATCTTGAATACGCTGAAGATACAGACCTCTGGGAACGGGCATCAAAGCTCTTTATCGTCAAAAAAATAGAAAACCCGAAAAGCTATGTCTATCGGCGTGCCAATGACAGCACTACTCTCAATTACTGACGCTTATGGATTTTAACTTTTCAACCCAAAGAAATATCAGCCGCATTCGTCTACGCTTTTTTTGATAATAGGGAAAGGCTTCCTGAAGAGCCTGGATTACAAGCCCCATTGCTGGTTTGTGCCATCTCCCGGGATGCTCCTCAAGCCACTTCCCCACGACAGAACAGACCTGACCCTGAGTTGTTCCCTCGGGAGTTGTAAATAACCAACGGTTACACACATCGCACACTCCCGCCACATATCCCCTGTAATCACCAATATTGAGATCGGCTGCTACTTGACCACTTTCCTGCTTCCTGTACTCCCGCCAAACCGCAACAAGATCATATCCGCTTATCATAAGAGAACATTAGAAAAAGGGACGCAGGTGATTTTACACATACGAAAAATCATTGAGTCTAAAAACGCTTCTGATAAATATGGCAATAGGGTTGATGACCTGTTTTTTGGTAATAGTCCTGATGGTACTCTTCAGCATACCAGAATATCCCGGCCTTTTCAACGCTGGTCACAACCTGATATCCTTTGCTCCTCAACTCATCAATAAGCTTTTCGGCGACCCTCTTTTGCTCTTCATCGGCGTAAAAAATGGCTGAACGGTACTGTGTTCCAATATCAGGACCCTGCCGATTACGCTGTGTGGGATCATGAATTTCAAAAAAGAGTTTGGCAAGGGTTTCATAACTGACCTGAGCAGCATCGAACTCAACCTCCACAGCCTCAGCATGTCCTGTTTTACCGCTACAAACCTGTTTGTAGGAGGGATTATCAATGACACCACCCGTATAGCCTGATGTTACGGATACCACACCCTTAACTTTTTTGAAATGGTACTCAACACCCCAGAAACATCCTCCGGCAAAAATCGCCTTTTGCGTCATCTCCGCAGAGTTATTTTCCGGCAGAAAACTCAATGATATTGAATTAACACAGTGACGAACATTTTTTCCGGTCAACCCCTCCCTGAAAAAAACATGACCGAGATGAGCGCCGCAATTAGCGCACACTATTTCCGTACGCCGTCCATCGGCATCAGGAATCTGCCTGACTGCGCCTTCTATTGCATCATCAAAACTTGGCCATCCAGTGCCTGAATCAAACTTGTCAGATGATCTGAATAGCGGTGTATCACATCGGCGACAGAGATAAGTCCCCGACTCCTTGTTCAGGTAATACTTTCCACTTCCAGGCATTTCAGTTCCTTTCTGAACAATTACCCTCTCTTCATCGGGAGTCAACTGATTATAGCTCATAGCATCTTATTTATTGTGCAACCGTCAACTTAACCAGCAACATTATTATCTTTCGTCGGATTTAGCCCGCCACTTAACGCGCTTACTGTCTTGACGACAACAGTTCCTGCAGCAAAAAGTCCGAGCCCAGCCACAGCAATACCGGTTAACGCATGCAGAACAGGAAAGCTGACCGGAGCAAGTAACACTGCACCTCCAGCCATCCCGACGGCATTTTTAATTGTTGATACCTGATTATTTTGATCCATAATATCAGTGTTTGAATTTTGCAAAAATAATCGCTTATGACGTTGCAAACAGGTCAAAGGTTCAGTTAACGCTATTTATGCGAATTATACAAGGTGACGTAACGCGACTACCATACTCGAGAAAAAGTCATCCCATACAATGAGCTGGCAACTTCGGGTTGAATATGCCAATCCTTATATGACTCTGTAAATAACAAACTGCTCCCGATGCCAAGTAGTGCACCGGCAACCACATCTCGAGTATAGTGTCGTTTTGATTCTACCCGGCTATACCCTACGAATGATGCCGCAACATAAACAGGAATACCATAATTCCATCCATATCGTTCACGAATAAACTCTGCCGATGAGAACGCGATTGAGGTATGCCCTGAAGGAAAAGAGTGATCTCCTCCATCAGGACGAGTAGATGGAATGGTATACTTCAACCCGAAAGTGAGAGCAAGCGTGAGCGCACCTGATTTGGCAAATTGTATGAGACCATCATCATCATCCCGGGCAAGAGCAATGCTGGCTCCACTGACCGGCAAGACAAGCAGGAGAATATCACCAGCACGTTCAACCGTATCACTGGCAACAGCGGCATTACTGAACAGAAGAGAGAGAAGCAGCATCACCATGAACACTCTGCCACAAATGCAACGCATCAGCTTTCCCTCTTTTGTTACCGGATTCTCTCTGTCCATAATTATTATTCAAAAATAAAAATAACGGTTAGCAACGTTGCATAAATGGCAGCCAAATCCTATACTACGGCTAAGTTTTACGGACAATTAGCTCAGTTGGTTAGAGCGTTCGCTTCACACGCGAAAGGTCATCGGTTCGAATCCGCTATTGTCCACACTGCCATTCATACGCACCTGTTTATTATTTCGCAAGTTCCTGAGAAACTCCTTTAGAAATACTACTCCAGACTTCGGTGCAAAAAAAAAGAGGGGGGTGACCTTTTTCTTTGCTACCAACATAAGCCGAACCCCCTCAGAACTCTTCAACATACAGCTCACCGGGATCATCCGGATGATGCCTGGTATAACCAAATTCATGAAGCCATTCTGAAACATGACTGACCATTTCTGGTTTCCCGCTTACAAAAAAGTGCGTCCGTTCAGGGTCTGGTGTTATGTTAAACTCATTCTGTAAGGTATCATTTCTCAGGAGCTCCTCTATACATAATCGAAAACCATCCCAGCGGTCGTCAGCATCAGTCAATGTAGGTACGTAAAAAAAGTTTGCATAGGTTTTTTCGAGAAAGGTCAATTCACTGTAATAACCAAGATCCCAGCGGTGGGCAGCACCCTGAACGACGACCATTTTGCTTTCAGGCCTTTCAATAATGTGGGAACGCAAAAAACTGATATAGGGAGCAATACCTGTTCCTGTCGCAACCATGACAATATCACTGCCGTCAGGTGTTTCATCAAGTCGAAAAAGTCCGCTTATCTTTGAACCGGCATAAACCCTGTCTCCAATATTCAGGTTGAAGAGTCTGGAAGTTAACTGACCTGACTTGACCTGTGAAATGTAAAATTCCATCTGCCGGGTCTCAGTCTTCGCTGAAGCAATTGAGTAGGGCCTCTTGATAAGCTTGTCGGCTTCTGCAGGGACTGACTCGGGTTCCGAATTGGACGATCGACTCTCGTAGCCGTAAAGCCCGAGCAGAATATTTTGTCCGGCTTCAAACTCTTCTCTGGCTTCATCGGTATCAATTCTTAAAATCATGATGTCTGGAGTAACCATGATTTTACCGATAACCGTAGCATTATATAATGGTGTGTCCATATTTGATTATAAACTTTCGTTATCCTGTAATTTACAAGCGCAGAATCATAAGGAGGAAAAATAATAATTGTTATCATTATAACAAGTTATGAACACAATCAATAATACCTGCGCACCTACCGCCACCCGCCACCAAGTGAACGGTAAAGCTCTGCAATGGCGGCAAGGTGCTGTCGTCGTATATCAGCGAGATTAAGTTCAGCACCAAGCACATTGTTTTGCACAACGATTACTTCAAGATAGGTCGCCATACCACTCTGAAAAAGCATTCCTGCATTGGTGACCGCTTTCTGCAAGGTAACAACCCGATCCTGAGCTATTACTTCCTGCTCCTTTATCTTCTCAAGTCGTACAAGCGCATCAGATACCTCCTCAACAGCCTTTAACATCGATTGCTTGAAGAAAAGTTCAGCCTGATCCCGTTTTATTTTTGACTGAGCAAAGTTCGCTTTCAACTGACCTCGCTGAAACAGCGGCTGCAGCAACGATCCCTGCAGCACACTAAAGAGAGAGCCTGGAACACTAAACCACTCACTCGATTTCAGTGCACTCACTCCACCCTGTGCCGTAACAATAAGCGAAGGATAAAACATTGCTCCAGCTTCATCAACATCTGCATTTGCAATCCTGACAGCAAGTTCTGCAGCTCGAACATCGGGTCGGTTCTGCAACATTGAAGCAGGAATCCCTACCGAAAGATCATCAGTGACTGTTTCTTTATAAAGCAATTGGTTGCGGCGGATTGTGCCAGGCATTCTCCCGCAAAGGGTACTCAACGCATTTTCCTGCAGGGCAATGTTTTGTTCGATAAGAGGAATGGAACCGGCGATCGATTGTCTTGATGCCTCCTGCTGCCTGATGGCAAGATCAGTGACCTGCCCGGCTGTATATTGAAGCAACATCATCTTCAGTGTTGTATCGGCAAGAGCAAGATTTTTCCTTGAAACAGCAAGCTGAGAGTCAAGCATAAGAAGATTATAATAACCTGTTGCCACATCGGCCACCAACCTTGTACGTACCGCTTTGGCAGCTTCCTTCGTTTTCAGATACGAGGCAAGTGATGATTGGCTCCGACTGCGAATTTTTCCCCAGATATCGAGTTCCCATGACGCCGATGCTGAAGCAATATACTCTTGAGGAGTTTTCTTGACGCCATTATCAGAAGAATTGTTCCGAATATCCTGAACGCCAACCGTCAGGGAAGGAAGAGTTCCAAGCTTTGCTGAATTATGCAATTGCTCTGCATAATCGATATTTTTCAAGGCTATCTGCAGGTCAATATTGTTCACCACCGCCGTATCAATCAGGGCACACAATGTTTTGTCTGCAAAAAAACTTCTGTAGGGAATCTTTGCAATAACCGTATCAGCAGAAGCGCCAGAAACAGCAGGCGAAGAACCACGATAACTTGCCGGAAATGCGCCATCACGCTGCGCTGACTCACGACTGCCACTACACCCGGCCATACTCAAACCGACAAGAAAAAGCATCCCTGTCAAGACAACAACATCCCTCTTTTTTTTCATAACCTCTCTTTACACATCAAGATAGTTTCTGTGAGCGCGCTTTTTCTTCAATGAGCACCTCTTCAAGCAGCTCTCCAGCCTCAACAATTGGAGACGCCACGCCGGTAATGCGCTCCTGCAAATACTGGAAAGTGATAAACAACACAGGAACAACAAAAATACCGAGCACCATACCAACCAGCATTCCACCAATAGCCGCAGCACCAATCGAGTGGTTGCCCTGAGCCGCAGGGCCGCTCACAAAGAGCAGCGGTAACAGACCAGCGATAAAGGCAAGGGAGGTCATCAAGATAGGGCGAAGCCTCGCTTTTGCGCCCTCTATTGCCGCAGCGGAGAGGGTGCTCCCGGCAACTCTGCGCTGCAGGGCAAACTCGACAATCAGAATGGCATTTTTGGCCAGAAGCCCGATCAGCATGATAACGGCAACCTGGACATAGATATTATTTTCAATACCGGCAAGCTTGATCCCGAGAAAAACACCAAGCAGCCCTGTCGGTATCGAAAACATCACCGCCAGAGGAAGCAGATAGCTTTCGTAAAGAGCTGCCAACAGGAAGTAGACAAACAAGATCGAGAGCAGAAAAATAAAGAGCAGGCCACCGGTTGATTCAATCTCCTCCCGGCTCTGGCCTTTCCAGTCGTAGCTGTAGCCTGAGGGCAACGTACTCATGGAGACCTCTTCAACCGCCTTGATGGCCTGACCGGTACTGAATCCCGGCTTGACAACCGCATTGATCGAAATGGCGTTAAAGAGGTTGAAATGGTCAACCGACTCCGTGCCATAGACCTTTTTAAGAGTAATGACCGATGAAACCGGCACCATATCACCTCTGGAGTTTTTGATAAAAACCCCGTTCAGCGACGATGGCTCCGTACGATCCAAAGGCTCTGCCTGTATCACCACACGATAATATTTGCCAAAGCGGTTGAAATCCGATGCCTGCATACTGCCATAGTAAGCCTGCAAAACGGTCATGATCTCTTTGACATTCACCCCAAGCTGGGCAGCCTTGATATTGTCCACCTCAAGCTCATACTGCGGATAAGTCGCCTTGAAGTTGGTGAAAGCAAACCCTATTTCCGGTCGTTTCATCAATGCGTCAAGAAACCCCTTCGATATACCGCTGAACTTGTCGATCGAACCACCGCTGCGATCCTGCAGCACAAACTCAAGACCTCCCACCGTGCTGAATCCAGGGACTGTGGGCTGCGCAAGGGCAAAGAATGAGCCATCCCTGTTACCCAGCTTCTTTGACATCGTGGCAAGAATTTTCTTGATATCACCCTGGGCTCCCCTCTCCTGATGATCACGCAGTTGCACAAAAAGCAAGCCGGATGAGGGCGAAGAGCTTCTGGTGAGAATGTTAATACCAGCGACAGCAATCACCTTGCGCACGGATGGCATGGACTGCAAGGTCGTGGTTGCGCTGTCGAGCGTCTTCTGGGTGCGCTGCAATGACGCGCCTGGTGGAAGGGTAACAGAGACAATCACAAAGCCGTTATCCTCATCAGGAATAAAACCTGTCGGCATAATTTTGAAGAGCCAGAACGAGAGCACCATCACCACGCCAAGAGCGCCAAAGGTGATACGCTTGTTGCGAATAAGAAAAACAAGCGCGCCAAGATATTTCCGCTTCATCGCCTCAAAACTGGCGTTAAAACTGGTGAAAAAGCGCTGTCCAAAGCCGCCAAACCTCTTGAGTTTGTGATGGTGACCCGCACCATCAGGATCGTGCAGATTGGTCAAAAAGAGGGCGCAAAGCGCGGGACTCAGCGTCAGGGCGTTGACGGCTGAAATGAGAATGGCAATGGCCAGCGTAAAGGCGAACTGCCGATAAAAGACCCCCGTCGAACCTTCAAGAAAACCGACCGGCAAAAACACGGACGACATCACCAGCGTAATGGTGACAATGGCTTTCGTAATCTCCCGCATGGCCGAAACCGTGGCAACTTTGGCCGGATAACGTTTCTGCTCCATTTTGGCATGAACCGCCTCAACCACCACAATCGCATCATCCACCACAATCCCGATTGCCAGCACGAGGCCGAAAAGGGTCAGGACGTTGATGGAAAAACCAAAAAGATTCATAAAGAAAAAGGTGCCAATAATGGCAACCGGAACCGCGATAGCGGGAATAAGCGTGGAACGCAAATCCTGCAAAAAGATAAACACCACCAGAAAGACCAGCAGAAAAGCTTCAATGAGTGTATGAATCACCTGATTAATAGACTCATCAACCACCTTTTTGGAGCTGTAGGGAATCGAATAGGTGATCCCTGCCGGGAAAGAGACGGAGACCTTTTCGAGAGCCTTGCGAAGGCCGATTTCAACCTTGTTGGCATTTGAACCCGGAGCCTGAAAAACCGCAAGAACCACCGCAGGATCGCCATTGGCTTTGGTGTTGACTGTATAGCGGTAAGCACCAAACTCCACGCGGGCAATATCGCCAAGCTTGAGCAGTGAGCCGTCCGGATTTGAGCGAATCACCATATTTTCATACTCGCCGGGATAGCGATTCTTCCCCTTGTACTTCATCACATATTGCAGGGCCAGGGAGCTGTTCTCGCCAAACGATCCGGGAGCAGCCTCCAGATTCTGGCTTTGAATAGCCGCAGCGACCTCTTGGGGCGTCACCTGGTAAGCGGCCATCTGCTTTGGTCTCAGCCAGATACGCATGGAATAGTCAAGGTTGCCATAGACCGATACCTGACCAACGCCCGGAACCCTTGATAAATCATCAACAATATTGATTTTGGCATAGTTCTGCAGAAAGATCGTATCGTACTGCGGAATCTTGCTCGCCAGATTGATCAGCATAATCTGGCTGTTCTGGCGCTTGACCGTCGTCACACCAATCTGGTTCACCTCGGCAGGCAAACGGCTTGTTGCCTGCGACACTCGGTTCTGCACATTCACCGCCGCCTGATCGGGGTTGGTGCCCTGCTTGAAAAAGACGGTAATGGAGAGGGAACCATCATTGGCGGAGGTGGAGGTCATATAGGTCATGTTCTCCACACCATTGATGGCCTCTTCGAGGGGAGGAGCCACAGAGCGGCCAACCGTCTCAGCGCTGGCGCCGGGATAGCTTGCCGTCACCGACACACTTGGCGGGGCAATATCAGGAAACCGTGTAATTGCCAACTGGTTCATCCCGACCATGCCGAGAATCACCAGAATAACCGATATGACCGTTGCAAGAACCGGTCTGGAAATAAATCGTTCAAACATCACTCAATACGTTTAGCTCATCCGCACACTGCGGAAAAAAATTTCTCCATCAGTGGCGCTCTCATTTTTTTGGCTCCCCTGCAACAGGAATACTCCTGACAGGCGTAATCACAGCCCCATCCTGCAATTTATCCACACCGACCATCACAAAAGTATCCCCCTCGTTCAGGCCGGAACTCACCACATAGCTGTCGGTAGTTCTGGCTGCCACGGTAATTGCCTGTTTCCGGACCTTGTTTCCCTTGTCGAGCAGAAAAACAAAAACCTTGTCCTGCAGTTCAACCGTCGAAGCCTGCGGCACCATGAGCACCTGATGATATACCGACTCCATCACTACAGTCCCGGTATTTCCTGATCGCAACAGACCCTGGCGATTGGGAAATACTGCCCTTACCCTGACCGACCCCGTTGCCTGATCAAACTGACCGCTGACCGTTTTGATAGATCCTTTTTCGCTGAAGCGGCTACCATCAGCCAGAAGGAGCAAAACCGGAGGAACCTGACTCAGTGTCTGCTGCATGGACGAGCCTGTAAACTGCTTCTTGAAGTGGATATAGTCGAGTTCACTCATGCTGAAACAGGCATACACATCGCTGACATCACTGAGCATCGTCAACCATCCAGCCTGATTTTTTGTGACAAGGCTCCCGATTCTAAAGGGTATTTTTCCGATATAACCGCTGACAGGGGCCTTGATAACCGTATAACCGAGATTGACCGAGGCAGAACGGAGCGCCGCTTTAGCTTGGTCCAGAGTCGCTAGAGCCACCTGATAATTAGCTTTCGCGCCTTTAAGCTGAATATCCGAAACCACGTTGCTCTGAACCAGCGGCACCAGTTTATCCATATCGATCTTTGTTGCAACAAGCCGCGCCTCCGCCGCATGTTGGGCCGCCAATGCGCCGTTATACTGCTCGCGATAAACCTGATCATCAATCTTGAACAGTGACTGACCCTTCTCGACAAATGCTCCTTCATCCACATTAATCTGCTGGAGAGTACCATCAACCTGCGGTCGAATTTCAACATTGACCTTACCCTCAAGCAGGGCGGCATATCCAGTGGTAACGGTTGCATCCGAACGCTGAACCGTCGATACCGATAACGCAGGACGCTCCTGCTTCCTGGCATCTTTACCTCCGCTTCCCGCTCCACACCCATAAAACAATATCGGCAGGCATATTCCGAGAACTACCGGAATCCTGAAAAACTTCTGCATCGGCTTATTGCTCATAATCTCTTCTTATAATTATCCGCTGAAACAATCAAACTACTTTTTGCTGAGCACCTTTCTGACAACCGAAATGTCCAGCTCCTGAACTCTGCCGGTAATTCCTGATTCAATGATCACCTCAGGTGAGTACTTGATTGATAAATCCAGCCTGTTAACCGCTTCTCTCTTCTTATTTGCAGTATCATAACATAACATTTTCAACTTAAAATGCTTCCGCTCAAGCTTCAGTAGATTTTTTTAAAGCCGACTTGTCTAAAACGTATATTACCGTTATAAGAAGAGCATCAAAAGTCGAAAAATACAACTTCAATGACACTTATCTTTGTCTACAACACCGACAGCAACCCGATCAGTGGGCTCATCGACCTGGGACACAAGATTGTGAGCCCCGAAACCTACAATTGCAGCCTCTGCAAACTGACCCATGGACCATTCACCGAGAAAGATGCCTGGAAAACGTTCCGCATTTCCATAGGGGTGCCCGTGGAGTTTCTGCACCGTGATGAATTCGAGAGAAAATATGACCAGCACTTTGAGTACCCTGTTATCCTGAAAAAGAATACCAATATCGAGGTGCTGTTATCAAAAAAGGAGATAGACAGCCTTCCTGACCTTGACGCACTCATCGCAGCAGTAAAAAGACATCTTCCGGCAAAGGAGTGAAAATCAGGATTTATCCGGTTCGAACTCGAGTACAATGGAATTCATGCAGAAGCGTTTTCCCGTAGGGAGCGGTCCATCGTCGAAAACATGCCCAAGGTGCGCTTTGCAGCGTCCGCACACAACTTCCGTTCTCTCCATCCCGAATGACAGGTCTTTGCGATACAAAACACTGTTCGGGCGTACGGTTTCAAAAAAACTTGGCCATCCGCATGTACTGGCGAACTTTGCATCGGAGCGGAAGAGCATATTGCCACAGGCGGCACAGAAGTAAGTTCCTTTTCCCTCATAATCCCAGTACTTTCCTGTAAATGCCTGCTCAGTTGACCCATGGCGTGCCACATCATACACCGCAGGAGAAAGCACCTGCTTCCATACTGCGTCAGAAAGATTCAGCCTGGTTGTATCGGTACGCGAGTAGTACGGATTGGCGGATTGATGCTGTTTCGTCATAGTTTTGCGTATTGCAGTTTTTGTTGGGAGCTGCGCCTCATTGCAGGCAGATAATGCAATCATCAAGAAGAAGGAGAGAAAAGCCATTCCAGAGAAACTCCTTTTGACATACCACTCAAGCTTGCTGTACCACAAAAAATGAGGATGGGCGACCTTCTTCTTCGCTGCCAACATGCCGCCCCACCGGGGCCTGAAATTTTGAAAATTACTCAATATTACCGACGTCCCCCTAATTTGATTTTATCAAGCATTTTTCTGATGTTTTCAACGTTGAGAATTGATGTTTTGAGTGGTTGAATGTGGGTATCTTCACCGGTGTCCTCGGTGATGCCGGTCTGAACGGGGTAAATGAGGATATAGCTGTTTTTCTGGAAATACCTGTTGAGATAGGCTGGAATCCTGGCCATCTTCGAGTGATAAGAGGGGTGATTTTTACGGCTCATCACAATAATGAGGTTATCATCATGTTTAATCTCTCTTGACAGTACCAGAAAATCATCCCATTCCTTGAACACTTTGTACTCTGCATTGGGAATATTTTCAGCATAGGCTTCTTTAAGATAGGCAATGGTTTGCTTTGATGCGTACACCATCAGTTTGCTGCCAGTATTCTTTATAATGTTAATGACCCTTTGCATCCAGAGCGCAAAACCGATCTCATTTTCGGCATCCTCAGGAATAACGATAATCGTTCGCTTGATGGTGGAGAGTGGCTGGTAAGGCTTATAAATAAAGGTTGTGACATTACTTCTGCCAAGAATTTTCTCTGATGAACTTCCGAGAAAACTGTCGGTGAGAACGTTCTGGTGGTGAAGTCCCAAAATCAAATCGGTGATTTTCTGCTCTCTTATAACACCGGCAATGCCATTGACCACATCGTTGTCATAACGAAGCAGCCCGGTCAACACATTATCGGTAGATGATGCGGCAACTGCTGCCATTTCAAGAATTTTCTCAGCATTCTTTTCTGCTGTTTCGTCGGGCAAACTGTTATCGGCAACATGCATGGCATAAATACCATTGCGGGTTTTACCTGATCTGACGGTAACACTGAGATTGACCAACTCGTCAACGGTCTTCATGTCGTTGGTATGAATCAGTATCCGTTTTTCAACGGTTGGTTGTCCTGGTTTTGCGGCATCACCAGCAGCTTCAGCCAACGCGACATTACGAGCCCCTTTTTCGCCAATAACTGTTGCCAGAGTGCAGGTGACCAGAATAAAGAGGATAGTACCGTTCAGAACACTTTCATCAAGCAACCTGACCGGGGCACCAGTAGGGGTATAGCCGGTAACAATATTGTAGCCGATCATTACCGTTGCGAGAGCCAAAGCGGCATGAGCACTGATCAGGCCGAAAATCAACCTGCGCTGATCAAGCGAAAATCCGAAAAGTTTCTGGGTAATCCACGCTGAAAGATATTTGGCAACTGTAGCGGCTAAGGTAACGACCAGAGCTACCTTAATGGTTTCATAACCTTTGAAGAATGCCTGAATATTAATCAGCATACCGACGCCAATCAAAAAAAAGGGAATAAAGATAGCATTGCCTACAAACTTGATTCTGTTCATGAGCGGTGATGTTCGGGGAATCAGGCGATTAAGGGCAAGACCTCCGAGAAAAGCACCTATAATGGCTTCAACACCAGCCGCTTCGGCAAGAAAACCACTGAAAAAGACCATTGCAAGCACAAAAAGGTACTGCAAGACACTGTCATCAAAACGTTTGAAAAACCATCGGGCAATCACCGGAAAAAGCAGAAGAACAACCAGACCGAAAAGCGTTACTCCAATAACAAGCCTTATCCAGAATCCGCTCATCAGCTCCCCTGATGAGATTCCAACGACAACAGCCAGCACCAGCAGTGCAAGGGTATCCGTAATAATGGTCCCGCCAATGGCAACATTAACGGCCTTGTTCTTGGCGATGCCAAGCTTGCTGATGACTGGATAGAGAATCAGGGTGTGGGAGGCAAAGATACTGCCGATAAGTATTGAGGAAAGCGGTGAGAACTGTAATATATAGAGCGCGACGACCATACCAAGCCCAATGGAAATCAGAAAGGTATAGAGCCCGAAGAGAATGCTTTTTGTACTGTTTTTGCGAAAGTCGGCAACATCAATCTCCAAACCTGCAAGAAACATGATGTAGAGCAGACCTACAGTTCCGAACAGAATAATACTGCTGTCGCGCAGCATCAGGTTCAATCCGTGCGGGCCAATTACCGCACCGGCTATAATCAGGCTGATCAAGCTAGGAATTTTCAGTCGACTCAGAAGAAGCGGCGCAAACAGGATGATCAACAGTATCAGTGAAAACTGTAATACGGGATTTTTCAAAGGCAACGATAAATCGAGAAGGGTCATCAACAGCATGGCGTATATTAAGGCGTCTATGAAATTTTATGTCGCCAGATACCTTTAAAAAAAAAGCTTCAATGATAAAACCCGTCAAGCCAAAACGCAGGGCTGGTTCTCGTTGAAATATGCATATCTTTTAAGCCGAACACAAACGGGCAATCCCGGATGTTCTTACACTCAATCTCCTGTAACTTTTTTACCCTTCTTCCATGCACTGGCTCTATCTTGTTATCGCTATCCTGCTTGAGGTCTCAGGCACAAGCTGCATGAAATTTTCTGATGGTTTCAGTAAACTTGTGCCAACGCTTTTTATCTTTATTTTCTACGGGCTGAGCTTTACCTTTCTCTCGCTGGCACTTAAGGTACTGCCCATTGCGTTGACGTATGCTATCTGGTCAGGGGTCGGAACAGCGGCAATCACCGTTATCGGAGTCCTCTGGTTCGGAGAGGGTATCAATGCCATCAAACTTATCTCCCTGCTGCTGATTATTATCGGCGTTGCAGGGTTACACTATGGTCAGGAACAGCTTCACTAACCTATGAAACAGCAACACATTTATAAAAAAATTGTCGTCAAGGTCGGCACCAACGTC
>CAILRB010000033.1 GCA_903836465.1 uncultured Chlorobiaceae bacterium
CAGACGAGTAATTAGCCCTGCGACTTCAGGTGATATGCTGTTTCGATTCAATACAGATGTCTTCATGTGCAATTTCTCCGGCTAATATGTTGCTGTATGAAAACATAATAAAAGGTATTTTAGTATTTACCAAATCCCTAAATGGGCAGATAGTCTTCAGGAAAATTGGTGTGCTGCAGTACACCACCCTCTTGTAGCGCAAGCTCTTCGATAGGCGACTCTTTGAGAATGGCTGAGAGGGAGTTATCTTTGACAAGATGCCCGAAGCATCAAAACGGTTACATGATTTTGGCTTATAGCAGGAATAGAATAGCTCAAGACGACCCGTTTGCAGTCTATTTTGAATTAACTTTTTAACAGGAAAAGTCAATGGAACAAAATATAGGAAAAACTGACAGGATAATCCGGGTGGTGATCGGTTTGACGATTATTCTTGTGGGTGTCGTAATCCACTCATGGTGGGCCGCAATCGGACTTGTTCCGCTTCTGACTTCCCTGACAGGATTTTGTCCTCTTTATACACTGCTGAAGATTTCAACACGCAAAACACATGAACGGCAAGAAAAGCCTGCAAAAAGCCGTTCTTCAAAATCTTGATGGGCTGATATCTGTTCCACTTCGCTTAAAACAGGCAGTAACCAGAAGCTTGAATAAAAAGGTTACTGCCTGTATGCGCTCATGAAAGAGTATGAATCAACACAACAACTTATTGCTGCTGTAGGAAAGCATAATCGGGCTCAACACCAACAGCCTTAAAGATTTTACCAAGTCGGGTTATGAGTGTCCACCAACGACAATCCTCATAATCTTGACATTTAACACAACAAAACGAACAAGCTGCCATAACAGGTTTTTCCGCCAATAGAGTGTGCTTTTTGACGGCACCGGCGGATAAGCTTCGTCGTAATATGCTTTGACTTTATTGGTGCCCATAGTCTTTCAGGTTTGAGATTATTGTAAAAGTAAACGTTATTCCGGAATTAACCACCAGAACGGATAGCCCTTTGCTTTATGGAAAAAGAGGTAGTGCAGGATGACTTTCAGCCAATGTCCTGCCAGACCAGCCTCTCCGAGGGAGTAGTTCATATCACGACCCCATTCAGGATATTTGTTCCAGTCAGGAACAACAGGGAAGAGTGTCATTGATGCACCGAGCCCGTCTAATGAACCAAAGCCCGCAGAGACAACGCATGCTGCTCCCATTTTGCTCATCGAGGCTTTATGGCGATGCTCTTTAGCCCCCTGAATTTGTTCTGAAATATTAAGCGCTACAATTTTACCCATGACACCTGCTGGCATACCGGTACGTGGTGCAGTTGGAAATATCTGCCGACCGCTCGGGCTTGCCATTGGCTTGGATATCGGATGGGGAGGAGCAAAGGCTATTCCGGGTGCATAGATATTTTTGTAGAGCGGATTCTGGTAAAGAGATGGCCAGTCAGCAGCTAGCCACTCGTCAAAAGGTTTTGCTTCGTAATTGGCATCAACCTTCATGAACTTGTTTGGCGCAAACATCTTTTCAGTAATTTCGACTCCTCTCTTGTCGTAGGCAGTCAGTCCAACTCCTGAAAATGAGGGGATAAGCATGGCGAAATCAAATTCCTGTATCAACTCCTCACCAGCGAGCGTCTCATAATGTGCTTTACCGGGTTCAACCTTATGGACGCCAGCTCGTCTTATCCAGTTGATACCGTATTCGGCCATGAGGGACTCCGTAAAGACCTTCGTCGGGGTGTAATAGCCTCCTCGGTTAATAAAAGCGCCAGCCATTCCGAAATCGCCCAACTCATACTCATTGGACAGCCAGGTAATCTGCGCTTTATCGCTTAAACCACGTTTTGAGATCTCCCAAGCAACATTCAGAATATATTCAAAGGCCGCACCCTGACAGGTGGCCATAGCATGACCGGTACCGATCAAGATACGCTGCTTATGACCGGCCTGCATTTTTTTGATATTGTCCTGAAGATGTTCCCATGCATGGGCTGCATGGCTATAGGTGCAAACCGAAAAAGTGTTCTTGTCGGGGCCAAGACCTTCAGTCGCTTCGAAATTAAGCTTCGGGCCGGTTGCATTGACCAGATAATCATAATCAACTTTCTCGGTCTGTCCATTCCGTAATGAGTCGGTATATTCAATGGTCACATACCCTTTATGGATTTCTGCGTCTCCTTCCGGATGGATTTCCAGAGCTTTGGCCTGCTTCAGGATAATGCCCCATCGATCATATACTTTTTTCAGTTCAAAGCGGACATCATCAATAGTCATCTGGCCGACACCAACCCAGATGTTTGATGGAATCCACTGATAGTAACTGTTCGGGGTAACAACAACCACCTCATGATGTTTGCCAAGTTTCTTTTTGAGAAATGAGGCTGCGGTATGTCCTGCAACACCGGCTCCTAAAACAACAACCTTCGCCATAGACACTCCAGGTTTTCAATGGTTCTGAATGATGCTCTCATCTTGTGCGATGGAGCCGGAGAATTACACAACTGTTGACATTCCTTGACACGACGGACAAAAAAACTGGATAAGCTGCGGCTTCGCCTGATCGAGTTGTTTTGTTGACGGTCGTTTTTATGCCATTTTTTCAACATTCATGAGAAATGCCCGTGCAGGAAAATCATTATCAACAGCTATCGGTTTCTTTTCAAGCTCTTGCATGATAGCATCAGCTTTGTCATCATCAAGAATGGCAAAACAGAGCGATGAATAGGCGCCTGGCATCGCATCAGTCGGCCACCAGGATTGTTGTTCTGCGTTTTGGTTTTCGCAGTTGCACCCCATAATATCAAAGCTGCTGAACATCTTCACCTGATGCTCTTTGAAGAGAGCCCGCACCTGATGGCGGGTCTCTTCATGTCCCATTATGGCCAGAAATTTCATGAGTTTTTTGGGATAGAAGGTTTGTCAGATTTCCTTTCCGCCATATAATAGACAAGCGGAACGACAACGAGCGTCAGGATGGTTGAAAGCACACCACCCCAAATCAGCGAGATGGCCAGACCCTGAAAAATAGGATCAAAAAGCATAACAACCGAGCCGATGACAACCGCACCGGAAGTCAGAATGATAGGGCGAGTCCTTACCGCTGCAGACTCAATAACCGCCCGCTTGAGATCCACTCCCTCGGCCCTGCGTATCTGAATGAAATCAATCAGCAGCACCGAGTTGCGTACCATAATGCCCGCAAGCGCAATCATGCCGATCATGCTTGTCGCGGTAAAGAAGGCCCCATGCAACCAGTGGCCTGGAATAATGCCGACAAGGCTCAGCGGAATGGCAATCATCATGATCAGCGGAGTCTTGAAGGACTGAAACCAGCCGATAATCAGGAGGTAGATGATGACCAAAACAACAGCAAACGCCGTACCCAGATCCCTGAACACCTCGAAGGTAATCTGCCACTCCCCATCCCACTTCATAGAGAGCTTATCCTCTGACGTTGGATTTGCCGTATAGAGCGGATTGACGGAGTAGCCGCCGGGAACCTTGAGCTTCTGGATCTTTTTGTCCATATCAAGCATGGCATAGACCGGGCTCTCGGTCGCACCGGCAACATCGGCGGTCACATAGACCACACGACGCAGATCCTTGTGGTAGATACTTTTCTCCTGAATTTTCTCTTCAACCTTCACCAACTCCGAAAGAGGAATCATCTGCCCGGCACGCAGACGCGTTGTCAGGGTTCCCATACCCTGCGACTGCACAAATATCCCGGAAAGATCCCGCAGAGAGGTTCTTCCCGACTGTGGCAGTCTTACCTGGATAGCCACAGGATCAAGCTGCTTGTCGGTATGCAGCACTCCTACATCCATGCCTGCCAGCGACATGCGCAACGTCTGGGCAATCTGTTCAGCACTGACACCGCGAAAAGCTGCGCGCTCCTTGTTCACAACAAGGTTATAGACCTTCTGATCCTCTTCAACCAGGAAGTCCACATCAACCACTCCGGGCGTCTCTTCAAAGACTTTTTTCACCTGTTTTGCAAGTGCTATCTGCTGCTCCTGTGACGGACCGTAAATTTCTGCAACAAGGGTAGAAAGCACAGGTGGGCCGGGGGGAATTTCGACAATCTTTGCGTTGCCGTTATAGCGAAGGGCAATCTTCTGAACATCGCCCCTGACCCGTTTGGCTATATCGTGACTCTGGGCCTTGCGCTCGCCCTTGTGGACAAGATTGACCTGGATATCAGCCATATTGGCCTTCTGGCGCAGATAATAGTGCCGGACAAGACCATTGAAATTGATCGGCGCATTGGTGCCGACATAGTACTGGTAGCTCTCTACCTCCGGAACCGTTTTCAGGTAAGCTGCCGCCTCCTTGGCCACTCTTGCGGTCTGCTCAAGCGACGTACCGTCAGGCATATCGATAATCACCTGAAACTCGTTCTTGTTGTCGAACGGAAGCATCTTCATCTGTACCGCCTTCAACGGCACCAACGCAATGGCTCCGGCCAGCATCAAGCCAACCACACCGAACGCTATCCACCGTTTAACAGGGCTTTCGATGAACGGCGAAAGGATGTTGTTGAAGAGCTTGTAATAGCCTGTTTTTGTTATGTCGTACTCTTCTTGATGACCCTCTTCGGTTTTCAGAAGACGGAAGGAGAGCCATGGAGTTGCAATCAGCGCTACAAGCAGCGAAAAAATCATGGCCAACGAGGCGCCAATCGGCATCGGGCTCATATAGGGGCCCATCAAACCTGAAACAAAGACCATCGGAAGCACTGCCGCAATCACCGTAAAGGTTGCCAGAATCGTTGGATTACCCACCTCATTGATGGCGGTAATGGCGGCCTGCAGCTTCGGCTGGCGCTTCATGGCAAAGTGACGATGAATGTTCTCGGCAATAATGATCGAATCATCAACCACAATACCGGTAACAAATATCAGGGCAAAGAGAGTGACTCTGTTGAGCGAATAGTCAAGCAGGTAGTAGATCAGGAGTGTCAGGGCAAAGGTGATCGGCACCGATGCCAGAACAACAAGAGATCCTCGCCAGCCAAGGAAAAATCCGACAACAATCGTTACCGCCACAACCGCCATGAGCAGATGCTCAAGAAGGGTAAAGACCTTTTCGGAAGCCGTTGCCCCGTAGTTGCGTGTTTCCGTCACGGTTATGCCTGAAGGAATAGCCGTCTTCCTGAGCCCATCGACCCTCGACATAACCTTATCGGCAAGTACCGAGGCATCGCCACCTTTCCGTTTTGCAACCGTCAGCGTCACCGCCGGATACTCTCCGGCAACTGAGCCTTTCGGGGCTGCCGCCGCCCATCCGAAAAAGTTGTAGTTATTGACCTCTTCCGGGCCATCAACAATAGTAGCCACATCACGCAGGTAAACCGGAGAAGCGCCATAGATACCAACAACAATATTGGCAACCTCTTCAGCGCTTTCAAGAAATTTTCCCGAGCGGACAACGATCTCCTGGTTCATCTGTTTAAAATCACCGGAGGTCATCTGGCTGTTGCCCTGCTGAATCTGACGAGCTATCTGCATCGGGCTGACGTTGAACTGCTGAAGCTTCGCTTTGTTGAGTTCAATTTTTATCTGGCGCTTCAATCCGCCCTTTATCTCGACGTCACCGATGTTGTTGATTTTTTTCAGTTCTTCAGCCACCGCTGCCGCACTCTGGCGAAGCTCATAAGGATTCTTCGTCTTGCTCCAGAAGGTGAGATTAAGCACTGGAACATCGTCGATCGAGACCTTTTTCATCAGCGGAAACTGGACTCCCGGAGGCATCTTGTCCATATTTTTCATCAGGGTCGACCAGAGCTTGACCATACTGCGCTCTGCATCTTCACCCACTTTGTAGCGGACAGTTACCAGAGCAAAGTCAGGCATTGAGGTCGAATAAACATAATCCACACCCGGAATTTCGGTCAGGGTTCTCTCAATTGGCCTGGCCACTCGTGCTTCCACCTCTACCGGAGCTGCTCCAGGATAGGGAATATAGAGATCAACCATCGGCACCACAATCTGAGGCTCCTCTTCACGCGGCGTCATAAAGGTTGCCATGATACCCACAAGAAGAGATGCCACCATAAGAAGCGGCGTTATCTTTGAATTGATAAACTGTTTTGCCAGTTTACCAGCAATACCTTCGTTCATTTGTTCTGAACCTCCTCAGTCACATTCGGACTCTTTATTACGGTTAATCCTTCACCAAGCGAAGGGTTATACTTTCCCACCACAAGCTCTCCCTTGTCCAGCCCTCCAAGCACCACAATATCCCCCTGTAGAACCACGCCCGTCCTGATCCATCGCTGAGAGATCTGGTGATCTGCTCCCACGACCAGTACTCCGGCAAGCTCGCCATTACGGAAGACCGACGTTGCCGGTACCAGCAGCAGCTCTCGCGTCCCTGGCTCACCGTTGGTTCGCACAGGCACAATACTTTCTACCGCCACAGGCACCGACGGACTCACTCTTATGATTGGAGTCTCTTCATGACCGCCGCACCCCGAAACAAGCAGGGCAAGGGCGACCGGAAGCAGACTGATCATCTTTCTTCTCTCTCTTCTGATCATGATGATTGCCGTTTAGTTTCCCCTGTAGTAAGCCAGCTCGCTTTTTGCTATGCAATAGTCATATTTCGCCTGATTCAGTCTCAGTTTTGCGTAGGTATGAGCCTGCTCTCGCATCAAAAGCTCAAAGGTCATAGCCATACCGGTTTTGAACTGTGAACTGATATAATCAAGACTTGCCCTGGCCTCTTCAAGTGATTTCCGGGCAACGCCTATTCTTGCCCTCGCTGTTTTCAGCGAACGCTTCGACTTTTCAACTTCAGCAATGCTGCCACTCTTTGCTGCTTCATAATTGTACATCGCCTCTCGCCCCTGCGCTTTCGCCTCCTGAATACGACCGGCTGTAGCCATACCGTCGAAAATGTTCCACTGCATATTCATGCCAAGCGCCCAGCTTGAACCTCCACTGAAAATATTATTGCTGTGCAGGTTAGTCTGCAGAAACGCATTCAAGCGGGGGCGTTGCGATGCACGAATCATCTCTTCCTGTAAAATTGCAAACTGATGCCAGGTTTCGAGCGCTTTGAGATCGGAGCGGTTTTCCGTGACTACTGTATCACTTTCCCCAGGCAAGGTACCGTCAACGAAAAGATCTCCAGTTGGAACAATAGTCACTCCGGAATCAAGGTGGAGCATCACTTGGAGGGCATCCTCTGCATTTTTTATCTCGTCAAGCAGCATCATTTTCTGTTCAAGCAGCTCCGACAGTCTGACATCAGTAGAGAGTTTATCTGACTTGGGCAGCAACCCGGCGCTGTAGCCCCTGGCGGCTTCATTGCTGTGCGCCTGCATTGTTCTAATGGACTGTTCAACTGCATCAATATTCTTTTGTGCAAGAATCAGACCGTAATAAACTCTTGTGACCTGCAGTCCGACGGACTCCTCTGTTCTGGAGGTCATAAGTTCCTGACCTTTTTTAGCCGTAAAAGCCAACTGCCTGCCAATGGCAGCATCGGCATTGTACACCGGCTGCATAACCTGAATTGATGTATTGAAGTCGTTGATGACATCAGCATTATTGAGCTTTTCCGGAATAAAATCAGATTGCTGCACAATGTTCTGCTGCAGCTTGAGAACCAGCGCCGCACCGGGATCATTGGTAGCCATAAGTGTCTCCGAAAACGTAACCTTCGGCAGATATGACTGACGACTCTGAACTATCTTTGCCTCAGCCTGGTCAACCTTGCTGCGCGCAGCCTTGATGGTGAAATTATTTTCACGAGCCATTGACACTGCGTCGGCCAGAGAAAGTTTCATTGTTTTATCGCTGGCAGTTGCCTGAAGCGGTGAACCAAGAGCACCCGCAACACAACACGCGATCAATGCGTTATATATCTTCATGATGATTAGTGTTTTGAAATAAGTTTTAAAATCTTTTCGACACTTTTTGAGTCATCACGATTCAGGCACTGCTTGAGGTTGCGCTGTAGTACCAGCGAAAAGGTATTGTCAAGAGCCGCTTTTGCAGCCTGGAACTGCGTGATGATTTGGGAACACTCTTCTTCCCTTTCAATCATCCTTGTCAATCCCTCAATCTGACCGGCCACTCTTTTTAGTCTTAGAATCACGTCGTTCATCGATTCTGCGGTTTTAACCATGGTCGTACTATTTTGAATAATGTAATATACCTATACCCCGTATTGGTATATTACAAAAAATATCATATCATATGCAAAACATTTTATTCTGAGCAGAGCTAATGAGGATGAAATGGACACTCATTGAAAATAACGTCTTGGGCAAAGAACGCTTGTTTGACCATAACGAGAAAATATAGTAAAACATTATAATTGAATACAATATGAATAGCTCCCATGAAGTCAGCCCCACGAATGCCCTTGCCATGATTCAAAATGGGGGAATCCTCATCGATGTTCGTGAACCGAAAGAAGTCGCCAATACATCATTTGATGTTTCCAATATCAAGCTGATTCCTTTATCCGAGTTAAAAACAAGACTCCATGAACTACCCGTTGACCGTCCGGTCATTATTGCATGTCACAGTGGAAACCGAAGCTTTATGGCTACTCGTTTTCTGATCAACCATGGATATACTCAAGCGGTCAATCTGCAACAGGGAATTGTCCGTTGGGAAAAAGAAGGACTTCCAGTCAAACATGAGCCGAAACCACAATCGGGCTCATTGCTGAAGCAGTTTTTTGGGAGAAAGTCATAGACGCAGGGATAGTGACAATGGATGCCTTGAAAATTGAAGAGGTTTTTTCGTCGGAACGTCCGTGGGTGATGGTTGCCTTAGACATACTCTGTATGACCACTGATTTTGAATTTCTCTGCCAGTGAGACAAACGTTTCAGCCCACCCAGGATTACCGACAACATGCAGGTGCGCAAAAGAGGCAAAAAGGTTTTTGTAAAGCACACCATCACTCTTTCCTGTTATTCCATTTCCCCGGAGAACATCAAACTGATAAATGCAATTTGCATAAGGCGTAACAGGCCTTGCATAATGAAACTCATGTGCCCTGATTCGGGCCCCCTTTCGAAACCAGGGTGAATCTGTTGTGCTCTTGAGGTCAAGGTATCCATGCCCAGCCGGATGATCTTCAAAACCGATATCAAAAGGCAGAATACCAGCAAGAGAAAATGTTTTGCCTCCATACGTGGCGTTCCGGCATAGGTAAATCAAGCCTCCACATTCAGCATAGAGCGGCATTCCGGCCTCAACCCTCTCCTGTACCTCTTGCAAGAGCCCCCTGTTTGCACTCAACACCTCAAAAAATGATTCTGGAAATCCTCCACCCAGATAGAGGGCGTCAACATCAGGTAAAGAACTCTCACGAAGTGCATTGATGAAAACCAGCTCGGCGCCGTTGTCCCTCAAGGCGTTCAGGTTGTCAGGATAATAAAAACAGAAGGCCGCATCTCTGAACACACCGATCCTTGCTCTTCCTGCAAGAGTCTTTGCACAATTCGAAATCCTCTGCATCGGCATTGGCGGTGCCTCATAAAAAAGAGAATGGATTGCTTCCATATCACAATAATGGGCAACACGCTCAGCAGCCCCCTGAATGAATTGAACTGCATCGACTGTTTCTTCGACGGTTGTCAGCCCAAGATGTCGTTCAGGGATAACCAGCTCTTTGTCATAAGGAAGCGCTCCCAGCACCGGTACCTTGCAATAATGCTCAATTGCCTGTTTCTGTTTGTCTGCCTGACGAGCACTGCTTACCTGATTTAATATAACCCCTTTAATATCCACCTTCGGCGGCATCACCTGCATGCCCATAACGAGCGCGGCGATCCCCCGGTTAGTTTTTCTACTGTCAACCACCAGCAAAACCGGCGCCTGTAGCATTTGAGCAAGTCCTGCTGTGCTGTCAGAACCATCAAGAGAAAAACCATCATGCAAGCCATGATTGCCTTCAACAAGAGCGATGCTCTTGTTTTCTATTCCGCTATTGCTCTGAAACGAAGCAAGGCACCCTTCCCTGCCCATAAGCCAGGAATCAAGGTTATAGCAATCGCTTCCACTGGCAAGACGATGCCAGACAGGATCAATATAGTCTGGACCTTTTTTGAAACTCCTGATGGAGACTCCCCTGGAGACAAGAGATGCTACTATTCCAAGACTGATCGTTGTCTTGCCTGCACTCTTATGGGGTGCAGATATCATCAGACGAGGCAAGTGTACCGAATCCATTCTATCTCCTTCCAGCCCTCACAGAAAATGGACTGTTGTTAAACACCTACTCCAACATGCATAAAAAATCCAGAACCGAGCCTGAAAAAAAGTGCTCAAGCTCTCTTTCCGCAAGACGATTTACTTCTTCCTTATAAAAAAAGTATGGACATTTGATGCTTCGGTATGAGCAACAAGTTCATGGCCGGTACGCTTTGCCCATGACGCCATATCACTTACGGAACCAGGATCGGTCGCGGTCATTTTCAGTATCTCGCCGCTGTTCAGCGAATCAATAGCTTTTTTTGTCTTCAGAATCGGCAAAGGGCAATTTAACCCTTCACAATTCAACTCCATATTACTTACCATGTCACTCATTAAGGTCTCCTTATTTTATATACTTAATTAAATATTTCAGCTCCAGCTAAGCCTTGGGGGTTTTCTGATCGGGCCGAAGCTTTACGGTAAAATATTCATCCGCATAAGCAGTATCTACAATGTTGCCTGCACTGTTCCAGAGGGGCTCCTCATAATCGTTCCAACCTCTCAAGCCTGTCCGCAGAGAAATGGCCTGTTCATAGCCCATCAACTGCATGGTATGAACAGCAAGCACACTGCGGTGACCGGAACGGCAAACCACGACCATTTCACGACGTCTGGCTTTCACCAATTCAGGCACGGTGTCCTCGTAATCCCACTCACAGGCAGATTCCAGGATACCTCTTGGAACATTGATCGAGCCTTTTATATGAAGGGAATCAAATTCATAAGGTTCCCGCACATCAACAATCAATACATCCGGATTCTCGGCCATTCGTGCGACGAGATCCCAGGGCATCATCTCTTTTACCTCAGATAAACAGTTCTGAACAAGCTCTCTGTAGCTCACCATAACCGGAAAATTTTTGTGTCAGATAAACAGTGAAATATCAGCGTCCGCAGCATATTCAAGAAAGGTCGCCGCGCCACCGTATTCGACTCCATCAATGAATTCCTCCTTTTCAAAGCCAAAAACCTCCATCGTCATCTGGCAGGCAATGAAGCGAACACCGAACTCCTGGCACATGCTCCGGAGTTGTTCAATGGTCGCCACTCCTTTCTTTTTGAAGGTCTCCTTCATCAACATGGTCGCCATGTTGTCGAAACCGGGCACGTTACCGGAAATGACATTCGGAATCGGCCAGTTAAAGGATTGAAAATCTTTACTGCCAAACGGCATTTTCATAGGCATTGCCGGATTGCTATGAGGAGAAACTTTGGCATCAAGTTCCTTTTTAAGCAGTGGCAAACCGTAAAAAGTAAAAAATATGACCGCTTCCATATCCATGGCCGCAGCAGTTGACGCAAGAATGAAAGGAGGGTATCCCCAGTCAAGTGTTCCCTGGGACGCAATGATTGCAAGTTTTTTTGTATCAGACATGGTTATTATCCTTAATGACGCCTTCCTGAAAAAGGAAGTACAGTTCGATAAAATTGTTACAGCCTCGCAGAAAGAATCCTGCGTATCAATAAATTTACTATATAACTATTTAATTATGAAATTATTAAGGCAAAACGCCTGATTTAGTGAATAAGCCCGCTTGCTGCAACCAGAAGTACAAGTACCTGCAATACGGCAATGGTGGTATAGAGGTAATTTTTTTCACGATAAAAGGTTACACTTGCAAATGCGAGACAGACAACTGTCGCCATAGCGAGATAATAAATCGATAAATAACTGACAACATCGCCCTTGAAAAGCGCGCCAGAACTGCTTAAAATCGACCATCCGGCAGGGGTATGCAGTTTTTGCTGCATTTCAGAAGCCTTGAGGTGCCAGTTCCCGGCGATAGCATCAATCGGCACGGAGAGCGGAAGCAACTGCAGAACATAAACAACATAGCCCAAGGCAAGAAAAGCCATTCCGACATGTGAGACCATTTCAAGTACACGGGCATAGACAAGTTGAACCTGGTCAATCTTGTCTGTATTTTTCTCTTTATCATTCATATTCCCAAACCTTTTAACAGTGAACGCAAGCCTGCCACAACCAGCATGATAATGACAATCATTCGCACCGACCTTGTATTCACCTTGGTGAGCAGCTTAGCGCCGATTTTTGAGCCAAGCATAATTCCTCCGATTGCCGGAACTGCTATGAGCGGCACAACTGCTCCCTTGAAAATGTAAACCCAGGCCGCCGCCGCACCATTAATTGAGAGAACAAGACCGCTTGTCGCAACCGCCACTTTCAACGGAACACCCATGAGCATGTTAAAAACAGGGACATTTGCCCAGCCTGCCCCCATGCCGAACATTCCGCCAATAAAACCTATGATCATAAACAAAAAGAGACCCAGGGGGGTACGGTGAATCTGCCACGGCACATCACTCTTTGTCGATTCTTCATGATATATTCCCGATATCTGCAGCATTGTTGAGAGTGCATCAGGCTCTTTAAGATCCGGAGTACCGTATGCCCGGGACTTCAGCATAAGGGCAGCAATGAACATTATGGCGACTCCAAGAAGGAGTTGCACAACATTCGCTGGCATAGCAAGTCCGGCCAGTGCGCCAGCAATCGAGCTGACAGAGCCGACCAGCGCCATCGGAAGCCCAAGCTTCAGATCGGCGAGACCTTTTCTCATAAGAGGGGACCCGGCAGAAAGTGCACCGGAGAGTGCGACAAGCAATCCTGCTCCACGAATAAAATCAAGATGAAACGGGAAAAAGCCGCTGACGATTGGGACAAACAATACACCTCCTCCAACACCGGCAAGCACAGAAAAAATGCCAAGAACAAACGAAAATGCAAACAACAGTATCATCCACACCCACCATGCCGTTTGTTCGGCTGCATGAGATTGTATCGCATAGACGATGTTCGGACTGATAAAAAGAAAAGCCAATGCGCCACTCGTGGCAGCACAGCTAACCAATATCTTTTTTGTCGCTGGACTCATGAGGTATTTCACAGAAAAATGGGGCGTATACCAGGCTATTTTGAAAGAGTCTGAGGTGTAAAGCGGGAAACGCTCGACACCTCAGACTGCAAATTATTTATTTCAGGTAATAGGTCTTTTCATCAGGCCTGAATGGACGACCCATCCAGAGAGGACGACGAAGACCGTCTGGTCCGGGTGCGGGCCTTGTCATGGCAAGCCACTCCTTGTAAATCTGGAACGAGCGCTCGGTATCGACAAACACGTCACCGTAACAATCCCCTTCGTGCGCTTTTTCTATGCGCACTTTCTGGTGCCAGCAGTGCATGCCGCTGATCGGATCGGGATGAACCGGGAAGGTAATGTTCTGGTGCACACCACCATCCGACCAGAAGATTCTGGAAGAATCGGGATCGCTGCTCTCATAG
The DNA here is from genome assembly GCA_903836465.1 of uncultured Chlorobiaceae bacterium. Lineage (GTDB taxonomy): Bacteria > Bacteroidota > Chlorobiia > Chlorobiales > Chlorobiaceae > Chlorobium. The sequence continues at coordinate 13,521 of CAILRB010000033.1, forward strand.
GGCTCAATGCTTTCGGCGACACGCATTTTCCATTTTCCGCCACCTTCACGCTTGATCTCCACCCTGTTGGTTGCCCAACGGTTGGCCGCCGGATCCTGCTCGCGGCGCCAGCGACCGATATGGTGCGAACAGGCAACCACACCGGGACGAATTCCTTCTGTAACCCATACGCGGTTGATGAAAAAGCCGATATCAGTATTCACCCTGATAAGGTCGCCATCTTCAAAGCCGAGACTCTTTGCATCTGACGCATTCATCCAGACCGGATTACGATGCGCAATCTCGGCCAGCCATTTGGCATTGCCGGAACGGGAGTGAATCAGTACCGGGAGACGGAAGGTAGGAACAAGCGCAAACTCCCCCTTGCTCCGGTTCATGATCTCCTGATGCACGTGGCTTTTGATGTAGGTTGGAAGGCGATATTCCGGCCACTTCCAGTCAATCATCGTTTGCGAATACAACTCCTGCTTGCGGGATGGAGTCGGGAACCCGGTGCAATTTACGCCGTTAATTTGAACACCGATTGACTTGCCATTTTTCGTGATAAGACCTGTTTCCGGCTTTACGGATGAGCCTTGCAGATCGGCCTCCGACAAGGTTCTTTCATTGACCTTGTAGACGTTGGTTTCAACCTCGAAGGCTCCATACTTCTGCATGTATCCCAATGCTGTAAGGCCCTCTTTGGCCGCCTTTTCCGGCAATCCCGGGACACGCTCGAAGATATAACGGTAATACTCCTCTATGGTAATCTTCTCACCGGGACGGTAAGGCGACATGCAATACTGCTTTATGCCGAGGCTTCCATCCGGATCAATCCGCCAGGTAAGCTCAATCCAGAACTCATCCTCTTCCCATACCTCTCCAACATTAGCCTGCCAGGTATAGTCCACCGGTTTGCCCATTTTTGCGTGAGCAACACGAAGAACCGGCTGACGAAACGCAATCCACTTGCCTGCATGGGTTTCATAACTGATCAGATCATGCCGCTCGGCGGAGTGCCCCATCGGCAACACATAATCGGCAAAATAGGCGGTTTCACTCCAGGTTGGAGTAAGCGCCGCATGAAGACCGATTTTTGATTCATCCTCCAGCGCCTCAATCCATGAAAAACCGTCTGGATAGGTCCAGACCGGATTAAAGACCCTGGTAAAATAGACATCGAGCTTGCCACGCCCCTCTTTGAGAAAATGGGGCAGCAGGAAGCTCAACTCAAAATGAGCGAGAGGATACTCGTCCGGTAACTGGAGTGTGTTCCAGTATGTCTGTGGTTTCGGCTTGGCATGAACATCAGGATGAAACTTGTTCCATGCGCTTGGCGACGTTCCGCCCGGCGTCCCAACACTGCCCGTCAAAACGTTCAGGAAATGAAGCGTGCGTGAAACTGCCCAGCCACCAAGATTACCGCTGCTTGCGCTGCGCCATACATGCGTAGCAAACTGCGTGCCAGCCTCACCTATTTTGCGGGCCACCTCAACAATCATAGCCGCCTTGACACCGCTCTCTTTTTCAGCATACTCCGGAGTGTAGGCACTATACTCTTTTTTCAGAGCCTCAATGAAATTTTCAAAGGTCACCGGAGTTCCTTTATAATCCTGCTGCAGGTACTCCTTCCAGTTCACCCAGTTTTCAAGATAGTCGCGGTTGTAGATCCCTTCATCAAGAATAACCTTTGCCATGGCAAGCAAAATCGCGGGCTCACTGCCGGGAAAACTCGGCATCCAGTAGTCCGACATGCTCGCTGTGTTTGAAAGACGCGGATCAAGCACCGCAAGTTTGGCGCCTTTCATTCTCGCCTCAACAATACGCTGGGCATGAGGATTGAAATAGTGCCCCGACTCAAGGTGGGCACTGACCAGAAGCATGAATTTAGCATTGGTATAGTCGGGCGACGGACGATCGAGTCCTTCCCATATCGCATAACCAAAGCGTGCTCCCGATGAACAGACATTGGTGTGGCTGTTATGGCCATCCACATTCCAGGCTCTGAGCACCCATTCCATGAAGCCTTCATGGCCGGGACGTCCGACATGGTAGGAGATTTCGTTGTTGCGGCCCTCCTGTATGGCCTTGCGCATTCTTCCTGCAATATCGTCAAGGACACTGTCCCAGCTCACCCGATCCCACTTTCCGCCGCCTCTTTTTCCCGATCGCTTCATCGGATAAAGCACACGGTCGGTGTCTTCAATCTGGTTAAGGGTTGCGGGTCCTTTTGCACAGTTTCTGCCCCGGCTTGCCGGATGATAAGGATTGCCGACCAACTTGCGCATCGTCATGGTCTCCTTGTCAACATAGGCAAGAAGTCCGCAACCAGCTTCACAGTTAAAACAGGCTGTCGGAATCAGCATATACTCTTTCGACTTGCGTTCAGGCCAGCTTTTTGAATCGTATTCCACCCAGTTATCCCACTGATCGGGAGGCGGGCAGTTTACCTGACTGCCATCTGCGGCAGCATTTTTCGCTGCCGGGCCATCACCTGCCGTATGGAGATCAGGAATAAGATGCAGTTTTTCTGCTATGGTTTCAATAACCGTTGGTTTATGGGTATAACTCATAGTTTCTCCAGCACTTGTTTAACTTAACGGAACGGTTTGCGGTGCATGAATCCAGACTTTTTCTGTGTAGAAGACACCACAAAGCCCAAAAATGGCGGCTATGGCAAGCATAACAGGAGAGGAAACAGCAAGACACAACAGAAGGGGAAGGACATTCCCCAGTATAAAACTGCCATACCAGAACGTTTTTTTCAGTGGGCCGTGCATGATAACGTCCGCAGCACGTTCTGCAGACTTTGATGGATGCTTGCCAAAAAGTTCAAGAAGCATGACCAGAATATGGAGCACAAAACCGCCCGCAAGAGCTGGCCTGAGCGTTTCAGAAAGCTCTGAGGCACTGGAGGTTAAAACACCAAGAACGAGCATAGCGGATCCACCGGCAAGCAGAGAGTTCAGGAACATGTGCAACAGAAGCATGGGGCTTTGCCAGAAATCCCTTCCCTTTGCTGACCCAAAAAGGAAAGCAGTGTAAATCGACGTTAAAAGGGCAAAAAGCGCACCACACCACAACGATATTGCTTCGAGAAGAGGTAATTGCAGATATTTGGCCGCTCCCCACAAGGCAATACATGCCCCAAATCCAGCAATAATCAAGCCGCCCTTCACCAGCCATGAACTAAATTGCGGACGAAGCATCACCGAAGAAAAACGCTCGGGACGATCAAGATCCTTGACAAGAAATCCTCCTGTAAGGGCAAGAAAAAGAAGCGACGTCGCCCATACCGCCCATTGCAAGGCATTTGACAAGGGATGCATCAACAAGGTCTGCAAGACAAACATCAGCAAAAACAATCCAGAGGCAACAGCCTTCGACGCCACGTAAGCAGGCACTTCCCAGCCCCAGACAACTCCCTTTGCTGGAATGTCATACACTTTTCTGGCCTTCGGCTTTCCATCCACCCCCACAGAAGAGAGTAATTTTCGTGCTGGCTTAACGATTGATTTCCCCGCAAAATGGCCGACACCACGAGACTGCTCACTCCAGAGATATCCGTTAACTTCTGAAACCTCCAGTGGATCAAGCGAGGCGCCATCTCCGTTGATATAAAAAAGCTTGGGTGAAGTACCTTTTTCGGGCTTTCGAACCATAGTCTGCTCTTTTGCAACAAGAATAGCCACCGCACTCAGCGGATCATCAAGGTCTCCGGCAACAATGGCCTGCTGTGGACAAATAGAAACACAGGCTGGATTGAGGCCAACCTCTTTTCTATGGGCACAATAATTACATTTTGCGGAGGTGTGCGTCTCGGGGTCCATATAGAGCGCACCGTAAGGACAGGCCTGGGAGCAGGCTTTGCAGCCAATACACCGACGCTGGTCAAAATCGACAATGCCATCATCCCTGCGGTGCAGGGCCTCGACAGGACAAATAGCAACACAGGGGGGTTCAGCGCAATGGTTGCAGCGAAGAACGGTAAAATATCGCCTGCTGTTGGGAAAGGTACCTTTTTCAACATACTTCACCCAGGTACGGTTTACACCAAGAGGCACCTGGTTTTCGGATTTACATGCTACCGTACATGCGTGACATCCGATACATTTTCGGGCGTCAATAACAAAGCCGTAATTCATGGACTGGTTTGCTCTAAATATTATAATACTGCTGCCGTTTTATACTCTTGTCACCCCAGCGCTCAGACTGAACATGATCAATGTATCACGGTTCTTTCTTGACACAGTTCCGGAACAAGAAAAAGATGCCCGCAAAATCGTCAATCAAGTTACTATATTGTTATATAATTGACGAGTGTTATTTTAAGAAAAGATCTTTACTCTTCAAAAAGAAATAATGAACAAGAACTCTTTGTAATGAATACTGATACCGGGGGAATAAATAAGAGAGAGAAACGAGCCAAGTCAATTTAACTCTATAAGATTTTTTCTTATAGAGTTAAATTAGCTGAAAGCATCAATTATGACGTTGAAAGGGTGGGATGTAAAAATAATTCAGCGAACCACTTTTTCATGCTGCAGCCTCAGTTCATCCTACTTCCTTTCCGGCCATAACAAGGGTTGGTGGCGCGCCAAGATGGCGTCCGGCAAGCAGAACATTCCAGTAGAGCCATTCAAAGCCAAGTTTACCTTGCCAGTTCATCTTTGTCTCCTTTAAAAGAGTAAATGGCCCCAGTTTTGGCATCGGGAACTTCCCGTGCAGCGGCTCAATCTTGTAGTTGAAGTCAATCAACGAGGAGGTGCCTTTGGAATAGACGATGAAACAGGTCGAGTGACCATCATAGATCTCTTCCGGTTTGACGCCATGGATTTCCGACATAATGTTAAAAACCACCACATCCGCCTCATAATGGGCAACAGAACCCGCCTTTGAAGTAGGAACGTTGGTAGCATCACCTATCACATAGACCCTGTCATGCTTCAATGCTTTGAGCGTGTTCTGGTGTGTGGGAACATAGCCGATACCGTCATCCATACCTGAATTGCTGATAACTTTATCACCAATAGTGGTTGGCACAATGACAAGGGTATCATAAGAGATTTTATCGCCTTGTATCGACTCAATATACTTCTCCTTGCCATTCACCGCATTAAGTTCGTAACCGGTGGTGATTTTAATGTTTTTGCTTTTGGCCGACTCAGTAAAGACCGCTGAAGCCTTTGGTTTCGTAAACGCACCGGACAAAGGCGTCACCAGCTCAATCTCTGTCTTGTTTCTGATGCCTTTTTTCCTGCAGAACCAGTCTGCCATAAAGACAAACTCAATTGGGGCCACCGGACACTTGAAAGGGAGTTCAGCAATATTCAGCACTAGTTTCCCTCCATCAAACTCTTTCATTCTCTGACGCAGCGTTTCAGCAGCAGGAATGGTATAAAACGAAAAAGCATTCTTTCCCCATGCATCCATAAGGCCGTCATTTTCCTCAGGCGCAATGTTACAGCCTGTGCTTATAACTAAAAAATCGTAAGAAAAAGAGTGGTTTTTTGTCTTTACTTCCTTTTTATCAGGATCAATATGAGTGATTTCGTCGATCACAAAATCAACACCGGGAAGAATATATTTTTTCCTTGACCGTACCAGAGTATTCGCCTTTTGAAGCCCAAAAGGAACAAAAAGCATTCCAGGTTGATAGATATGCTGATCGTCGCGATCAATCACCGTGATCTCCCAGTCTTCCGGCAAATGTCTCCTCAGGTTATTGGAAACGATCGTTCCGCCGGTACCAGCACCCAATACAACTATTTTTTTTGACATTATCCTGGACTCCTTTTTAGGAATGAGTTATAACCGATGAAGTGAAAAGACAAAAGGAAACATCATGACAACGTAAAAGTGTCGTCAATTACAGGATGGAACTGACAATTATTCAACGCCACTTTACTGTACTTTCAGAAAGATAGAGACAGACCTGACGGAAGACTCGTATATCTGGTACTGTGCATAACAAGATGAACACGACCAAAAAAGCATCAAGAAAACGATAGAGTTCTCACAAACGAATTCCTGTATCTTTGTATGCTTTTACAATTGTTAAAATATATACAACTTCAGACTAAAAGACAAAGAATACTCTTCCTCAAAAACTCATTTTGAACCGGCAACATCCGTTACTATAAAAAAAGAGGGTGGGTGGCCGTTGTCCTTTACTACCAACATGCCGCCCCTCCGGGGCTTGAAAACAAAGAGCATGTCCTTCAATTCCGCAGGCATGGCATTTTGGTAGAAATGAGCATAACCCAGCCCTCTCTGTTCTTTCTCTTAACCCAGAAGAATCGATAACGGTATATTTGCAGCCTCCCAAAGCTCAATAATAGATACTCCAGAGTTTTTATCTTTCCGTATAAAATGCATTTATTGAGTTCCCAAGAACGCCTTGAGGCATTCTTCGCCCTGCATAACAAGAATCATTACATGATGACATTATGAATCTTGCTGAGCAAGCCAATTATTTTGCAGCAATAACCCAGGACCTTGCCAAGAGATTCAAGATGCTTTTTTCCTTTTTTCAGCTCTTCTGTTGCTGAGACAATGTCAAGCCGGACTAATAACCAGGAGCTGTTCCAAAATACCTGGGCCTGCCTGTTTTTTTTCTCAAAAATCTCTTTCAGCCTGTATTTAGGCCATTCCGATTCATCAGGCAACTCCCCACCTTCGAAGGCTGGTAATTGTTCAGGCCATTGCACTTCCGGCCAGATCTCCTTCAATAAATCCATCATTCCGTCATCCAGAACATCTATCCTTTCTGACTGATCAAGCACAACAGAAAACTGCTGAATCAATTCATCCCTTGACTCAGGGCCTCTTTGCAGCAAGAGAAGATATGCCTCCAGACACTCTTTAATGAGCGGTCTATCAATCTCTTCGTATCGCCTGTATGCCTTTTGAACACTCTCCAGAGTAACCTGCATATCTCGATACTGTTCACGAAATGCCGTTTTCTCTTCGGGTTTCATGGACGAAGTTGTCAGAAGTTCCTCCAGAACAGAAGCAGAAAAGCTTCTGGCAAAAGCCGACAATTCTTGCAAGGGAACGCTGCTCATCTGTTCCATAGTCATCTCCTATTTCGAAGTCATGTTCGTAAACAACTCCCTGAATTTACGGCCACTGGTTTTTACCGAAGTGATGGCCTTTTTGTCATCACCTTCAGTTGTCGATCCAAGCAGATCCTTTTGCCGGAGAGTTACCCATAGCTCTTTATCAGACAAAGAGAGACTTGATACCGAAATCGTATCCTGATAAGCTGGTTGAATAAGAAGCGCCACCCGGGCATTCCGGATGTTTCTTGCCTGACCATCGATCTCCCGGCTGATGGTGATGAGCAACCCATCCAAAATATCAAGAGCTCTCAGGATGCTCTGTTTTCTGCTGGTCAGCTCTTTCTGGAGCGCGCTTTCAGTGAGATGTGTTACAATAACAGAGGAAACTGAAGTCGGTACCGACATAGGTGTACGGTTTTGCGCCCTCATGGCTTCATTAACTTTCGAAATGATCTCGCTGGTTTTGGCTCCTATATCAACCGGAGCGGTTGACGCCGCCAACTCCTGCAAGGCAAGGAAATAGTTCTGGAGAGAGATCGCGACCTCTTTTATGTGACGATTGTTTTCAATTGCTTCTAGGTCAGATTGATTGGCGTACCTGAGCGAGTCCCTTAATGCATTTTTCAAGACCGTGCCTTTATATTTTGTGGAAATATAATGACGTTGCTGAAGGAGAGAATAAGAGGAAGACTCCACCCTGATGGCACTGGCCCTGTCTGCCAATGTCGCGACAGATCCGGTATAGGAGGCACCATCCCGGGCAAGCATAACGTACTGTTGAGAACTGGCGCAACCGCTTAGAAGAACAAAAAGCAATAAACACCAGAATACAGTGACTCGCAATAATTGTTTCATAGCCGTTTTGTTGAACCTGTTTAGTATAAACGTACAAAAAATACGCTCTGTTAACCACTGTTTTTTTCAAAGACAGGTGAACGGATACTCAGTGATGATCGACAGACATAGTTATAATAAAAAAGCTCCGTGATTTAAATTCACGGAGCTTGAGGTGATGAGACTGACTGCAACCGGTTATCGTCCCTCTCTTTTTCGAAAAAAACTCAGGCCTCGGCGCCTTCAGCTTCTACTTCGAAATGAACCTTTACGATGATATCCATAAAGATTTTTGCATCGGCTTCGTATTTACCGAGCGACTTGATAGGGGCTTCAATGGTAATCTTTCTGCGATCTATGTCGAAACCCTGGGCTTTCAGGGCGTCGGCGATATCGGCTGAAGTCACTGTTCCAAAAAGTTTGCCTGATTCACCAGCTTTGGCATATACTTTCAATGACAGTTGCTCGATTTTCTGAGCGTGTTCACGAGCACTCTTGCGTTGCAGCTCGACCTTTTTCGCCTGCTGTTTTTTCTCTGTTTCAAGAGCTTTAAGCATGCCTTCGGTAGCTCTTATAGCCATACCCTGCGGAATCAGGAAATTGTTTGCGTAACCGTTTTTTACGGCCACAACTTCACCTGCATCGCCAAGGGTAGCCACATCTGTTCTTAAAATGACTTTCACTGCTTAGCTTCCTTGTTCAATAGATTGCAAAATTGGTTATTTGTATTCGTCGACAACATAAGGAATAACTGCCAGGAACCGTGCCCATTTTACTGAATGGGTAAGAAGATTCTGTTCCTTGGCGGAAAGTCCGGTGATGCGACGGGGAATGATTTTTCCCTGATCGTTAATAAATCTCTTGAGCTTGCGTTCGTCCCTGTAATCGAAAAAAACTACCTGATTCTTCGATACTTTCTTTTTGGACGCAAGAGCATTGCTCAACGATTTGTTACCCTGTGCTTTGTAACCCTGTGATTGTGTGAATTTTTGTTTCATAAGTTCATTACAAAATTTTGCTTACCCAGCCCTCTCAATCAGAAGAAAGGTATTTGTATTCGTAAATATGACCAGGATCATCTTCGTGGTGGTGATCGTGACTATCGTCTTCAATAAAACCTTCTTCATCCTCCTCGCCGTTCTTGTGCCTCTTGTTGAGGAACTGGATTCTTCTGGCCTTTATTTCAACCACGGTTCTGGATGATCCATCCTGCGCTTTCCATGTCCGGCTCTGTAACTCACCGTCGACAAGGACTGCTGAACTTTTCTTCAGGTTGTCACGGCAGCTTTCAGCAAGCTTGTTCCAGGCAACAATACCAACATAACAGACATCTTCCTGCCATTGATGATTGCTGTCCCTGAATCGTCTGTTACATGCAATTGAAAAATTAACAACCGGCGTTCCACCTGAATTAGTTTGCCTGAAAACAGGATCTTTGGTAAGATTTCCAGCAATGACAACACTGTTTATCTCTGGCATTTTTAATTCAGCCATAACATCTGCTCTGTTTATTTCATCAAAAGGAATCACTTCTCAGCTTGCGTTCAAACGAACCCTGACAATCATTTGGCAACGGTATCGGTAGCCGCAGCTTCAGCAAGAGCATTGTCTTCTGGACTGCCTATGACAACACTGTATTTTTCAACCCTTTTACGCATTTCAAGAAGAGCGCTGGTAAGGTGAATAATCAGGTAACGCAGCAGTTCCTCCTCATAGCGGAGCACTTTTTCAATCTCTGCAATAACGGCTGTAGCGGCAGTAAATTCGATGTGCGCGTAGTAGCCAATAGTTTTCTTTTTAATCGGATAGGCTGTTTTGCGCCTGCCGATTTCGAGAACACTGCTGATACTGCCGCCTTTTTCTGTGATAACCCTTTGCACCATCGCCATTGCTGTGGAAATGACTTCATCCTGAAGTCCTCCGTCAATGATGAGCGTGCATTCATAAAGTTTGTTTGTTTCCATAGCGCAAATAGCTGATAACGTTAATACAGTTGCTTGCAATATGGCGAGGGTCCGGCATTGCGCAGACCAGCCCCACGGCTTCAAGGTTTCCCTGTGAACACCATCTTGCAAATTTGAACGTTAAAGGTAATCTATTTGCGCCAATATTCCAACCATGGGAATAATCCCCGGAAGGAGGCTATCTTGTCGCCTTAAAAACGATTGTTGAGTTTTTAACGGGCAGAGGTGAAATGATCAAGAATATGCCCCGCAATAAGAGCGACTGACAGATCGTTCATACATCGAAAGTGACCTTTCGGGCAATGATCTCTACCAATATGTGAACAGGGTCTGCAAGGAAGTCCTTCGACCTGAAAGAGATCGTACGGCACATGATAGGGAAGAAACCCGAATGCTGAGGATGAAGAACCGAAGAGCACAAAAAGCTTTTTTCCGAACGATGACGCCATGTGCATCAACCCGGTATCGTTACACAGCACGGCATCACAACGCTCAAGAATTGCTGCTGTCTGCATGAGCGTACAGTCTCCTGCAAGGTTGAGCAGCATTGATCGGCTGCCCTCCGGCAGAATGCTCATAATTTCTGAGGCGTAAGGGAGATCCTCTTTTCCCCCAAGAAGTAGCAACTGGAAAGTCTCTTTTTCAAGCAAGAGAGCAAATAAAGCGGCCAAGTGCTTTGGAGGAAAGCGCTTGGTAAAGTGTTTTGCACCAAAACAGACTCCGAGAGTTTTGTGTCCGCTTTCAAAAAACGGGCTGGCAAAAGCTTTATCATCAAGAGAGGGATAGATCTCGCAGCCTAGAGAATCGCCAGTTACTGCAACTTGTTTCAGTGAATCAAGATAGCGCTCTACCACGCTTCGGCAGGAACCATACCGATTGATTTTGAAATGGACCAGCAGCCATTTTTTCCAATTCTCTTTGTGATAGTGAACCGTTTTGCCTGCATTCAGGGAGCGAACTATTGCCCGCGAAGAACTATTGTTTTGCAGGTCAACGACAAGATCATAATGAGCCGCAGGAAGCTGTTCTGTTGTATAAATAGCTGTGAGACGGGGATTTGAAGCAACAAGTGACACAAAGTGCGGTTTTACAAGAAAGTCAATCTGTACTTCAGGATATGCTGTATCAAGATGACGGAGCAGTGGTGTGGTAAGGATGATGTCGCCAATTGAGCTGAGCCTTATCACGAGTATCTTATTTATTGCGGGCATAACGATTACGACCAGAATTCCCACCATGCCTTGTAACCGGCAGGTTTTTTGTCTGGCAACACAGCCTCAAGCTTCTTGATATGCTGCTCGATTATTCGCTGCTGTCGCTCCTTGTTCCTCAATTCACCTTTTCTTTCTGACATCATCTCGCCGACTGTCCTGAATGCATTGAGCGCCTCTTCGAACCGGCCGATCCCTTCCAGAGCAGATGCGCGGTTGAGCACAGCCTCTATCCACTGTTTGCCCTCATCCTGATGCAGTTCGCCCCTGCGGTTAAAATATCGAAGCGCTCTTTCTGTTGAGTCAAGAGCATCGGCATAACGCTCAAGCTTTACAAGGGCTCCGGAGAGACCAGTGTGTGCTATGGCATCAAATCCGTCATAATCAAACGCCTCATCTTCAGGTATGGTGCGAGCAACTTCCATAGCTCGTCGATAACTTGCTGCAGCATTCTCAAAAAGTCCTTGCTGAAGTTCATGTTCGCCTTCGCTCAATGCCAGATAGGACAACCCGACCTCTTTCAATGGCTTCATATATTCTTATGTTTAAGGTATAACAGGGGCACTCACGTATCGGCAAGACTAAAAAGAGCATCAAGCTGCTTCGGAATTTCAGGCCGCCCCTTTGTGTTCAGCGCAGTTCCAATGATTTTTGCCTTTAATACCGGCTTATGGTCTGGTTGCCTGAAAATATCCTGATAAAAGGCAAATTTCAACGGTGATTCCCGAAGGAAGTTAAGACCAACAAGAAAGGTATCTCCTGAAACAAGGGGATATTTATAATCCAGTTCTGCTCGAACCACCACAAGATTGATGCCCAACCTTGTATACTCGCTGAAATTGATGCCCACCTGCTTCAGATATTCATGCCTCACATGTTCAAGATAGTTCTGATAGACACTGTTGTTTACAATCCCTTGCATGTCGCACTCGTAATCACGGACACTCATTTCAAAGGTAAAGGCATACATAGTAGTACTGTTATATAGGGCGAGAACACGCGATGAGAATATAATGAAAATCATCCAGTTTTATGGCTGCTAACAAAAGAGCCTTCTTTCATGACTGATAAGCAAGCAGATAAAATTGAGGCAATCAGGGATAGAGTTGTAGAGAAATATCATCAGGGCATTTCTGAAATACCGGGGGCAAGCAATTGGAAACACAATCAAAGAAAAAGCTGATAGAAACACAAAAGCCCATCAATATGAGATGGGCTTTTGGTATAAAAACTCGGCGACGACCTACTCTCCCGCTTTTAGGCAGTACCATCGGCTCTCCAGGGCTTAACTACTCTGTTCGGAATGGGAAGAGGTGATCACCTGG
>CAILRB010000034.1 GCA_903836465.1 uncultured Chlorobiaceae bacterium
CAATCATTCCTTTTTGAAGAGTTATGAAATGATGAAAGATAACAGGCTTTTTCAAATCGATCACGGTTACAAATGCTTCTTAAACCTTTATATTAATTAACGTTAAATGGCGTTAAATTTTTCAACAACCGGACACCAGTGGCGGATTATAAAATATATATCCCGCCAAAACACCCATTTCAGGGGCACTTTTGGCAACTGATACGATAATGTTGTTAATGCGCGGATGATAAATCAGCGGCAGGGCGATAGCAAACAGCAAAGCGACAAGCATGATGGCGTTCATATAGGCCAGATGGTGGCATTGAAAGCAGTATTCTTCTATTTTGTCTTATTGAGTCTATCGGTATATGTTATATCTTTGTTGTAACATGCACCGAATATTTACTCAGTTCATTCACCAGTAAGACGGATTTGGAAAAGAACGATTAGAACCATGCCCCCAGCTAATTTTCAGCAGCTCTCAAATTTTATATGGTCGGTTGCCGAACTGCTGCGCGGGCCTTACCGGCCTCCTCAGTACGAACGGGTGATGTTGCCGCTTACGGTACTGCGCCGCTTCGACTGCGTGCTGGAGCCAACCAAAGAGAGTGTCCTCAACAAACATGCAGAGCTCACCGCCAGGGGTGGGGCCAGTATTGAAGCCATACTGAATAATCTGGCCAAAGATGAAGATGGCAAGCCGCTGGGATTTCATAACCACAGCCAGCTCAATTTTCGCAAGCTTAAGGGTGACCCCGACAACATCGGTCGCCATCTCACCGATTATATCAATGGCTTTTCAGAGAACATCCGCAAAATTTTTGAGCGCTTCGAGTTCGACAAGGAGATTGAAAAGCTTGAAGAGGCCAACCGGCTCTATCAGGTTGTTGCCCAGTTCGAAGATATGGATTTGCACCCCTCGCGGGTTGATAACATCACCATGGGGTTGGTCTTCGAAGAGCTGATCCGGCGATTCAATGAAGCGGCGAACGAGACATCCGGTGACCACTTCACGCCGCGCGAAGTTATTCGACTGATGGTAAACCTGCTTCTGGAGCCCGATACCAGGGTGCTGACGCAGGAAGGCATTATCGTCACGATCTGTGATCCTGCCTGCGGTACGGGGGGCATGTTGGCCGAGGCACAGAACTGGATTCGTGCCCACAACGAGCAGGCAACGGTTAAAGTGTTTGGGCAGGACTATAACCCGCGCTCCTACGCCGTAGCGGCCTCTGACCTGCTTATAAAAGGTCATAAAGATAGCCGTATTGAATATGGAAATACCCTGATCGACGATAAATTTCCTGAGATGCGTTTTGATTATCTGCTCGCCAATCCACCGTTTGGAGTGGACTGGAAGGGGGAGAAGAGAGTGATTGACCGCTCCCCAAACTTCCGGGGCTACAATGGCAAGCTCCCCCGTATCAACGATGGTGCGCTGCTCTTTCTTGTCCACATGATCTCCAAATTTGAGCCCTGGCAAGAAGGTAATCGCAACAAAACTGGCTCACGTGTAGCTATCGTCTTCAATGGTTCCCCCCTCTTTACCGGTGGCGCCGGCAGTGGAGAGAGTGAAATTCGCCGCTGGATTATTGAGCACGACTGGCTTGAAGCCATTGTCGCACTGCCTGAGCAGATGTTCTACAACACTGGTATTGGCACCTTTATCTGGGTGCTCAGCAATCGCAAAGCAGCTCACCGCAAAGGCAAGATTCAGTTGATTGATGCTCGCGAACGCTGGATACCGATGAAGCGCAGCCTCGGCAACAAGCGCCGCTACCTTGATGAAGCTGCCATTGAGATGGTTACTCGTGAGCATGGTGCGCTCGACAACTCCAAAACCAGCAAAATTTTCGATAACGCTGATTTTGGCTACCGGCGCATCACCGTTCATCGCCCGTTGCGCCTGCGCTTCCAGATTACCCGTAAAACCAAAGAGCGCTTTCTCGACACCTGCCCCGAATTGCTTGATGCTGTTCTCTCGATGGAAGAGGCGCTGGGCAACGAGCCTCTTTTCGACTGGAATAGCGTGTGGGAAAAAGTGCAGCGAGTGGTCAAAGCCCTGCCCTATCAAGCCAGCGGATGGACACCTGGTGCCAAAGGTACGGCGCAGAAAAAAATATTCCGAGAGGTTTTCACCGAAGTTGATCCGGCAGCAGAACCGGTTATAGCTAAACAGCAAAAGATTGAAGTTTTGGATACGGAAACGCTGTTTCCTGATCAGACACTGCCTGCCGGTTTGATGCGCACCGAGCTGGAAACGGTGCTTGGTCTGCATGTTGCAAGTAAAGGCAAGCATATCGAATACGAGCCTGATCCAGCGCTCAAAGACACCGAAAACATTCCTCTCAAGGAAGATATTGTCGGCTACTTTTTGCGCGAAGTGCGCCCTTATGTGAAAGATGCCTGGATCGACCGCGAAACGCTCGACGAGCAGGATGGCGGTATCGGCAAGGTGGGATACGAGATCAACTTTAACAGAGTTTTCTTTCAGTACAAAGCACCTCGCTCATTGAAAGAGATTGATACCGAACTGGCTGATGTCGAGAAACGGATCATGGATTTGCTCAAGGAGGTGACGGAATGAACGCGCAGGAGCTGCTCGAGCGCCTTAACCTTCTCGATGAAAATGAAAGCATCGAAGCGAAGCTGGCGCGTGAGATCGGAAAATCGGTTCTTGAAACTGTTTGTGCGTTCGCCAACGAACCTGGCTTAGGCGGAGGGTGGATACTTCTTGGCGTTATTCGCGAAGAGTTGGCATTGTTTCCTGCCTATGAAGCTCAAGGTCTCGAAAATCCTGACAAGATCAGCGCTGATCTGGCAAGCCAAGCCGCCAGTGTCTTCAATCAGCCGTTACGACTGGAAATCAACACCGAAATTCTTGGCGGAAATCCAGTTATCGTCGTTTTTGTGCCAGAAGCGCCTTCGCAGGATAAACCTATTTATTTTAAAGCACAGGGCCTTCCCAGAGGTGCATTTCGGCGTATAGGAAGCACAGACCAACGTTGTACCGAAGATGATCTTATTATTCTTTATCAAGGTCGCCAGCAGGAAAGCTTTGATTCCGGTTTATTGCCAGATGCCAGTTTTGATGATTTCTCTCCCGAAGCCATTGCTGACTTTCGTCTGGCTCGCCGTGAGGTCAATCCTGATGCAGAAGAACTCCGTTGGAGTGACAATGAACTGATGCAAGCTCTTGGTTGTTTGCGTCGCAATGAGCAAGCGCAGTGGGTGCCAACTGTAGCAGGGCTGCTTCTTTTTGGTAATTCAGTTGCCTTGCGTCGCAGTTTTCCCATGACTCGGGTTGATTATATCAGAGTTCCAGGTCGTGAATGGGTACCTGATCCTGACCGTCGATTCGATACCATCGAACTCCGCGATTCTTTGTTTCGGCTCATTCGTCGTTCTCAGGCGGCCATTCTTGATGATCTTCCTAAAGCTTTTGGTTTGGAAGAAGGTGCTCTTCAGAGACACGATATACCAGTTATTCCACAGCGGGTCATTCGAGAAGCCTTGGTTAATGCCTTGATGCATCGCAGCTACCGGTGCCACGCACCAGTTCAGATTATCCGTTATGCAAACCGATTGGAAATACGTAATCCCGGCTTTTCGCTCAAGTCGCCCGAGCATTTGGGTGAGCCGGGTTCATTGCCGCGTAATCCCAAGATTGCAGCAGCCCTTCATGATACCCGCTTTGCTGAGACCAAGGGTAGTGGTGTTCGTGTTATGCGTGAAATGTGCGATAAAGCAGGTCTTGCTCCACCATTATTCGAATCAGATCGAGCGAGAGACCAATTTGTTGTGCGTCTCTTCTTTCATCATTTTCTTGGTCCGGAGGATCTGACTTGGCTTGCCCGTTTCAAGGAGCTAAATCTTTCGGATGCTGAAGCTCGTGCACTGGTGGTAACGCGAGATGTTGGAGTCATTGATAACGCTACCTACAGAGAAATTAACAAGGTTGATACACTCACTGCCAGTCAAGCGCTAAAAAAATTGCGTGATGCTTCCCTGATTGTTCAACAGGGGCGAGGTTCGGCTACCTGGTATCAACCTACAGACCTGCTTCTCGGGACAATGATAAGCTTATCTGGTAACCTGGGCAGCTTATCCAGTAACCTCGACACCTTATATAGTAACCAGGGTGGCTTATCCAGTAACCCCGATGACTTATCCAGTAACCCTGAGGGAAGCGCCTTGCTTGATAATCCTGAACGTCGTGCATTGCTGAATGAACTTCCAGGAGAGCTTGCTGCACGTGTCGGCGCTCTGGGCCAACGACGGCAGCCTGAAGAGGTTCGAGAACTGGTTGTTGCTTTGTGCAAACAGCGAATTTTTCGCGTTGAAGAACTTGCGATTTTACTTGCACGCAATCCGGAAACCGTGCGTCAAAACTATCTTCGCCCTCTGTTGCGTGCCAGCCGTATCACGATGATACGTCCTGATGTTCCCAATGATCCGGTGCAGGCGTATCGAACGGTGGAGGAAAAAGAGTAATGCGGCTACTTTATTTTGGATAAAAATGATGACCATTTTAAAAAAGGTGACTGAGTGAATGCATTTACTGCCGAAATCAGGGAGCTGATCCGTGCTGCTTGTCAGGCAGTTGCTCACTCCGTTGACCTGATTCAGGTAGATACCAATTTCGAAATTGTTCGTCGAATAGTCGAACACGAACAGCAGTGTTCGGAAAGGGTGGAATATGGAAAACAGACAATCAAAGAGCTTGCAACCGATTTGTTCACAGAGTTTGGAAAGGGTATTTCAGAACGGAATCTGCGAAGCATGCGAAAGTACTACTTATTGTATACTGAGCGGTTTACAGGGAATTTTCTGATGGCCTCCGGGCAATTTTCCCCCGACAAGAAAAACCGTATGCCTTTTGGCGAAGTGGCATACGGAGGTGATTATTTTGCGATCTGGCAGATGGCATCTGCCAGATTGGCTTCGCCGTTTCTATCGAGTTGGTCGCAATATGTCTTCCTGATTTATGTAGAGCGCAAAATAAAAGAGTGGATCGAAAAGGCCTGTTTGCTAAAGGAGGCGTCTGAATGAATGTCCCTGAAGTGTTGTTGTCCAATCCCCTTGGATGGCCTGAAATTAAATTTCGTTATCTCGCGTCAACAGCTAAAGGGCGTTTGCCACGGCAACTGAATGAGAACGAGAACGATGAAACAGCGACTGTGCCATATCTTTCGATGGAATATCTTCGTGGTGATGAAAACGCCAGATATTTTGTTTCTCCTGATTGCCTGCTTCTTGCGGAAGCATCTGATATTTTGCTGCTTTGGGATGGATCAAATGCCGGAGAGTTTTTAAAAGCAAAGTGCGGCGCTATTTCATCGACAATGGCTCTGGTCAGACCCTGTAAAATTGAAAACAACTACCTTTTTTGGTTATGCAAAGCAGTGGAGCCCATTCTCAAAATTTTTACAAATGGCATGGGAATCCCTCATGTCGACGGGGAGTTCCTGAATAACCTACGTATTCCCTGCGCACCCGATTCAAAAGTCCTGTATCTTATTGCCAATTACCTTGACCGCGAAACTGCACATATCGATACATTGATGGCGGAAAAGGAGCGCATGTTAGCCCTGTTGGAAGAAAAACGCGCAGCTTTGATTACTCATGCAGTTACCCGTGGTCTTAACCCAGATGTTGCGCACGAACCTTCCGGCCTCGACTGGTTGGGAAATATTCCTGCGCATTGGGAAATAATGCGGCTTGGTTTTCTCGTGTCTCTCCAAGGGGGATCAACACCATCAACATCGAAAGACGATTTTTGGGATGGGAATATTCCGTGGGCTTCACCGAAGGATATTAAGAAATCGCTTTTATATGATACCATTGATCATGTTACTGAAGCTGCACTTTTTGAAACGGGCCTTTCATTGATTAAGCCGCCGGTTGTCTTATTAGTTGTTCGCGGGATGATACTTGCCAAAGCCGTTCCAACATCACTTACTGCGGTTCCGATGACAATTAACCAAGATATGAAGGCTCTTCGTCCGCTGAATACTCGTATTATTCCCGAGTATCTGAAGTTACTTTTTGATGGTCTTCAGGCGCCGCTATTTATGTTGATTGAGGAATCAGCGCATGGTACGCGATGCTTTAGAACTGATCTATTAACCAATTTCAAAATACCCTTACCGATGCCTGATGAGCAGCAAATCCTACTTGCTCAAGTTGGAAATGCAGATTATAAGCTCAAGTTACTTGGTGAAACGGTCAGGCGATCTATAGGTCTTTTGAAAGAGCGCCGTGAAGCGCTTATTAATGAAGCTGTTACCGGCAAAATTCCTGTCGAGGAGATGACCACATGACAACTGTACCCGCTTCGATTCCTGTGCTGCGTTGGGCTGCAGAGCGTGCAAATATTGATGATGTCGAGCTTGAACGTCGATTTCGCAAATGGTCTGCATGGCTGACGGGGGCTGCACAGCCGACTCTCAAGCAACTGGAGTCGTTTGCACGTCTTACGCATATACCTTTTGGCTGTTTTTTTCTCTCTGAGCCACCTCAGGTTGCATTGCCTGTACCCGATTTTCGTACGTTACGTGATACTCCTCTGGCCGAGCCGAGCACAGAACTGATTGATACTCTTTATTTGTGTCAACAGCGTCAGCACTGGTTTCGGGAATATGCGCAGATGCAAGGGATGCCTCGTTTGCATTTTGTAGGACGTGCGAGATTGAGCGATGAGCCCATAACGGTTGCTGATGATATGCGACGCACACTTGAAATATCGCACGCCCAAAGACAATCACTTTCGACTTGGACCGAAGCGTTACGCAGTCTCATAGCCAAAGCCGATAATGCCGGTGTGCTGGTGATGGTCAGCTCAATTGTTGGTAGCAACAGTCACAGGAATCTTGATGTAGGAGAGTTTCGTGGTTTTGTGCTTGCCGATGATCTGGCGCCACTCATCTTTTTAAATGGTGCAGATAGCAAATCGGCACAAATGTTTACGCTTGCCCATGAATTGGCTCACATCTGGTTGGGAGAAAGTGGTGTGTCGAACAGTAATGCTGGCCGTGTGCCTGAACAAAACGTTGAGCGCTGGTGCAATCGTGTAGCCGCAGAATTACTGGTGCCTCTTGATGAGTTGCGCAAAGTGCATAAGCCGAATGCGCCGGTAGCAAAGGAAATTCAGTCTCTTGCTCGGTTCTTCAAGGTCAGTACTCTGGTTGCATTAAGGCGATTGTATGATGCCAGCTTCATTGACGAGGCCACTCTTTGGCAGCATTATGATGACGAAATCAGTCGCCTTGAAACAATCGAAAAAGAACGTAAAAATGATGGCGGCGACTTTTATCGCACAATGGGAGCGAGAACAGGCAAGCGTTTTGCTCGTGCGGTTCTGACAAGTACGCTGGAAGGTCAGACACTTTTCAGGGACGCATTCCGGTTGCTCGGTGTCCGTAAATCCGAAACCTTTTATGAGCATGCTTTAGGGCACCAATCATGAAACAAACCAGCGAAGCTGCCTTTGAAACGGCCATTGAGTCGGTCCTGTTGGCCGATGGTTATCACAAGCTTCCTTCAGCGGCTTTCGAACGTGAGCGGGCAATCTTCCCCGACGAGGTACTGGAGTTCATTCGCACCACTCAGGCAAAGCAGTGGGAAAAACTGCAATCCCTCCACGGCGAGGAGAGTGGAAAACGCGTTCTTGAGGCGCTCTGCAAATGGATGGAGACGCACGGTGTTCTTGCCACCTTGCGCCATGGCTTCAAATGTTTTGGCAAGACCCTGCGTCTTGCCTTTTTTCGTCCTGCGCATGGGCTCAATCGGGAGCTGGAATCAAATTACCAGGCCAATCGGCTTGGCCTGACCCGGCAACTGCATTTCAGTACGCAGAGTGAAAAGTCGCTCGATGTGGTGCTGTCGCTCAATGGCGTGCCGGTGGTGACGCTGGAGTTGAAGAATCCGCTTACCGGACAGACTGCGACCAATGCTATCCGCCAATATCGTCATGACCGTGACCCGCGTGAGTTGATCTTCCAGTTCACCAAACGGACGCTGGTCCATTTTGCGGTGGACACGGAAGAGGCGCAGATGACTACTCGACTCGCTGGTTTGGGCACCCATTTTCTGCCGTTCAACCGGGGCAATCAAGGTGGAGCAGGCAATGAACTCGATAAGGCCGGGCGCAACTACAAAACAGCGTACCTGTGGGAAGAGGTGTTGCAGCGTCACAGTCTGCTTGATTTGCTGGCACGTTTTCTCCATCTCGACGTGCAGGAGAAGATAACCGACGAATTCAGGAAGGTTCGGACAGAAAGCATGATCTTCCCGCGCTATAATCAGTTGCAAGCGGTGCGGCAGATTGTTGCAGCGGTTGCCTCCGAAGGGGTGGGGCAGAACTACCTGGTTGAGCATTCGCCGGGTAGCGGCAAGAGCAATACCATTGCCTGGCTGGCGCATCGGCTCTCCTCGCTGCACAACGAAAAAGATGAGCGGATATTCGACAGCGTGGTTGTCATTACTGATCGAGTGGTGCTCGACCGTCAGTTGCAGAACACGATCTATCAGTTCGATCACCGGCAGGGTGTGGTGCAGAAAATTGATGAAGACTCGCGCCAACTTGCTGAAGCGCTGGAGTCGGGTGTGCCGATCATTATCACCACCTTGCAGAAGTTTCCGTTTGTTTCCGCCCAGTTGTCGAAACTTGCCGAGGAGCGCGGAGAAGGGAGCAAGAGTTATCTGCCGACGCGAAAATACGCAGTGATTATTGATGAGGCACACAGTTCGCAATCGGGCGAAACTGCCACTGAGCTTAAAGGTGTGCTGGGTGGCAGTGAGTTGCGCCAAAAAGCCAAGGAGATGGCCGAGGAAGAGGGCGACGTGAATCTGGAGCGTCTGTTTCGCTCCATGGCCAAGCGGGGACGTCAGCAACATATAAGTTTTTTTGCCTTTACCGCCACGCCCAAGCACAAGACGCTGGCTATCTTTGGTCGAAACGGAGAGCCGTTCCACCGCTACACCATGCGGCAGGCTATTGAGGAAGGATTCATCATGAATGTGCTGGCCAATTATGTGACCTATAAAACCTACTACCGGCTTATCAAAAAGGCGGAAGAGGATCCGAATGTGGAGCGCAAAAAGGCTGCCAAAGCGCTCGCCCGCTTCATGCGCCTGCATCCCCACAATATCGGGCAAAAAACGGAGGTCATGGTTGAGCATTTTTATCAGCATACCCAGCACAAAATCGGTGGCCATGCCAAGGCGATGGTGATTACCGGCTCACGGCTCGAAGCGGTGCGCTACAAACAGGCTTTCGACGAATACATTGCCGAAAAGGGCTATCCCATCAAGAGCCTGGTGGCCTTCTCCGGCAGGGTTGATGACGACAAATTGCCCGATAAAAGCTACACCGAAGTTGAAATGAACGGTGGGGTGAAGGAGAAGGAGTTGCCTGAGATCTTTGCCAATGTTGAATACCGCGTTTTGCTGGTGGCGGAGAAATATCAGACCGGATTTGACCAGCCGCTGTTGCATTCAATGTATATCGACAAGCGGCTCGGTGGAATTCAGGCGGTACAGGCGCTCTCTCGCTTGAATCGGACGCATCCACTCAAGGACGATACCTTTGTGCTCGACTTTGTTAATGATCCTGCCGAAATTCAGGAGGCGTTTCGTCAGTACTACGAAGGCTCCGTCATGGGTGAGCAGGTGGATACTGACAGGCTTTACACCGTTAAGGCAGAGCTTGATGCTTCAGGAATTTATCTTCAACCAGAAGTGAACGACTTTTCGGCTATCTTTTTTGCACCCAAGCGACGCCAAAGCACTGCCGATCACAAACAAATGAATGCAATTCTTGATGGTGCGGTTGCGCGGTTTCAGCACCTGCAAAACACGGAAGAGGAGGAGGCTGAGTTGTGGCGCGGCAAGGCCCAGGCTTTCCGCAATCTTTACAGCTTTTTGAGCCAGGTGATTCCCTATCAGGACAGCGATTTAGAGAAGCTATTCACCTATTTGCGCCATCTGGCATTGAAGTTGCCAAAACGGAAGAGTGGTGCTGGATACCAGTTTGATGAAGAGGTTGAACTCGACTATTACCGTTTGCAGAAGATCAGTGAGGGTTCGATCAGTTTGAGTGAAGGTTTCGCCAAACCACTTGATGGACCTCGCGAAGTGGGAAGCGGCATGGTGCATGAGGAGGAGGTTTCACTGTCCCGGCTTATTGATCTCATCAACGAGCGTTTTGGTGGTGACCTGAACGAAGCGGATCAACTCTTTTTCGATCAGATCGCAGAAGCGGCAAGCCAGAATGAAGCGCTCAAGCAAGCAGCCGGAGTCAATTCACTCGATAAATTTCAGCTTGTCTTCCGGCAAGTTCTGGAGTCATTGTTTATTGAGCGCATGGAACTCAACGAGGAGCTTTTTGCCGACTTTATGGGTAAACCAGAATTGCAGGAACTGGTGTCGAAGTGGCTGGGAAGTCAGGTTTATGAGCGAATGAGCGGGGTATGAGGAGCGACCCCTGCGTGAAACCCTGAAATTGTGAACGAGAAGGGACATGGCAATTTAAGCTGAGTGAATTGGACGAAACGAGCCATGCCACTGTGATAGCGGAAAGAAGTTCAAGAAATGCAGCGGGAGGTAAGTTATTTTTTCAGCGGTGATAAAAAAAATGATAGGAACCGGTGACAAGACACCAGCGCTATTTTAAGCCACTAAACGCCAAATTGTTATTCTAATGCAATTTGCTCTTCTGTCTAAGTTTGAATGCTTAAAGTGAAATGTGTAAATTTTGTTAACTAAACCGGTGATTAATTGACACTATCGTATGTATATGTCCTGTTTATACGTTATTTTGCCAACTGATGAGACCGATTCGATGAAAAGACTACCCGAAACTTGATCTGCTTATCCACAGCGGACATCGTTCAAAGCCATTTACTGGGTGTTGCCGCAATGGGATAAGGGCTGGTATTTTTGATGGATTGATGAAGAGACAACAAGTAATCCAATGACTGCATTGAATGGATTTATTTATTCTTTCCTCCCGACACTTGATGATACAAGGCATGATGACAAGGTTATTCTAAAATAGCCTCGAATTGAAACGATGGGAGAATGCCAAGTATTCCTGGGTAGTTAGTAAATAGTGTCTGAACAAAAATCCTTTCTCTATGGGAGCAATAAAGTTGTAAACAGATTTCTAACTGAATATTGCTGCAAATTCAGAGAAAGAATATCAAGAGTCCATAGAAAAGAGCGTTGCTGAAAGGAAAAATATGAATCTGATGAAAGTAAGTTTTTAAAGATTACAGTTGACATAAATTTTGAAAAATAAAATATATATGATAGACATTATTGAACAAATAAATAAAATACAGTTAGCTTTGCCCTCAAATATTTGCTATTCGGTTGCCGATGTTGATAAATTTTTCAATGATATATTATTATTGCTAGCAAAAGAGTTTGATAGTCCGGTCGCATATTTTTTTTCGTTAAATAGAGCCCCTGAAGATTATGAACAAAAAATTGAGAAGATATACAAGACAAAGAATAAAGGGCACCTCTATTTAGTGTGTCGTAGATAAGCAGTACAAGTGATGAGGGTCTGGCCCCTCGCACTCGGCTTGCAGGAGCAGGGTGCAAACCACCGTATGTGGCTGTGGTCAAAAGCTATGGTCGTGAGCGATACGGAAA
>CAILRB010000035.1 GCA_903836465.1 uncultured Chlorobiaceae bacterium
GAATTGTATGAAAATAATGTTTGTTGCGTACTCTCTGAAGTGACTATATTCGGCTGAAGGGGTTGCATAAATATCGAGTCTTATTTATTGACTTAAGCACCAATAATATAAGCGATTACGATATTTTTTGCCCCCTTTTTTTATTGTTTTGATGAATAATTCAGGTTATTAAACTTAGTAAAAACGATTTTGCTGGTTGCGTTCGTGCTTTTTTGAGTATTTTTGCGGAAAGCGACCTGCAATTATGGAAAAATTGTTTCAGATATTCAGTTCCAGCGTTCAAGCTGTGGATGCCTCTTTTCGACGATATCTGTGGTATGATATCGACTGGAAAAACAGGCTGATAGCGATTACAGGGGCCAGAGGTGCGGGTAAGACCCCTCTGCAGCTCCAGTACATCAAGGAAACATTTTGCAAAAAATATACGCAGTGTCTTTTGCAAACCGTTAACCAGACCATTGAAAGTGATTTTCCTGCCGTTGCAAGAGTTGATTGAACTTGTTGTAAAAAGCCATAGAGTCCAAAATAATAAAATGCGGGGCAGGGAAGACCGCAGCCTTTCCTACGAACTGGCCAGCATTGCCTTTCTCTTTCAGGGTGCCGAGAGAACCATGTAGTCGAAACATTATTTGGTAAACAATATTTCTTTGTGACGGGTAAAAAGATCTAAAAATTCTCCATTAAGCTTTGCCAGCTTTTTGTTAAACTCTTCGTTTTCTTCAGTCAATGCAAGGGTTTTCTTGTTCATAACATTTCAATCAGAGCGGGTACAGTGTCAAACTATTGACCAATTCAATGATTTTATGAGCTGCATGAACTGGCTCCAAACCCGAAATGTCAACTTGGAGAGTTTAAGGCTGAGCAGTGTGACACAAAAAATTCACGCGGCTACCGTCGATAACGCATAAACCTTTTTCGCGTATGTATTGGCAGTAGCAACATCACCTGACTGGAGTGCCTCTCGCACCCTGTCGAGTTTTAACGCATCATCAAGAGTGATATAAGGCGCCCAGCCATCTTCAGAATCAATAATTTCGATTTCTACTTCGGCAGCATAGTTACCTGCACGAACAAACTTTGTATGTTTTCTGGTATTCATCTTTTCCTCCTGGTAAAATTATTGGCCCATTTATCAGGATCTGGCCGATAGGCAGTTATAAGCACGGCTGGTGATAGTTTGCCACTGGCGATTCCCCAAACAACATGAACAGGTTGCCTGTTTTTATCCTCTTGCAACACAAGCACACACGGACGCTCGTCACCGTATTAGCCAATTCAATCCACAATTTAATCGAGTCTAAAGATGGAACAGATACCTGAAATTAAATCCATTCAAACCGCAGACAACAAACTTTATCCGTCAAACTCTTTTTGAGGAGATCAAGTCAGTGAGTCAGGGCAAAATCGATAACATTTTGGCTGAGCCAAATGCCGTGCTCGCGCATCCGGCTTATTGCATCAGCCATTGATACTTGATACCCCCTGGATTTTGCCTTGAGCAGTACGCCGATAGCACCGGTAACATTCAGGTTTGACAAACGAGCCGCACGCCTGCCAAGTATTTCATCAATGCAGACCAGATTGATGCCAAGCTGTAAGGCCGTTTGTATGACCGACGCTTCTCCGCTATCGAGCGTGTTTTGCAGATAGGGCATGAGCGCCATTGGCTCAGGGCTAATGTCTAACCAGGATGCCTGCTCAAACACCTCGACCCCAAAAGCATCACGACCACCAGCCCTGATTTCTTTGGCCACCTCATAGGGCACAACTACCCTTGAATACAGACAACGAAGTACGTCAAGATTGC
The DNA here is from genome assembly GCA_903836465.1 of uncultured Chlorobiaceae bacterium. GTDB lineage: Bacteria > Bacteroidota > Chlorobiia > Chlorobiales > Chlorobiaceae > Chlorobium. The sequence goes on from CAILRB010000035.1 coordinate 1,808, forward strand.
CGGTTGCGGCGGTCAATGCAATAAGCGGTGTGGTGTTGATAACAACCACTTTAGCTTGATCAGGCATTGCTGACATCCTGGGCAAGTTCATTCTGATCCAAATCAATCATTGGTACACCGTACCGGTGCAGATCAGCAAGAAATTCGATTCTGCTCATCCCAATAAACGCAGCAGCCATTCCCGACGACAGCCGGTTCATTTCAAAAAGTTTGATCGCCATTGCCAGTTTGGCCTCTTTTATGAATTGCTGCGGTGTGCAGTGTGCTGCATCAGGCAGATTGTTTGGCACTTCAAGAAGGAGTTGCATGGTTTTCTATGGTACACATGATTAGGAGCCCCTGATTGGTGAAAGCCAACCAATAGTCAAGAAACACATTTTTAACGAAAAAAGAACCGATTTTATTTTTAAGCATTTTTTTCAGCGTTCGGATTGATCCGTGAAATTATGGTATGGCACCTGGAATGATGATGTTGATATCAGCGAATATGAACTCCAGACGAAGTGTCCTCCACACCAACAATATCAATCTCTTTCATGATTCGATCGGTCTCTGTCAACGAGACGATGATGCGCTGGTAATGGCGGACATCCTCAAAGCTGAGTTTGCGGCTTTTGCGGTCTTTGAGCCACTTTTGGGCGGGCTGGTAGCCGCCGATGTAGAATTCCCATGCGATTGATGGGACACCATCGAAATACTGGGTTTCGTTGATGTACACTTTATCGTCCTGATAGTGCAGTTTGTCCACCATGTTATCTCCGCTGACGGGATAGCTGGTCAAGCGCTGGTCAACGGTCGGGCTTTCGAGCAGGTGGAGCGCACGCAGTTCGCTGCCAAGAGCGACGAGTTGCCGGAAGGTTTGCTGATCTTTTGGGTATGGTACTCTTGGGAAGTCGATCTTCAGGAACTCTTTGTATTTCTCGCGGTAGCTCGGGCTGTGCAGCACGGCGTAGATATAGTTTTGTTTTTTATAGTAACTTGTTTCCCAGAAAAAATTACTAAAAGGTCAGCAGTAACATGCCAAAAACAGTCGTCATAACCGGCAGCAGCAGGGGCATAGGCTTTGGCCTTGCCTGTCGCTTTCTTGAGAGAGGGTTTAACGTGGTGCTTAACGGCAGTTCTCCTGAAAGTACTCGTAAAGCCATGGAGCGGCTTACGGGTTATCGTGAGCATCTGATCGCTGTTTCCGCCGATATCAGCAGCAGCGAGGGAATTATCCATCTCTATGATGAGGCGGTCAGCCATTTTGGGCGTGTTGATATCTGGATCAACAATGCGGGCATTGGCCATGAAATGCGTAACGCATGGGAGGTTGACTCTAACGAACTCAGCCAGGTACTGAGGGTCAATCTTGACGGAGTGGTGTCGGGCACGATTATTCCTTTCCAGCGCATGAAAGAGCAGGGCGGGGGGAAGATTTTCAATATGGAGGGGCTTGGCAGTGACGGCTTTATGCTTGATGGTATGACCATTTACGGCACAACCAAAAGTGCGCTCACCTATTTTACCCGCTCTTTTGCCCATGAGGCTCGCGGCACTGCAGTGCAGATAGGGACGATCAGTCCCGGGATGGTGGTGACCGACATGCTTCGCCGAACGGTCAGTGACGGTTCTCCTGAAAGCCTCAAAAAACAGCAATTTTTCAATATCATGGCTGATGATGTTGCGACTGTTGCCGCTTTTCTTACCGAAAAAATTCTTGCTGCGACCGCTCAATCTCCAAGAATACGATGGCTTACCAAACCAAGAATGGCAGGCAAGATTCTTATGGCGCCTTTCAGGAGAAGGAACTTCTTTTCCTGAAGCTCTCTTCTTTCAAAGGGGAAGCGAGTATTCTTCAAGGATAACCCTGACATGCTGGGGAACCAGCTTTTCAAGGAGTTCCGGATGGCGGAATTTGAGGTAGTAGTAATGCCTGATCAGATGAAAATCAACCGAATAGTGGGCAAACCCTACCCCTTTCGGTCCTATGATACCCAGCACACCCGCAAGGATATGGCCAAGCCAAAGGGGAATCCTGCTTTTTGAAGAATATTCTTTTTTCTCTGCCTTCATGCTTTCGATGATACGTTTCGTGGTGTTCTGGACAAACGAGTGGCACTCCCATTTGCCGGTTTCAGGAAAACGTTCAAGTTCAGCCTCGATAAGTTTCAGCAGTTTGCGACCGGTTTCAGTCCGTAACAGAATCCACTGCCTCTTTTGTTCCTGCAGCAGTTCTGCCCCGATATAGCCCACGGTAATGTCGGCAAGACTGTTGAGATAGTCAAAACAGCTCATACAGGCTGCGGGGAAAATAGCGGGGTTTGAGAGCTCTTCCGGAAGGCTGAAGAAAGGAACTTTTTCAATGCGGCCGTTTTTGTGCTTGATGTGAATCCTGAAATCCTGCATGAATTCCATAAAGCAGGCGGTATCGGGCGATTGCGACATTCGTTCCAGAATCCACGGCCATTTTGAACGAGCGACATTATCGACGCAGGGAATCCCGATGGTCAGGATCTCGATCTCCCTGAGGTATTCGAAGCGCTCCTGAAAATCCCGGAGTGTGTGCAGATGACATGCTGCTCCGATGACAAGGACTTTTTTCATCCCCTGACGATATGCGCTTTCCAGAGAGGATAACACAGGCGAGAGCACCGGTTTATTGCCTCGTGTCGCATGGATCTCCTCCAGATTTTTGGCCAGGACAGGTTGAGAGAAAAAATGGTGGCCAGGTGTGTGCTGCAGCGACACAACTCCGTCCACAAGCTTCTCTTCAAAAGCTCTCATAGCCATTCGGGTAATGATGCCGTTCCACTGCGAACCGGGTAAGGGATTTTTCAGTTGAGCAGTAAAGCGGTCAATCGTTATGCCAAAACGCATTTCCACCGGATCATCAAGACGTCGTTCCCGTCCGAACAGCTTTTTCTCCCTCTCGCCCAGCCATCCATTTTTAAATACACAGCTTTTGATGCTTTGCTCAACCGGCCATGCCTGAATGGAACAAAGACCGCATGAACTGCAAAGCCCGTTTTCCCGCTCCTTTTGTTCCTTTTCAGGGTTGGCTGTTTCAATGCTGCTCATGGTGTTTTTGATGAAGATTTCATTGCCCGCGTCTGCGACTGAAATCGCAAGGTGGTTGATGTTCAGGTAACGAGCAGAAGAGGTAATGTCTTATCGAAACAGGTCAAGATCATTGGCCATAAGGCACATGATGGTTTCGCGTGACTCCACAATGCGCTCAACCAGATCGGGGCGGCAGAGGAGCCTGAACTTTTTGGTGTACCGCTCAAAGGCGAGAATAAAGTCTGACTGAAAGACCGACTCATGCAGATCATCAAACCGGACATACTCCGACGTACACTGCAGGGCGTAGTGAATGTGCTCCGAGCGTGTCGGGTAAACCCGAAGCTCTTTCAGGTCGGCGTAATCGAAAATATCCTTCTTTGAGGGCGGATCAATCAGCACCTCATGACCGTGCAGCCCGAGATGGTAGCGTTTGTTGAGAAACTCACAGATCTCCAGCTCCATCTTGCGGCGCATTTTGTTGTCAGCGTTGTAGATAAACCACCGCTCATCCTCTTTGGAGGAGTCGCTCAGATAGGGTTGTACTGTTATTGCTCTTTTGTAGACTCGTCGCCTGAGGATATCATCAAGCAGGGCAGAGACTGGATGATCTTTCTCCGGCAGCAGTTGTTTCAGTTCATGCAGCACCCGGTCATCGGCATTCCCGTAAAACAGCTCACGCAAGGCTGCTGGCGAGAGCATCCCTTCACTGGCAATATCCTGCAACAGCCTGCGGAGCATGGCCGAGAGCGCCCGGCTGGTATGGTGCCAGTAGACATTGCGCATCATCATGTACTTCGCAAACATCAGGCTCTCCAGCGGCGCAATACCCTTTTCTGTAATGGCAAACCGCTCGCGCTGCGGGTCGGGCACAAACGACTCAATCAGCCGATCAATATCAATACTCCCGTAAGGAATATTACAGTGGTGCGCGTCACGCATGAGGTAGTCCATCTTGTCAGGGTCGAGCGTGCCGCTGATGAGCTTGCTGAAGCGCGTTTTGCCCACAATCAGTTCAATAACCGATTCGGGAGATACCTTCCACTCATCATGCAGAATTTCAGCAATCGTCGGAACTCCGGGATGTTGCTCATAGATAAAGTACTTGCAAAGCTCTTCATGATGCGAGAAGACCGGCTCGTTGCCGAACTGGGGAATCTGCTCCTCAATGATGTGGGCATGGGGAAAGTGGCCAATATCGTGCAAAAGCGAAGCCGAAAGCAGCACCCGGCAGTTGTGGTCATCAAACCGGAACTGCTCATCCTGAAGGCTCTGGGCTAAAGGGCTCGTCAACATGCGCTGCAAAATCAGCTTCATCAGATGATAGACCCCGATCGAGTGCTCAAATCGTGTGTGCGTTGCCCCAGGGTAGACCTGCTGCGAGAACGAGAGCTGCCGAATCCCCTTGAGGCGCAGAAACGAAGGGTGCGACAGGATTTTTTTCAGCGGTCCGCTCAGGGGGATGTGGCCCCAGATCGGGATACGAATAAATCCGCCGTCAGATTGAAAAAGCAGGTGTTCGGCTATCATGGGGGCGCTCAGGTTTTATGGGGTTGAACTAGAAGATACGCAAGAAAGGGCGGGCGACAAATTTTGGAAAGAGTGCTGCGAAGTATGTTGCTCAGTTCGGCCTTCTCCCATCGAACCGAACGGTTAAAATACTCAACGGCCAGTCGCAGATGACGGTATGATCTCTTTTGCCGGTAGCAATCTCCGCAATAAGATCAAGCTCCAGTTCGCTGTAAAATTTTCGGGCGGAAATAAGTCCGTCCAAGGCAAATGAAGGAATGCACTGTATGCTTGCCATGAGGGGGACGCCGCCAGTGAGCAGAATGCTGCGGTATCCATCAATACCGACAAACGCTGTTTTTGTCTGTTGTGCTGCCTGGGCGATCATGATGGCAAGTTGACCGGGGGTGAAATGGTGGAGACTCTGGGAGATGACCATAAGGTCAAAAGAACCTTCAGGAAAGAGTGGCAGGTTGAAGGCATTGAGGAGTTGAAAGTTGACTGGCAGTTGTTTTGCTGCGGCCTGCCGGTTGCCCGCCTCAACAAATTTCGGCACGATATCAGAGCCGGTAACAGAGATGGGCAGATTTTTTCGCAATGCCTCTTCGGCAAGTGCCAGCGCCAATCCTCCTGAGCCGCTTGCCAGTTCAAGTACCCGCATCTTTCGTTGTTCACCTGTTGTGACTTCTTCAAGAAGGGAAAGAAGCAGTTCGACATATCGGGGATAGAGCTGCATTTTATGATTTTGACGGTCAAGCGCCAGTACCAGTTCCAGCTTTTCGGCTTCAGACAATTTGGTATCGTCCATACATTCTGTGTCTGAAGTGCGCAGTACCCTGTCGAGTAGTTCTGTCAAAAGAGAGCCCCCACCAAGTTCCCTGGATACCTTGAATCTTTCATCAAGATAACGTGACACAATGTCGTTGGTTGTGGTTTCAAGTTCCTCCATGCTTTGCCAGGAAGGAGGAAAGCTCCCTTCTGAGCGGAGGTTTTCAAGAGCCTGACTTCCAGCTTTTTTTAATTGAAGCATGATGTAATCAGAAAGTTTTTTGTCGGCAATACCCTGCCTGAATTACAGATGCTATCCTGCCGCCCGTTGCGTTTCCTTCAAATGCAGTTTGCAGACCTTGCGGAAGTGGTGTCCATAGATAGCCAGCGTTATGGCATGAGGGAGAGCTCGCTGGCGGTGAAAAAAGGTCCAGATCAGCATCTTCCAGTACTGGAACCGTTCTCTGCCAACCATGCCAAGCAGCACCGTTGAGCGCAAAAAAGCCATAAGATGACTGAAGCGGAATCTCTCTTTGGACTTCGGTGTCCGATATTCAAGCAACAGTGTCCGGATTCTTTTATAGTACTGTTTTGGGGCATAGAGTTGCGTCATCATCTCGGTATATCCCCGGCGCAAAATTTCTATATCCATTTTTGGCACGATATTGGTATTGCTGTCGGCATTGTCACCGCTTGAGTTGTGCAGAAGACGGCCCTCTTTTTGCATCCGCTCGTACAGTCTGGTGCCGGGAAGCGCCTGAAGAATACCGACCATCGCGGTGACAATGCCACTCTTCTGGATGAATTCAATCTGCTTCTGGAAAATCGATGGTGTGTCGCTGTCAAAACCAACGATAAAGCCGCCCTGTACCTCCATGCCTGCCTGCTGGATTCTTTTGATGTTGCCGAGCATATCCCTTGAGGTGTTGTGCTGTTTGCCGCAGGCTTCAAGGGCTGTGTTTTCAGGGGTCTCAATGCCGATAAAGACCTGATAGAATCCTGCCTGGAACATCAGCTCCATCAGTTCTGGATCATCGGCAAGATTGATTGAGCATTCAGTATAAAGCCTGGTCGTTGTTTTGTTCTTTTTCTGCCATTCGATCAATCGGGGAAGCAGCTCTTTTTTCAGATAACTCTTGTGGGCAATGAAGTTGTCATCGACAAAAAAGATGGTGTCCTGCCATCCCATACGGTGTATTCCATCAAGTTCAGCAATAATCTGGGCGCTGTTTTTTGTGCGGATTTTATGGCCTAAAAGCGCAGTGACGTTGCAGAAATCGCATTGGTAAGGGCAGCCTCTGGAAAACTGCAGCGCCATTGAGGCGTACTTTTTTATGTCGAGCAGATTCCACTGCGGAATGGGTGTGCGGGTAATATCAGCAAAGAGTTCTGACGAGTAGACTCTTTTTGGTGTTCCCTTATTCAAGTCATCGAGAAAGGGCTGAAGGGTAAGTTCGGCTTCGTTCAGCACAAAATGATCGACCAAAGGGAATGCTTCGTGCTCTGATGTGAAGAGAGGCCCTCCGGCAATTACTTTCAGGCCAGCCTTGTTGCACAGGGTAATTATCTTTCGGGCGGATTCCTGTTGTACGGCCATCGCGCTTATGAACGCCATGTCGGCCCATGCTATATCTTTAAGGGTAAGGGTTGAGACATTGAGATCAACAAGTCTCCTCTGCCAGCTTTCCGGAAGCATCGAGGCTATCGTTAAAAGGCCAAGCGGCGGAAGGGAAGCCTTTTTGTTCACAAACTTCAGGGCGTGCTTGAAACTCCAGAAGGTGTCGGGAAATTCGGGGTAGATCAGAAGAATATTCATTCTTGCATTGCCTCCGGCCTTTCAGTCGGCATTATAATTTCAAACAAGAATATCTAAAGCCCATCCAATGAGCTTACTCTACATGAAACACTGGATATCTGCTTCAAAGTTTCATAATATGCAATTTATGAGTGTAGTTAATACCTTTCGAGGGTGAATTTTTCACCGAGGTACATTTTTCTGACCTCAGGATTGGCTGCGATTTCTTCAGAGGTGCCCTGCATGAAGATGCTGCCGTCAAAAAGCAGGTAGGCGTGACTGGTAATGGAAAGAGTTTCGTGGACATTATGGTCGGTGATAAGCACTCCGATGTTGCGTTTCGCAAGTCCGTTGACGATCTGCTGGATATCTTCGACAGCAATGGGGTCAACCCCGGCAAAGGGCTCGTCAAGCAGAATAAATTTCGGGTTAAGCGCCAAAGCTCTCGCTATTTCTGTGCGGCGGCGTTCACCGCCCGAGAGTGCATAGCCCATGCTTTTGCGGATAGGGGAGATGTTCAGCTCTTCGAGCATCATGTCGGCTCTCTCCTTTCTTTCCGTTTTTGAGAGCGTGGTGAATTCGAGAACGCCCAGAATGTTCTCCTCGACGGTCAGATTTCGGAACACGGAGGCTTCCTGGGGAAGATAGCCTATACCGAGGCGCGCCCGTTTGTACATGGGCAGTCGGGTAATATTTGTTGCATCAAGAAATACGTCGCCACCGTCTGGCCGTACCAGTCCGACAATCATGTAGAATGTTGTTGTTTTGCCCGCGCCGTTCGGTCCGAGAAGCCCCACGATCTCACCCTGCTTCACCTCAATGGATGAGCTTTTGACAACGGCTCGTTTATTGTAGATTTTCTTTAACTTGCTGCAGCTCAGTGTTGCTTTCATGCCGATGAAGTTACTTTTCCGGGTGGGTGGTGCAATAAAAAACGAGGCAGAAAACCTCGTTTTTTAAAGACGTTAATGATGACCGGGAAAACTCGGTCAGAAACCGGGATTTTCGTTAATCCTTGAATCGTTGTCCAACTTCCTTTGTTGGTTGAGCATAACCAGACTTATCAGGAGAAGTTCCCCTGAGCCCTGATGAGGTTCCACCGTAGAGATGTGGATAAGCATTGGCACCCAGTCTTTTGGTGGTTTTTCCAATGTTTTCGAGTGCGTCGCCAACAACCCACCAGTGACCATCTATGAAAACTTCAAGAAACTTTCCATAGGCCGTAGCCGCGTTTGTAAAAGCCCCTGATATATTTGGCATCGTTGCGTATTTAGTGGTTTAATTCCTTTATAAACGAACTTAATAAATCTGCTCATCAATAAAAAATATTTTATGTTCAGGAGATGAGATAATTCGTTAATACTGAGTTTTCCTGAACGGATGGTTTATGAGGCAAACGGATAAAGTCCGGGCATGATTTTTTAAATATTATAAAATTACAGATTATGGGAAAAGTGATGTCTTACAAGGGCGTCTGGCCGCAACTTCATGACACGGTGTTTATGACGGACGGAGCTTATGTTATTGGTGACGTGCATATCGGCGCCAATTCGAGTATCTGGTTCAATGCGGTTGTCCGGGGTGATGTCTGTCCCATCCGCATCGGTGAAAAAACCAGTGTGCAGGATAATGTGACCCTTCATGTCACGCATGATACCGGCCCGCTGAACATAGGAAACTGTGTGACTATCGGCCATGGCGCTGTGCTGCACGCCTGTACGGTCAAAGATTATGTGTTGATCGGGATGGGCGCGGTTTTGCTTGATGACTGTGTTATTGAACCCTGGTCGATTGTCGCTGCCGGTTCACTGGTCAGGCAGGGATTTACCGTGCCATCAGGGATGCTGGTTGCAGGTGTTCCCGCAAAAGTGATGCGTCCGATTACTGACGCTGAGCGTCAAAATATAGAGGAGTCGCCAGAAAACTATGTGCGATACTCGCAAAACTATCGCGAAGAGGAAAAACAGCGATAATTACAAGCGGTCTTCTTCCTTGATTTCACTAAATTGCGCCCGGAAGTCAGTCCTGTTTTTTTTAACAGTTATTCGGTAATTCTTTGTCTCTTATGATGCAAAACGATGTTGTCGTAGTCGGCGGTGGTATAAGCGGCTTGAGCCTTGCCTTTTATAGTGTCGATGCAGGTTTTAAAACCACCCTGCTTGAAAAGAGTGATACTCTCGGGGGCTCTTTTGCTTCTCCCCAGTACAACGGAAATGGAAAGAAATTTTGGTTGGAACTTGGAGCGCACACCTGTTACAGCTCTTATCAGAATCTGCTCGACATTGTTGAATCTTGCGGAATCACAGAATCAATCATTCCGCGCGAAAAAGTACCGTTTACCCTGCTGGTGAATGATAAAATCAAGTCTATTGTCTCCCGGCTCAATATTCTGGAACTGCTTCTTTCAGCTCCTAATTTTTTTAAACTGAAGAAAGACGGCCTGAGTGTGAAGTCCTATTACTCAAAAATTGTGGGAGAGAAGAACTACAATGAGGTCATCAGTCATTTCTTCAATGCAGTGCCTTCGCAGAAAACCGATGACTTTCCTGCTGACATGATGTTCAAAAGCAGGGAAAAAAGAAAGGATATGCTGAAGAACTACACCTTCAAGGGAGGTATGCAGAGTGTTGCCCGGGTGATTGCTGCAAAAAGCGGGCTGAACGTCTTTACCAGCCAGGATGTGAATTCTGTGAAGTATGAGAATGGTTTATATATAATCAGGAATGCCAGTGGGGGAGAATATTCAGCGAAAACCCTTGTTATGGCAACGCCATCTTCGGTCGCCTCAAAGCTGCTGTGGGATATCAATCCTGATATAGCCAACCATCTCGGTCAGCTCAAGGCGGCTGAGGTCGACTCTGTCGGGGTTATTGTCCGCAAGGATACGGTTACAGTCAAACCAGTTGCGGCCATGATTTCGCCAAACGACGTGTTTTTCTCGATAGTCTCCCGCGATACGGTCCCTGACGACAACTATCGCGGGTTTACGTTTCATTTCAAGCCCGGCCTTGATGACAAGACCAAAAGAAGCCGCATAACCGAGGTGCTCGGGGTGAGCTTTTCAAAGATAGAGCATACCATTTCAAAGATCAATACGGTTCCTACGCTCGGGATGGGCCATCATAAATGGCTGGAAAAAACCGATATGCTGCTGAAGGGGAAAAAGAACCTTCTCCTGACCGGCAACTATTTTGGCGGAATGGCCATTGAGGATTGTGTGAGTCGCTCGAAGAGTGAAATGGCAAGGCTGAAAGAAGGATAGGTTATAAAAAAACAGGTTAAGAGGGTTTCTTGCGGCTTTGATTATGGTTAGATGCCTATGGATACAACAGTGAATTTATGGAATTCGCCGCAGGGCGTTTACCTGATACCGGCGATAATTGTTGTCTTTGCCCTGCTCTTTTATGCAGGGGCAAATTCCCTTTTCAGAAAGGTTATAGCTGTGATTCGCTCATCGGTCAGGGATGTCACTATTCCTCTGGAGCTCATGGCTTTGCCTTTCAGGGTGCTGGTCTCTCTGGTTGGTCTGGCCATTCTTGTTCGTTATGTGCCGGTGGATTTGGCTATAAAGGATCTGCTTCATCATACGCTCCTTATTCTTGGCATTATCGGGTTTTCATGGTTTGTCATGCGGTTACTCATGGTGCTGGAGCAGTCTGTCCTGAAGCACTATGCAGCGAAAGTCGGTGAAAACGAAGCCGCAAAAAAAATTGCCACACCTGTTCATCTGGCTCGCAAGATTCTGACTGTGCTCTGTGTGCTTCTGGCTATTTCCGGCGTGTTGATGACCTTTGATACTGTTCGACAGGTTGGGCTGAGCATTCTTGCCTCAGCAGGTATTGCTGGCGTGATGCTTGGTTTTGCGGCCCAGAAAAGTCTTACAACCCTGATAGCCGGTATCCAGATTGCTATAACGCAGCCGATCAGTATTGGCGATGTGGTTGTTGTTGAAAATGAAAGAGGCGTGGTTGAAGAGATCAGCCTCACCTACGTCGTTGTGCAACTCTGGGATCAGCGCCGGATGATTGTACCCATTACCTGGTTTATTGATCGTCCGTTTCAGAACTGGACCAGAACATCGTCAGAGCTTCTTGGTACGGTTTATCTCCACACTGATTATACTATTCCACCAGAAACGCTTCGTGATGAGCTGGAGAGAATCGTCTCTGCAACACCGTTATGGGACAAGAGGGTGGCAAAAATACAGGTAACCAATACTACTGAGAAGTCGGTCGAGATACGGGCGCTTGTCAGTGCAGCGAACTCTTCGGATGTCTGGGAGTTGCGTTGTTTTGTTCGTGAACAGTTGATTGCGTTCCTGAGGCTTAACTATCCGGGATGTTTGCCGAAAGTTACAGGATAAATGGAGGCAGGTGGAGTAGAGGGTGTTTATAAAGGTTAAGGTTAATACAGGTAAGTCGTTTTGACAAGAAAAAAAAGGAGGAGTGCATGGCGCAAGCAAAACAAGGTGACACGGTGAGAGTTCATTATACCGGAACGCTTGATGACGGTACAATGTTTGATACTTCCGTTGAACGTGAACCGCTGGAGTTTACCATTGGGGGAGGAGATGTTATTCCCGGATTTGATAGAGCCGTCCTTGATTTGTCACCCGGAGAGGTCAGGGTTTCGGTTATTTCTGCTGCAGAGGCATACGGAGAGCACAGCCCGGAGCTTGTTACTGACGTCGATCGGGAGCGTTTTCCCGCCGATATGGAACTTGAAATCGGTCAACAGCTTCAAGTCAATCTTGCTGACAATCAGCAGGCGATTGTGATGGTTGTTGACTTGAGTGACACCTCAGTGACGCTTGATGCCAACCATCCGCTTGCCGGTCAGCAGCTCACTTTTGAGATTGAGCTTGTGGAGATTCTCTGAGTGCAGGTGCAGGGAAGCAGACCCGCTTCCCTGCATTGTACATGCGCATACTCTCTCAATGCACCGAGCATGATATACAGGGGTCGTAAGAACGTACCACCATCTCACACAGTTTTGTAATCTCCCCGTCATTTTTTCCCTCCCTGAGCGCCTGTTCAACGAGTGCCCGCAGATCATCATGGATGTTACCATTATTCTGGGTCGTTGGAATGATGCAGTCGGCCTTGGCCACTTTTCCCTGCTCATTAATTTCGATATGGTGATAGAGTACCCCGCGCGGTGCTTCAACAGCTCCGGTGGCTATGCCGGCTTTTGGCGTGTAAGGTGTTTTGATCTCTGAAAGATCACTGTCAAGCAGCGAGTTAACAAGATCCCCGGCATCCTCAAGAATATGAACACATTCAACAAGCTGGGCGATGTTGTTCATGAAAGGATTGTGACACACCGGCTGAAGCCCAAAGCTTTCGGCGACCTCCTTTGCTTTCGGGTGCAGAAGATCGTAGTTATTGTTGAAACGTGCCAAAGCTCCTGCCGCAGAGGATTTCCGGCTGAGTCGGGTGAATTTTGAGGTGGAGAACTCCTGCGTGTACTCGTTGGTCATCAGGAGATAGTCATTTTCCTCCAGGTTAACCCCGTCCGATGAGACAAGACGTCCGCCAATTGAAGGATAGGTTGATCCGTTGGAGAGCGAGATAAATTCGGTTTCCCGGCTGAAATCAGGAATGGTGAGGGTGTGGAAAAAAGAGCACGTTGTCTCAAGCGCTGGTTTTCTCTCCTGAATCATCGCTCGAAGGTGTAAGAGCTTCTCCTTGTCAGGGGCTTTGCTGAGACCACCGACCACGAGGCTGACCGGGTGGGTGCAGCGTCCGGTTGTTACCGTGCTGATTTCGTTGCCAAGCTCTTTGAGTTGCAGTCCCGCTCTGACCAGATCGGGGTGCGACTGAATCAGAGGGAGGACACTGGACGTGCCCGCAAAATCAGGGGCGATGAGAAAAAAAAGATGGAGGGCATGGCTCTGGAGGGTTTCGCCATGCATTGCCAGCAATCTTGTTTTTTCTGCTGCAACCGGTGGCACAATGTCCATTGCCCGTTCAACCGCCCTGATGCTTGCAAGTGAATGGCTGATGGAGCAGATCCCGCAGATTCTTGAGGTCAGAAATGGTACCCGCTCAGCGCTCATCCCCTTGAGCATTACCTCAAAAAAGCGTGGGGTCTCAACGATAGCCCAACGGGCATCAACAAGCTGACCATCCCTGACCGTGATCTGGATGTCGGCGTGCCCCTCCACTCTGGTCAGGTGATGGATATCAAGTGAGTAGTCACGTTTCATCAGTAGCGAATGGTTCAAAGGCGTTATAAAAGGCAAGCATTTCGTGCAGGTCGTTGAGGCTTAGTGCCCTGTCTTTTACCAGCTCAAAAAAAGCTGGCATATTAAGCTCCTCTGCAGGACCACGGCACCCGAGGCAGGCGCTCTTTCCTGTTGTGCATACCGCATTGCAGCCAGCGCGGGTAATCGGCCCGAGGCAGAGTTCGCCAAGGTCGAAGAGGCAGGTGTTCAACTGTTGCTTGCAGTCCACGCAAACCGGGTACGTCGGCAAGCTGACCTGCGAACGGGTGACAATACCAACCAAAATCTGTTCTACCTCATCTTTGGAAACCGGGCAACCGGGAATAGAGTGATCGACCTGGACGACATCACTGATTTTCATGGAGGGCATTGTCTCGACCGCTTTGTTGTCATAGACCTCACGGATTGCCTCCTCTTGAGGAATTCGGTTCTTGAGACTGTTGACCCCGCCGAAACAGGCGCAGGTGCCGAAAGCGATTAACACTTTTGCTTTTGCGCGGATGGCCTTCAAACGCTCAATCTCGTCAGGGCGCGTGATGCTTCCCTCGACAAGGGCGATATCGTAGTCGTCGAGTCGCTCGGAGGATATTTCCCTGAAGTTGCGGATATCGAGGAGGGCGAGGAAATCAGGCAAGGTCGATTCCTTGTTGGCCAACTGCAGTTGGCACCCTTCGCAGCAGGTAAAGTCGAACGATCCGATCTTCACCTTTTCCATTTCAAAACCAAGATGGTTCATGAGGTTTTTCCTAAATCGCTTCTTTGAGGTTCATGACCGACCAGTAGTCAAACACCGGGCCGTCGAGGCATGTAAAGGTGGAACCGACCATGCACCGGCAGCATTTGCCCATGCCGCAGTGCATGCGGCGCTCCAGCGACACAAACATCCTGTTCATCGGAATGCCCAGCCGGTCAAGATGGCTGCAGACAAACTTGAACATGACCGGAGGGCCGCAGACGATCGCGTAGGTCTCCTTGGGGTCAAAGGCGAATTCGTCGAGCAGGGCGGTGATCATGCCGCTTCGGCCTGTCCAGGATGCATCGGGGTTTTCGACGATAGTGCTCATCTGCACATGGCTGACCTTTTTCCACTCTTCGAACTGGTACGTGAAGAGCATCTGTGATGGTTCCTTGGCTCCGTAGAGTAGGAAGACCTCCTTGTACTTGTCGCGGTGGTCGTTGATCCAGAAAAGGGGTGCGCGCATCGGCGCTATGCCAAGCCCTCCGGCAATCAGGAGCACGTTCTGATCCTGCATCTCCGCCATAGGGAAGGCTGTCCCGAACGGGCCCCTGATGGAAACGAAGGCCCCCTGGGAGGCTTCGAAGAGCGCTGAGGTGACATGGCCAGCCTTGCGGATGCAGAGTTCGATAAACTCGTGGTTGCTGGTTGAACTTGATATTGATATCGGTGCTTCACCGTATCCCGGTACTTCGAGCATAAGGAACTGACCGGGTCTGAAGTTGAACACTTCCCGCTCGAGCGGATCGATGATACGGAGCTGGAAGAGCCGTTCAAGGCCGGAGAGCGGCACGATGTTGGTAATCCTGCACTTGTAGCCCCTGTCGGTGATCATGACCTCTGACTTTTTCTGAAAATCCGGGATCTTGACGGCGAAAGGTTCACGGTTCAGGTCTTGTCCGGGGATGGTGAAACGCATATCATGCATGATTCTCGCTCTAGTCTGAGGTCGTTGATGACGTCTTTCGGGTTGATGTCGGCAAGGCAGGCCCGTCCGCAACGGTTGCAGCCTACGCAGATCTGCTGGTTGTCGTTGGCCGCAAATCCACGGTAATGGTGGTAGTAGCGATATTTGAGGCGGTCGCCGGTTTTCGGTCTGAAGTTGTGTCCGCCGGTGACCTGCGCAAAATCAACCAGATTGCATGAGTAGAGATGGTTCTGCCGTGTCGAGCCTTTAAGATCAATATCGAAACACTCTTCCACGCTGTAGCAGTAGCAGGTAGGGCAGACCATTGCGCAGGAGCCGCAACTGAGACACTTGTCACCCCATTTCTGCCAAATCGGAGAGTCAAATTCGATATCGAGGAAACAGGGCAGTCCGGACACCTCAATTTTGGTTGCAAAGCTGTTCTTGATGTTCTTGCGCCGTTCAATCAGGAGGCAATTGTCCTCATACGTCGGCTCCTCGATTTTGAACTCCTTGAGGAAGTTGAATGCTTTCGAGGAGTTGATCGAAAGGTAATAACTGTCGCCGATGTCGGAGCAGAAGAGGTTGAATCCATGATTGACGGTGTGCCGGTTCATCGAATGGCAGAAGCAGTCCGGCAGAGGCATGTGGTCCATGCCGATAATGAAATTGTTTTTCCGGCGTGCCAGATAGTAGGGAGAAGGGTAGGCGCCATGGAGCATCACATCGTCAAGAATGTTGACCGCATTGATGTCGCAGGGCCTTAGCCCGATAAGGATGATGGGTGGAGCCTCGTACCGGATCTCCTGTTCCCAGTTTCCGTCACTGAAGTTGAAGTGGGAGAGCTCGTCGCGGTAAGGCAGAAAAAAGTGCTTGGCCGATGAGTGTGTTACGGTATAATCAAAATCGATTTCATCGACCGACTTCACGGGCATAAACTGATAGATCGGTTTTCCGTTGCTTCCGGTATCTACCTTTCGAGGTCCGAAAGAGCTGTTATTCTGAACAAGTGCGTCAATAAAAGCCTTGAACTCACCTTTGGAAATGACTTTGTAGATCATTGCTCATGTTCCCGATTCAGGCATTGCAGAGAAGCGCTGTAACAACATGCAGACCTTGCAGGAAAAGCTACATAAAAGGGAGTGCAATTGAAAACATAAAATACCCTTTTTCTGCTGATAGCAGCGTTTTTTCACTGGAGAGGCCAAAGGATCTGGCAAAAAAAAGCCACCTCCTGATGGCTCAGGAGGCAGCGAAACATTGTGGCTTCAATATGCTTCAGTTACTGAAAGTCATAGCGAATACCGGCAAGGATGTTGGTGTAGGAAAGAGATATTTTGCCGCTTTGATTATTGACTTCACCCTCAAGTGATCCTGGTTTCAGGTAACGAAAACCAAGGTCAACGGTCAAGTCCTTTGCTGCCTTGACGCCAACACCGGCACCAATCTGCCAGACAAAGACACTCTTTGATGTATCACCCTCTGGTTTCAATGATGCGCCACCAAGCCCAGCCATCACATAAGGAGAAACGCTGGACTTGTTGAGATTAATATCATAATAACCATTGGCCATATAAGTAAGCGCTGAAAGCGAGTTTGTGCCTTCTGGAGTTTCATAAACACCTGGTGCTGTAAGTATTTTATCAATATCATGAGTCTGATATGAAAGAGCTGCCTCAACGCGGAATCCGTCCTGTTTGATACCTACTGCGGCACCAAACGGAACACCGGATTTCCATTTAATAACATCGTTAACTTCACCGACACCTGCTATTGAAATAGAAGAGTTCCCAGCAAATCCTAACCCAACCGACCCGCTGACATAAGGCGTGGCTAAAGCTGGAGCTGCAGACATACCGGCAATCAATGCGGTCAACAATAATTTTTTCATTTTCGTGATGATTTCGTTAATTAAATAATAAAAGTTACATGTTGCGATGTACTTCTTGATAAAAAGGTAAGTATAAAAAATTACATTTTTACAAAAAAAGTCTTATCTCCTCTTTTCCAGCAGGTAAACCTTGTCGTTTTTTCTTACCGTCGGACACTTGATGGTGACGCTGTCGCCCTTGACGGCATCGAGATCTGGCAGGTCGTTCGTGAAAAAAGTATCAGCCATCACCGTGACAACTCCTGTTTTCGGCCCCAGAATAGAGAGCTTGTCTCCCCGCTTGAGACCACGGGCATAGATAAGCATCTCTGCCACCCCCGCCTTTGGATAGTATTTTTTTATCTCTCCGATATAGGTTTTTTTCTCCTGAGCAAGAGAGCCATACTCTTTTGTCCATGAATCAAGAGGTTTTCCAAAATAAAATCCTGTGGAAAATCCCCGGTTATAGACCTTGGCCAGATCACTCTTGAGGCTGATAGTCAATTCACTGTATTTACTCCTGAATTCCGGGTCAGTGCGATAGCGGGTACAGAGGTCGAGTGCCTGACGGTAAGCGTTGGTGGTTGTATGGACATATTCAGGACTGCGGCTTCTTCCCTCAATCTTGAATCCGCTGATTCCCGCATCAATGAGCACATCAAGAAACTCAATGGCACAAAGGTCTTTCGGGCTCATCACATAATCAGTACCAAGCTCAAGCTCCTCGTTTTCCTCCGGATCAGTAATAAGGTACTGCCTTCGGCAGGGCTGCACACATTGCCCGCGGTTTGCCGATCGCCCGAAAAGTTCCTGCGACATAAAGCAGCGCCCTGAAACGGCAACACACATCGCGCCATGTACAAAGCACTCAAGACGCACAGCAAGCCCATCGTTCCTGATTTTTCCGGTGATATGGCGCACCTGCTCAAGCGTGAGCTCTCGCGCCAGCACAATCATTTTTGCGCCAAGGGCTGCATAACATTGAACCGCACTGTAGTTGCTGACCGACGCCTGTGTCGAGATATGAAACGGCATACCAATCTTCCGGCAAGCTTCGATGACCGCCATATCCGAGCAGATCACGGCATCAATCCCTGCCGTTTTAGCGGCAGTGACCGTTTGAGTCATCTTTTTCAGCTCACTATCATAGACAATCGTATTCAGTGCCAGATAAGCCTTTGCTTCGTAATTATTGCAAAGCGCTCTTGCGGCAGGGAAGTCCGCCGGGGTGAAATTGCAGCTTCCGGCTCGCATATTGTAGCCTTCAGCACCGAAATAAACGGCGTCCGCCCCCGCCTTCAGCGCAGTCACCAAGCAAGTCATGTCCCCAGCCGGGGAGATGAGTTCAACAGTTTGTTCCCGGTCAGAGCCCGCCTGAAGCGACAAGCTCAACCCCGCATTGGTCAACGCCATCGGTGATTTCCTTTTGTCTGAAGGTGTTGTTTTGTTGAGCTGACAATGTACGCATGAGGCAAGAGAAATCAAGTATCGAATTTGATTTACGGTGTAAGGGGAGTTACATTACTGAACAAAAGTGTGGTGAATTCTTCGGGTTTTTGCTTCCTGTAATTGCTCTCGAAGCGCATATCACTGTGTGGGTCGGAAATAAGTTATTGCATTGATTAATGTCAACTGTTATAAAACAGCACTATGAATGAGCGTTTTTTCCTGAAACTTCTTCTCACTCTCTTCTCCGGACTGGTAGCTGCGGAGTTGCTTGTGGTGCTGCTGTTTGGCTTCAAGCTGGAGCTGATTCTTTTCTGTTTCGTTATTGCAGTTGCCTTGACGGGCATTCTTGTGGTCTTGCGGCTCCTGTTGCAGCAGCCTCCTGAGATGGACTCTGTTTCGATGAGGCGTGCAAGGGAGAAGCATACTGATATCATGCGGGATCGGCTCAGGGAATATAGTGTGGATGAGGAGTTTCTTGGCGGGGGGAGTGTAAAAGGTGTAAACGAAAATTCTGTTGCATCTCCGATAAACGCTGCGCAAAAAAAGGGCAACCAGTCGGCAGGTGAACCTGCGGTATCTCTTGAAGAGGCGATCAAGGTTCATGCGGAGAGGTACGGAGGGCTTGAACCGTTGCTTCAGATGATGGAAAAGATTGATGAAGCCTCTTTTTACCGGTTGGTGAAAAAAGCTGGTCTGGGTGAGCTGTCACGGGAGGAGGTGATGTGCAAGATTAGCTTCATGATTGAAGCATCCTCTTCTTCGATTCGCGATACAGGGGGAATTGACGGGGAGCAGCAGTCAGCTCTGGAAGGGCACTCGATGGAGAAGGAGAGTTTTGATGAGTACATCCGTCGTTGTATGACCGGTGCAGAGGATGATTCGAAGGGCGCAGATGGCTTCTCCGTTGAACTTGACAGCGCGGCTCTTTCACGGGGCGCTGGCGTTCCCCCTGCTGATTTTTCCCATGATCCGACATCGGTGATTTCAAGTCTGAAAAGAGCCGGAGCGCAGTCATGAATCTGGTTGCGTTAAGCAAGTCCAGACTCCGGGACTTTGTAAAACTCCATCAAAAGAAGTTCAGGGATTCGAAAGGGCTTTTTCTTGCCGAAGGGCTTCGTACAGTCAGGGAGCTTTGTTTGAACCTGCCAGATGAAGAGATGCTTGTTGCTTTGCTGATCAGGGAGGGAGAAGCAGATGTTGCCCACTTTGCTCAAACGTACAAGGGAAAGGTCTTTTCTGTAACCGAAAAAGAGGGCGATCAGCTTGCCCAGACATCGACGTCGCAAGGGATTTTTGGTGTTTTTCGCCAGCAGCTACCGAACGGGTATGAGGGTAAGGAGAAGCCGGGGCAATCACTTCTTGTTGCCCTTGATGATGTTCAGGATCCGGGTAATGTGGGTACCATTCTCAGAACGGCAGTCTGGTTTGGTGCTGATGCGATGATCTGCAGCGTCGGAACCGCAGACCGGTATAATGCCAAGGTTGTACGATCATGCGCAGGAAGCATCTTTGCGCTCCATCATTACGGAGTGGAGTCTCTTGCCCATGAACTCCGTTGCCTTCAAAGACGTGGCTATACGATAGTTTGCTCGTCACTGGACGGAAAGGATTTCAGAGAGTTTTCTGGCTGGCCTGAAAAAATGGTGCTGGTGATCGGTAACGAGGCCAATGGCATCAGTGAACCGGTAAAAGCGCAGACGGACTTGCTTGTCAGGATTCCGCATAGTGGTAAAAAAGAGCAGGTAGAGTCGCTCAATGCCTCCATCTCTGCCGCTATTCTTATGGAACGTTTGGTGCTGCACTGAATTTCACCAAAAATCCAGCCATCAGGCTGAACGTCTTTTTCGTTACATTGCAATCGGAAGTATTGGCAGGAGGAGTGTGGTGGTAATGGTTTAGAAACATCTCTAATGCAAAATGATCAGGTGTTTCCCGAATTGGCGTTGTTGAGAGAGAGCTTTCAGCAGGGTATAACGCGGGAATTGACGTGGCGGAGATTGCAGTTGCTTGCACTTGACAGGTTTCTTGTTGAGCGGGAAAAGGATATTGCGGATGCGGTGCGTGATGATTTCAGAAAGTCGGCAGCAGAGACTTTTTTAACTGAAACAGGATATCTTCGTGATGAGATACGCTTTGCCCTGAAGCATCTCAAATCATGGACAAAGCCCTGCCGGGTTTCTGTTCCTCTCCTCTATCAACCAGCAAAAGGCTCTTATTCGCTTGAGCCCTATGGAGTTGTTCTTATCATTGGGGCATGGAACTATCCCCTTCAACTCTCTCTTGCGCCTCTTGTCAGCGCTCTTGCAGCCGGAAATTGTGCGGTTATCAAACCCTCAGAACATGCTCCGCATACCTCATCCATTATTGCTGAAGGGTTGGGGCACTATCTTGATGGTAGCGCGGTATGGGTGATTGAAGGTGGTGTTGAAAAGGCCAAAGCTCTTCTTGAACAGCAATTTGATTACATTTTTTATACGGGAAGTCATGCGATTGGCAGAGAGGTTATGTCTGCGGCCGCAAGGTATCTGACTCCATTGACTATGGAGCTTGGAGGAAAATGCCCCTGCATTGTCGATGAGAAGACGGATATCCGGGTGGCGTCACGCCGTATTGTTTGGGCAAAGTTTCTGAATGCAGGCCAGACCTGTCTTGCGCCGGATTATGTTCTTGTGCATGAGAAGCGGGAGGATGAACTTCTTCGCTTTATGCAGGAGGCCATCACCGCATTTTACGGTGATGATCCGAGGATGAGTGGCGATTATCCCCGAATTGTTAATGAGTTTCATCTCAAGCGTCTTGAAACGCTTCTTGCTGATTCCTCGCCCTTGAGTGGTGGTGAAACCGAGGCTGGTGAGCGTTATGTCGCTCCGACAATTCTTCGCGGAGTGGCGCCTACTTCAGCGCTCATGCAATCGGAGATTTTTGGACCTCTGCTGCCGGTAATTGCTTATAAAGAGCTTGGAGAAGCGCTTGATATTATCCGCAACGGAAAGGAACCTCTCGCAATTTATCTTTTTTCTTCTGACAGAGAAGTGCAGGAGCGAGTCATGCATCACTCCCGTTCAGGCGGAGTGTGTATCAATGATCTGCTTTTTCAGGCGGCTCTTCACACTCTTCCCTTCGGAGGAATCGGCAGCAGCGGATTTGGTGCCTATCACGGCAAGGCTGGCTTTGAAACTTTTTCCTTTCAGCGAAGCGTGTTGCACCGAGCGCTCTACCCCGATCCTGCTCTGCGTTATCCACCCTACAACAGCAGGAAGTTCGGTTTTCTCAAACAACTGCTCACC
The DNA here is from genome assembly GCA_903836465.1 of uncultured Chlorobiaceae bacterium. Taxonomy (GTDB): domain Bacteria; phylum Bacteroidota; class Chlorobiia; order Chlorobiales; family Chlorobiaceae; genus Chlorobium. Next base: position 23,397 of record CAILRB010000035.1, read on the forward strand.
CTTTTTTCTTTATGAAAAATACTGCTCTTGCACTTGGCGGTGGTGCCGTTCTTGGTGCGGCCCATGTTGGAGTGCTGAGGGCACTGACCGAACTGCATATCCCGGTTTCGATGATCAGCGGAACCAGTATCGGCGCTTTTATTGCCGCGCTTCACGCCTTTGGTAAAAGCTGGCAGGAGATTCGCGACATCGCTCTCGATCTTGACTGGCTTGATCTTTCGGGTCTGGAGCTTTCACAGTACGGCCTTCTGTCGAATAAAAAATTTGGTGGTATTGTCACAGAACTGCTGGGCCATAAAAATATTGAGGATGCTCCGATAGCACTTTCAATGGTTGCTACAGATATTGGGACGGGGAAAAAAGTAGTCTTTTCTGAAGGAGATGTTGCATCTGCAATCATGGCAAGTAGTTGTATTCCCGGTCTTTTCAGGCCGGTTGAATATTGCGGGGTGCTCCATGTTGATGGGGTTCTTACAGAAAATGTTCCGGTTTCCCCTCTCATTGACAGTGGTGCTGAATCGGTCATCTGTGTTGATCTCCTTGCTCGCCATGCCTTCAAAAAACCTTATAATATAATAGGGCTTTTGCTCAATGCCTTTTATACAACTATCACCAATACGACTGCCTTGCAGACAGAGATGGTGGATTTATGTATTTCGCCCGATCTTTCGGAATTTAACCTGGTCGATTGTTGCCAGATAGCTGAGCTTATTGACGTAGGATACCGAACAGCTCATCCTGCATTAAAAGAGTGGGTCCGAGGAAACAGACCGTCGTGCAGCTTGGTCGTTTTGCCGTAATGTGTTACTTTTACATCAAGAGCTTTGGTGCAGGTATTATTGGAATAAACGATAAAAAACGAGAACCAGTAATGAAAATAACAGTAGCGGGAATTGTGCTTGGCGTTATGTCATTAGTCTGTTCCCCGCCCTCAGCAAATGCAGCAACACCTTATGTGAGCGGGTCTTTAGCTCTTGCTTCGCTGGGTGATTCTGAGCTTACGGTCAGATCCTATGATGCCGGTTATGATCTTGTTGGAGCCATAGGGCTTGATGGCGGTCAATATCGTCTTGAAGCCGAACTGGGTCACCAGAAAAACGGAGTTCACAACAGTGATGCTTCGCAGTCGATGACTACCGTTATGGGTAATGGTTATATCAATCTTGATCTTCCTTTTTTTCCTCTCAAGCCTTTTGTCATTGCTGGAGTCGGCATGGCAAAGGTTAACGAAGATAATGGTTTTGGCACTACTGTTGGCGACACGGTTTTTGCCTGGCAGTTTGGAGGAGGCGCAGGCATCAGTGTCGCGCCTTTTGCCATACTGGATGCACAGTATCGCTATTTTAGTGCATCCAGCGCTGAACTGGCCGGTAATCATAAATATAGTATCGGCACGCATAACGTCATGCTCGGTCTGAGGGTCGGCTTCTGAAACGTGACGCCTCATGATTTTTTGATGTCTTGTCATTATAACCGTTTAACAGGGGAGGTTGCTATGCCTATCCGCAAATTAAGGGAGTTTCTTGACAGTCATGCCGTGAGGTATTTCGTGGTCAGCCATTCTCCTGCCTATACGGCTCAGGAGATAGCGGCGGCCGCCCATGTTCCGGGAAAAGAACTCGCCAAAACCGTCATGGTTACTCTTGACGGCAAAATGGCCATGGTTGTTTTGCCTGCCTCCCGTCAGCTTGATTTTGAGTTATTGCGTCAACTGACCCCAACACGAGAGGTGGAGCTTGCCAGTGAGAAAGAATTTGCTGATTTGTTTCCTGAATGCGAGATAGGTGCCATGCCGCCCTTTGGTAATCTTTATGGTATGGATGTTTATGTCTCTGAAGAGCTTGAAGATGATGATGAAATTGCCTTCAATGCAGGAGCTCATACCGAATTGCTCAGGCTCTCCTATGAGAATTACAAGAAGCTGGTCCATCCCAAAGTTGCGAAACTCTCTCTTGCCGTCAGTTGAATGAGGCTGATATGATGGACTTTTCATGGGAAATGTTACCTTCAAGTTCATGATTGCCGGTCGTGTCTGGAACGGTCTGTAAGAGATTGGCTGCATGGAAACTTAATTCTTATGAAGATTGCCTTATACGCGGGGACTTATGTCAAAGACAAGGACGGCGCGGTAAAATCCATCTATCAACTGGTTTCTTCTTTCAGGAAAAAAGGGCATGAGGTGGCGGTATGGTCCCCTGATGTTTCAGCCAAAGATAATCAGAACGGGTTGGTCGTCCACACCATGCCTTCGGTGCCGATACCCCTCTATCCTGATTACAAACTTGGTTTTTTCAGGAATGAAACTCGTCAGCAACTCGAAGCGTTTTTGCCTGATATTGTGCATATTTCGACGCCCGATATCATTGGCAGGGAGTTTCTTCTGTACGCCCGAAAAAAAAATATTCCGGTGGCATCCGCCTTTCACACGGATTTCCCTTCCTATCTTGCCTACTATCGTCTCGGGTTTGCTGTTAAGCCTGCCTGGAAATATCTGACCTGGTTTTATAACAGTTGTGATCTTGTTCTGGCTCCGAATGAGTGTGTTCGATCGAAGCTGGCTGTTTATAATATCAGAAACATTGCCATCTGGTCGCGGGGGATAGACAAAGAGCTTTTCGACCCGTCACGCCGTTCCGAAAAGATGCGGTCAGCGTGGAATGTCGGGAACAGGACTGTTGTGGTGTATGCCGGTCGTTTTGTGCTCTACAAGGATATTGAAGTTGTCATGAGGGTTTACGACAGGTTTATGCAGGGTGAATATGCTGACAAGGTGAGATTTGTGATGATTGGTTCTGGTCCGGAGGAGGAGGAGATGAAGCGAAGAATGCCGGAAGCTATTTTTACCGGATATCTTACCGGAGTGGAATTGCCTGTGGCCTATGCCTCTGGAGATATATTTCTGTTTCCTTCAACAACTGAGGCTTTTTGTAATGTCGCTCTTGAAGCGCTTGCGTCAGGCTTGCCTGCCGTAGTTTCGGATGCTGGTGGCTGCCGGGACGTTGTGGAACGGTCGACAGCCGGACTTGTTGCCTCTGAAGGGAATGTCGGCGATTTTTATGAAAAGTGTCTTGAACTGCTTGATCATTCTGTCCGATACAGGGAGTTGAAAGCCCGAGGTCTTGCTTTTGCAAAGACACAGTCATGGTGTGCAGTAAACGGCGTTGTTATTGATTACTATCAAAAGATGGTGGATCAGTCCAAAAGCCGGGTTGAGATACTTGACCGGTTGGCGGTTTCAGCTCATAATACTGATTGAGGGAGTTATGAAAGCAGGCGTTGTCGGGCTTGGAAAAATGGGGTTCAATATGGCACTGCATCTTCTTGAATGTGGCCATGAGCTTGTGGCTTTTGATCTCTCTGAAGAGCCTGTTGCAGCCCTTGCAGGTAACGGAGCTGTTGCAGCCTGTTCTCTGGAAGAGCTTGCCGGTAAACTGGAATCTCCCCGCCTGATATGGCTGATGGTACCTGCTGGCGCTTCGGTCGACAGTACCATTGCCCATCTTGCTCCGCTGCTTGAGAGGGGAGACATCATTGTTGATGGAGGTAATTCACATTATAAGGATTCTGAACAAAGAGCTGCCCGCCTTAAAGAACAGGGGATAAGCTTTCTTGATGCAGGCACAAGCGGAGGGCTTGAAGGGGCCCGTCATGGCGCCTGCATCATGGTTGGGGGTGAAAAAGCGGCTTATGAAGCTATTGAGCCCTTGCTGAACGATCTCTGTGTGGAAAACGGGTATGGTTATATGGGCAAATCCGGGTCAGGTCATTTCGCCAAAATGGTTCATAACGGTATTGAGTACGGTATGATGCAGGCCATTGGCGAAGGCTTTAATCTCCTTGATGCAAGTGGTTATGATTTTGATCTTGAAGAGCTCTCCCGTGTCTGGGCGCATGGATCGGTAATTCGGGGCTGGCTGATGGATCTGATGGTTCAGGCGTTGCAGAAAGATCCAAAGCTTAGCTATCTCAGGGGCGCAATTGCGGATTCTGGAGAGGGCCGCTGGATGGTTGAGGCTGCTCTTGAACATGAGGTATCAATTCCTGTCATTGCGGCCTCTCTGTTCAATCGTTACCGTTCTCGTTCTGACGAGAATTTATCTGACAGGGTTGTAGCGGCATTGCGCCATGAGTTCGGAGGGCACGCCTTTGTTGAAAAACCATCATAAGGCACCATCATGCAAATAAAACCTGATAATTGCTCAATTATTATTTTTGGCGCCAACAGTGATCTTGCCGCCCGCAAACTGTTTCCTTCGCTTTATGAACTTGCCCAATGGGGGAATCTTCCTGATGATTATCGCATTATCGGGGTTGGGCGCGCGGATCTTTCCCACGAAGAGTTCCGTTTAACCGTTCAGGAAAAGATGAGCAGGTTGTTTCCGGAAACCTTTCAGGATGATGCGGCTTTCAGGTTGTTTTCCGGCAGGCTCTTTTATGTGAAGGTAGATCTGACTGAGATTGATGGCTATCACGCTCTTTATCATGAGCTTATGGATGGTTCGGGAGAGTTGGGTATCTGCAGGAATCTGCTTTTTTATCTATCCACTCCACCCACTCTTGCGCCGGTTATTGTCAGGAACATCGAACTGGCTCGACTCGGGGAAAAGGATGGTATTTGCGGCGGGTGGCGCAAAATCATTGTTGAAAAACCTTATGGCAGGAACTTGCAGACAGCATGCGAGCTGAATAATGTTATTGGAAAGGTTTTCAGCGAGAAGCAGGTTTTCCGTATTGATCATTATCTCGGAAAGGAGACGGTACAGAACATTATGGTTTTCCGTTTTTCCAATGGAATTTTTGAACCGTTGTGGAATCGCAATAATATTGCCGATGTAACCATTACCATTGCCGAAGATTTCGGTATTCGTGACCGTGGGGCATTCTATGAAGAGGCGGGTTTGCTTCGGGACATCATGCAGAACCATGCTCTTCAGCTTCTTGCCGCAGTAGCCATGGAGCCACCGGTTGACTTCTCTGCCGATGCGGTGCGTGATGAAAAAGCCAAGGTACTTCGCTCTATCCGTCCATTTAATCCTTACAATGTGGAGCAATCGGTTGTGCTTGGACAGTACGAAGGGTATCGTTCTGAAAAAAATGTTGCTCCTGAATCAACCGTTGAAACCTTTGCAGCGATAAAGTTTTTTGTTGATAACTGGCGCTGGAAAGATGTGCCCTTTTTTGTAAAGGCAGGCAAGAATCTGGCCGAAACAGTGACCGAGATCGTCATTACCTTCAAATGTCCTCCCCAGAACTATTTCGGCCCTGCCGAAAGCTGCAGCTATACTGCCAACCAGGTTATCATGCGCATCCAGCCGGAAGAGACCATTGCCTTAAAATTCGGCGCCAAGCGTCCCGGTGAAGCGGTGATTACCGATCCCGTCTACATGAGATTTGATTACAAAACCTCTTTTACCGAGGTTGGGTTGACTCCCTATCACCGTCTGCTTCTTGATGCCATGGCTGGCGAGCAGATGAATTTTATCCGTCAGGACAGTGTCGAATATTCCTGGTCGATTGTTGATTCCATCAGGGAGGCGGTTGGAGCTCAATCACCGGAATCGTACCCGGTTCATTCCCGGGGGCCGGAGTCGGTGGAGAGGATTTACTCGTAAACCAGAAAACAGTTCCGTTTTCCGGCTTGACGAAACTTGCCGGAACACTCTTCTCTTGTTCAAGAAATATTTTTTCAGCCAGTTTGCTTTTTGAACTGCCGGTTGTAAAAAAAAGTATGTGACGGGCTTGGTTGATGACCGGCAGGGTCAGGGTCAGCCTCTTTCCCGGTGGTTTTGCGTGAGGTGCGTTCACCGAAAGCACCCATTGTTTTGTTTCCTGAAGCACTTCGGTATTTTCCGAAAAGAGCGATGCGATATGACCGTCTTCGCCAAGGCCGAGTACGATGAGGTCAAACACAGGAAACTCCAGGGGCGCCAGAGTGTCTGTAAAGAAAAAATCCCGAATGGCAACTTCATACTCTCTTGCAGCAAGTTCCGGGTCAGGGTGTTCCCCAGCCATTCTGAAAAGATGATCTTCAGGAATGGCTGATTTTGAAAGCAGTGACTCTCTGATCATCCGGTAATTGCTGTCAGGATGGTCAATCGGGACGCACCGTTCATCCCCCTGGAAAAACCATGTATTTAGAGGAAGAGGGTGGAGTGTTTGCTTGTTTTTCAAGTTGCTTTCTGGCACAGGAAGTGCGTAATGCTCCAGTACTGCGGTTGAAACTCCTTCTGCAAGTTGCGCATAAAGAATCCGGGGAGAGTTTCCGCCAGCCAGTACCAGTGAAAACCGTTTATGATCGGCAACAGCCCGATACCCTACAGCAATAATGAGTGCCGCCGCACGCAAAGCTGTTTCGGCTTCATTATCACTGTAGAAAAATTTTGGTACAAGAGTATTCATTTGCGATAGCAATATCTTTCCGGCTGACCTGGTCTATAACGGCAATTTCTTTTCTCTGCAGTACTAACCCCGAGGTTCGGAAGAAAGGTTCCCCTGGCGGGATAGTTCTTGGCTTCCGTGTAGTCATTGCGTAACTTGAGCTGATATTTTTATAAGACGTGTCAGGGATTCTTGCATCGTTCGAATAATTCTAATATATGGCAACGGAAATGGCAGCCTTTGATTTTGGTGAAAAAGTCGATCCTGAGCTCTTTGCAAAACAGCTTCATTCGACCTGCTCAGTCAATGTACAGAGCTATGTCTTGCAGGGATGGGAGATGTTCAAGGAGAATATCGGTGAATTCACAGGATTTACGCTCATTATTTTTGCTGTTTCTGCTGTATGCTCCGTTTTTTATTCAGTGAGTCCGCTTGTCTTTTCGGCAATTGGTGCGGCACTCTATGCTGGATACAGTATTGCCGCATTCCGGTTGTTGAGTGGGAAGTCGATCCAGTTCAATGATTTTTTCCGGGGATTCAATTACTTTCTTCCTCTTTTTCTGGCAGCTCTTGCAACCAGTATTGCCGTAGGCATTGGTCTTGTCCTTCTCCTTGTTCCTGGGCTCTACCTTGCTATCGGTTATATATTTACTACCTTTCTTGTCATTGATTACCGTATGGAGTTCTGGCAGGCCATGGAAACAAGTCGCAAAATTATTACCAGGAACTGGTTTGCTTTTTTTGGTTTTGCCCTTGTTCTTCTTGCTCTTAACTTTCTCGGAGCGCTTGCCCTTGGTGTCGGTTTGCTGGTCACTATTCCTGTGACCTCTTGCGCTGCAGCAATAGCCTACAAGGAGATTGTAGGGCTCTACTCTTCGGAGTGGTAGGCAGAAATTAAATTTTAGTAACGGGAAACCGAAAATTCGGATTTATTATGAAACAGAAGCTGCTCTTTATCACAATTTGTTGTTTTTTTGTGCTGTTTGGTTTCTCTGTTGCTGGATATGCTGAAGAGAGTCAGGTCGTGGTGTCGGCCTCGGGGAAGGTTTCAGTAAAGCCGGACATGGCCCAGTTCGGAATAGTGGTAAAATCGGATGCAAAGACAGCAGACAAGGCAGCCGCTGAAACTGCTGAGAAGTACCGTAGAGTGCAGGATGCTTTGAGAGCTGCAGGCATTTCACTTGAGGATGCTCCAACGTCAAGTTATACGGTTTCTCCGCGTTGGGAGTGGGATCAGTCCCAGGGGAGGAGTCTTCTGATGGGTTACAGTGCACGTCATACGATTATGGTCAAGGTGCACTCTCTCGGAAAAACAGGGAAGGCCATTGATGCCGTTGTACAGGCCGGTGCAGATGAAGTACAGAGTATCAGCTTTTCATCGGGCAATGAAGAAATGCTTCGTGAACAGGCACTTGCTGCGGCGGTCGTCAATGCCCGCCGGGATGCCCTCATCATGGCCAAGGCCGCAGGGGGGCGCCTTGGTCAGTTGATCGAGGTCAGTGTCAGTCAGCCGGTATACGGCGATCGGCCGTCAATGGAACCAATGGCAATGAAGGCTGCTTCAATGCCGGCTCCGACGGAAATCGCCCCTTCTGAGCAGGAAATCGTCATTACGGTTCATTCCCGCTGGCGTTTTTTTGGTACTTCAGTCGCCAAGTAACCCGGTTAGAGGCACTTGACTCTCCTGCAGGTTCAGCAGGAGAGTCAACGGTTTGAGCATGCTGAAAAAAAACTTATCTTTTTTGCACTTCATTGTGCTGTTCACAGAACGCCATGTAGGGGCGGCGGAGGTTTAACTACAGTAGAGCTTATAGTTATGATTCGATTGATGTCTCTTCTTTTTATGGCGCTTGTGATGGCGTTTCCCGTGCAGGGGCGCTCAATGACTGTTGATATACCTTCCATCAGAAAAAACATTTCCGTAGTCACTCAATTTCCTGAACTCAGCAACAGGATAAATCCGCAGGTGCTCAGAATGGCGCTCATCGGCTATTATTCGCTCAAAGCGCAGGGCAAGGTCAGCCGTGATGGCATTTTGACCGTTATTGATTTTAACCGTCCATCAGTTGATGAACGTCTTTTTGTTATTGATATCAACCGGGGTCGATTACTGTATTCAGGACTTGTTGCTCACGGAAGAGGCAGCGGGGATAACTATGCCCAGAGTTTTTCCAATGCGCCCGGTTCTCATCAGAGCAGTCTTGGTTTTTATACAACAGGAAATACCTATGATGGCAAGCATGGTTATTCGCTCAGGCTTCTTGGGCTGGAACGGGGTATCAATGATAACGCTGAATCAAGAAGCATAGTCATTCATGGTGCGGATTATGTTTCTTACGATTTTATCCGAAAACATGGTCGCCTCGGAAGAAGTGAGGGGTGTCCGGCTCTCTCTTTTGAAAGTTTCCAGCAGGTTATCAACATGATCAAAGGAGGAAGCTGCCTGTTTATCTACCATGGCGGCAGGGATTACGTCAGCAACTCCACATTTATCAAGTCAGTTATTCTCCGGCGGCAGGCTGTTTCTGAGCATGTTTCATAACGCACAATGCCCGTATGATCGGTATTCTTCTTTTTTGGTTTGCATTTTCTCTTGTTCCGCTTGTTCCTGTAAAACATTCTCCCTCTCATCAGGAGCAGTTGCAGCAAGGCAAAGAGCCTCCGGTTGAGCAGCGAAAGGATGTGGTAAACAATGCGGCAGCAAACAAGATTCGTGACTATTGTAACCGGAAGCTCCAGCAAAAGGGCTCAGTGAACATTCAGCTTGCGCACGTTTATTCAGCCAGAGACTTTCAGCCCTTATGGACAAATCGGATGATGATTGCGCAACTCATTGGCGCGGTTGAAGAATCTTTTAATGACGGCCTTGATCCGTCAGATTATCATCTCAGTGAAATCAGGGGGTTGTACAACAATCCGCCAGCAGATCCTGAACAGGAGGCCCGCTACGATCTTCTTCTGAGCGAAGTTTTTCTTACTCTTGCCGGTCATCTCCACTATGGAAAGGTTGATCCGGAAAGCCTTGATCCACATTGGAACATTACTGCTTTACGAAGCCGAAAGGTTCTTGAAGAGAGGCTTCACTATGCCATTGACTCTCGGCAAATCGCACTTGTTTTGAAAGAACTTCGTCCTCGGCACACCAAATATGAGGAGCTCAGAAAATGGCTTGCCCGGTATCGAGTCATTGCCCGTGAAGGCGGATGGCCGGTTATAGCAGACGGGTCGAAACTTCAGGAAGGTAGCAGGGATCGCCGCATTCCAATGCTGCGCAAACGCCTCACTGTTTTGAGTGAGAGTAAAGTGACGGGTGAGGATACTTCAACGGTCTATAACAGAGAGATGGTTGATGCCGTCAGGCGCTTTCAGAAACTGAACAATATCGATGCTGATGGAGTGGTTGGAGCAGCCACACTTCATGTTATGAATATTCCTGTTGAGCGTCGTATTGAACAGATTCGCCTCAACCTCGAAAGGTATCGATGGTTTTTAAGTGATGTTGAGCCGACCTGTGTCATGGTGAACATTGCAGGGTTTTCTCTGGAATATGTAGAAAACGGTCACTATCGTTGGGAAACACGGGTTATTGTTGGACAGCCTTCCCGTAAAACTCCTGTTTTCAGGGCGAATATGCAGTACATTATTATCAATCCTCAGTGGGTTATTCCGCCGACCATTCTTGCCAAAGATGCCCTTCCTGCTCTCCGCAAAAGCAGCTCCTGGCTCAATAAAAAAAAGCTGAAAGTTATTGACCGGAGTGGTCATGTTGTTCAACCCGAATCGGTCAACTGGTCACAGTATTCTGCTGCGAACTTTCCTTACCGACTACAGCAGACAGCCGGAGACCATGGGGCACTGGGGAGGATAAAGTTCCTGTTGCCGAACAGGTATATTATTTACCTGCACGACACACCCAACAAGGAGCTTTTTGAAAAAAGCAGAAGAACTTTCAGTTCAGGCTGTATCCGGGTTGAAAACCCTGCTGATCTTGCTGAACTGGTGTTGCAGGACAAGGGGCGCTGGAGCCGATCACAGATACTGGATGCTATCAATAAAGGCAAAACACTAACGGTTGCTCTTCAGAAGCAGATTCCTGTTTATATTCTTTATCTGACAGCCGTAGCGAAAGGCGACGAACTTCTGTTTCCCGATGATGTATATAATCTTGACGGCAACGTATTGAAAGCATTGAATAAACCGGTTCATTAATCCATTTCCAAAAAAGGAAAGCTTCGGCTTGTAAAACTATGGCATTTTCTGTAGCAATCAACCTTCAAAGGGAGTTCGAAACCTCCTGCACTCCCGAAAAAGTTTTCGCACTTCTTGCCGATGTGCCGCAGTCAGCATCTCATTTTCCAAAAGTAGATCAGCTTGTTGATCTTGGCGGCAACACCTTCCGCTGGGAGATGGAGAAAATCGGTATTGGCAGCTACACCCTGCAACAGACAATCTATGCCTGTCACTATACCTCCGATGCAGCAACAAAGACGGTTACCTGGACGCCGATTTCCGGCGTTGGCAACGCCATTGTCGAAGGCGGGTGGGCTATAACTCCCAAAGAGGGCGGCAGCAAGGTCTCTATCAAAACCAAAGGTGACCTGACAGTCGATTTTCCATCATTTCTCCAGTTCATCATCTCCCCGCTTGTCGAGATGGAATTCACCGGTATGATAGAGCACTATCTCACCAACCTGCAGGAAACTTTAAAAAAGGGGTAGGTCGTTGACTGAGTGGATTTTCTTTTCGGCAATAACCGTGGAAGAAAAAAAAGCACTTTATGCCCAGGGCATAAAGTGCTTTTCCATTAAATGAGACCATCCCTTACTTTTTTGGAGCAAAAGCTGATGTGATGTTCTGGATAATCTGGCAGCAGTTGGTGAAAAGGTTGCCAACAAGATCGGAAGATGTTTTAACAAGAGGCTCTACAAGCTGTCCTGCTGTTTTGATTCCGATGCCTACCAGCTCAACCTGCTGCTGGGCAAGTGTCCCCAGGGTTTGCAGAACATTGTTAAGGGCAACGGAAAAATCATTGATTGCATCGTTTGACATGGCTGTTATTGTTTAGAATTAGAAAGACACCTTGGTTAAAATGGATTTCCGCAGATAAAACCTGCTTTACCTACTAAGTTAAAAGATTTTATGAATAGTGTTGTCAAAATAATGGTGAAATTTCTCTCATACCTGATTTATTGTTCAGTGATGACATTATGACGAATTAGTTTTGCAAGAGGATGACTAATAGAAGATACATCAGAATTATTGTGTAAGTTAAAATAAAAAAATCGAAGTGTATCATACTTGCAGCCCCGGAGACCCTTCAACAGAATTACATCATTGTTATAACTGAAGCAAGACGATATGAATGTTCTTACCGATTCCGCTCTGCTTGATGAAGTGCTGGCTACTTACCGGCAAGTATTAACGGTTGATTATGATGCTTACCGGAATCACTGTATGCGTGTTTTCAACTTTTGCCTTGCTCTTTCTGTTGATCGTATGGCAGACGCTGAGGAAAAAATTGCAATTGCATCTCTTTTCCATGATTTGGGGATATGGACGGACAAGACCTTTGACTACATTCTCCCCTCTCAACTCCTCGCCCGTCGTTATCTTGAAAAAAGTGACCGCGCAGCCTGGTATGATGAAATTGAAGCCATGATTGGCGAACATCACAAGCTGACCCGGTATCGGGCTGATTCTTCAACTCTTGTGGAAGCTTTCAGAAAAGCGGACTGGATAGATGTGTCAGGCGGGTTGCTTCGGTTCCGTTTGCCGGATGATTTTGTTACGGATGTCCTTGAGGCCTTTCCTAACGCCGGATTCCATAAAAAACTTCTCGCGCTCTCTGTTGAGCGGCTGAAAACCCATCCGTTCAGTCCCTTACCAATGATGAAGCTTTAGAAATCTTGAATCCGAAGGGGTTTTGAGAAAAAGGAATGATTATGTAACCGGAAAATATGATAATTTGCAGGCTGACAAAACTTCTTTAAAATTGTTGCTTTTTTCTGGCCGGAAGTTGTGTCGTAAACTTAAACCATGGTAATAATGAAAATACTCAAGCCGTCTTTAAGATCTTTTGTCATTCCAGGGATGCTCTTTCTCAGTGCTTGTTGCTGTGGCAAAGATGTGGTTGTTGCTCCACAGCCGGCACCAGTTCCTGCCCCTGCCCCTGCACCTGCACCCGTGCCTGTACCCATACCTTTGCCACCGCCTGCGCCCGTAAAGCCACCAGCGCCAGCTCCTGTTGTTGTGCCTCCCCTCGCTGACATATTTTTTGATTTTGACAAGTCAGAAATACGCAGTGATGCTGCTGCTCAATTGGAGACCGATGCGAACTGGATGAAGGCAAATCCGACAAAGAGTATTATTCTTGAAGCTCATAGTGATTCCAAAGGATCAAGTGAGTACAATATTGCTCTTGGTCAACGTCGTGCTACCTCTGCAAAGAATTATCTCGTTAAACTTGGTATTAATCCGACGCGCCTGAAAGCGGTCAGTTATGGTAAAGACAAACCAGTTGTGGCAGGTACCTCCGATGAGGTCAGGGCTCAAAACAGAAGAGTCCGTTTTGTTGTTGAATAAGATTCGTTGAGGAAGAAAGCCCTTTTATGAATGTTCCTGCTGGTAGCAGAAACCCCTCGATGACCAGGTCATCGAGGGGTTTTTTCCTTATTCCGGGGTGTAATTCAATACAGGTGCAAGCCATTTTTCCGCATCTTTCAAGCTCATTCCTTTCCGCTCAGCGTAATCCTTAACCTGGTCTTTTCCGATTTTTCCAAGCACAAAGTATCTCGCTTCAGGGTGTGCGATGTAGAGGCCGCTCACTGAGGCTGCCGGGTTCATGGCGAAGGTTTCTGTCAGTGTGACGCCTGTGTTTGCTTCAGCGTTCAGCAGTGTGAAGAGTTCCGCTTTTTCGGTGTGGTCGGGGCAGGCCGGGTAGCCTGGTGCCGGACGGATGCCCTGATACTTTTCTGCCAGAAGCTCATCGATACGGAGCGACTGACGCTTAAGCTCAGGATGGCAGGCACACTTTTTCTCACTCTTCTCAGTGACTTCGTAACCCCAGAATTCCTGGCGCACGCGCTCGTGCAGCATTTCAGCAAAGGCATCTGCCAATCGGTCGGCAAGGGCCTGTGTCATGATGCGGTGATAGTCGTCCTGCTCGTCACTGAACTGTTTGAGCACTTTTTCAATGCCAAGACCGGCGGTGACGGCAAATCCGCCAATGTAGTCCGGAAGCTGCGATTCAGTTGATGCGATAAAGTCGGCAAGGGCAAGATTTGCTTCACCAGAGCCCTTCTCCTGCTGCTGACGGAGAGTGTGGAGAGTCATGAGCACTGAAGAGCGGCTTTCGTCCGCATAGACCTCAATATCATCTCCCTTGCTGTTGGCTGGAAAGAGTCCTGCTACGCCTTTCAGTCCAAGCAGTTGCTCCTTTTCAATCCGGTCGAGCAGCCTGTTGGCATCGTCGAGCAGCTTTTTGGCTTCAGTGCCGTATTTCGCATCGTCAAGAATCTGCGGGTAGTGGCCATGCAGTTCCCATGCCATGAAGAAGGGTGTCCAGTCGATATAGGGGCGCAGCTCTCCGACGGTAACATTTTCCAGCAGGGTAATGCCCGGTTGCAGCGGTTTGTAAACCGTTGGTTGCAGTGAAGCGCGGTTCTTGCGGGCATCCGCCAGCGAAAGGTATTTTTTTGAAGTGCTGTTCGACGAGTGGCTCTCTCTCAATCCCGCCTGCTCCTTTTTGAGCGCTTCGATATACGAGGGGCTAAGTGCCGGGTTAAGAAGGCTGTTCACCACAGGAACGCTCCGTGATGCGTCAAGCACCTGAACGACCGCGCCAGAATAGACCGGCGCAATTTTTACGGCAGTGTGCATTCGTGATGTGGTGGCGCCACCAATAAGCAGTGGTATCTTTATGCCGAGCCGCTCCATTTCGCTGGCGACATGCACCATTTCATCAAGCGACGGGGTGATGAGGCCGCTCAGACCGAGCAGGTCAGCCTTTTCGCGCTCAATCGCCTCAAGAATTTTTTCGCAGGGCATCATGACGCCGATATCAACCACATCATAGTTATTGCAGGCAAGCACAACCGCGACAATATTTTTACCAATGTCGTGCACATCACCCTTGACCGTTGCCAGAAGTACCTTGGCGGCTGCGCGGGTGTCCTTGTTCTTCGCCTTCTCTGCGGCGATATAGGGCAGAAGGCAAGCGACCGAGCGCTTCATGACGCGGGCACTTTTAACAACCTGCGGCAGAAACATCTTGCCCACCGCAAAGAGATCGCCGATAGCATTCATGCCATCCATCAGTGGCCCCTCAATCACCTGGAGCGGACTTGGATAAAGCTGGCGGGCCTCTTCGGTATCCTCCTCAATAAACTCGACAATGCCTTTGATCAATGCGTGACGCAGTCGCTCTTCTACCGGCGCACTCCGCCACTCTGCAGCTTTGGCTTCGATCTTTTCTCCGCCGGTAGCGATGGTCTCGGCAAAGCTGACCAGCCGTTCGGTAGCGTCAGGGCGACGGTTGAGCAGCACATCCTCAACCCGCACCAGCAGCTCAGGCTCAATATCCTGATAGATGGCGAGCTGTCCGGCATTGACGATGCCCATATCGAGCCCCGCACGGATGGCGTGATAGAGGAAGGCGGCGTGCATCGCTTCCCGGACAGGTTCGTTGCCACGGAAGGAGAAAGAGACATTGCTGATACCGCCGGAGACCTTTGCATAAGGTAGAGTCTCCTTGATCCAGCGGACACTCTCAATGAAATCGACGGCGTAGTTGTTGTGCTCATCAATGCCGGTAGCAACCGTCAACACGTTGGGATCAAAAATAATGTCTTCGGGAGGGAAGCCCACCTCCTGAGTGAGAATATCATAGGCACGTTTGCAAATTTCAATGCGGCGCTGATAATTATCGGCCTGTCCCTGTTCGTCAAAAGCCATCACCACGGTGGCAGCGCCGTACTGTAACACCTTGCGGGCTCTCTCCCTGAAAAGCTCCTCACCCTCTTTAAGGCTGATGGAGTTCACGATGCTTTTGCCCTGAACGCACTGCAGGCCGCTCTCAATAACCGACCACTTTGAACTGTCGATCATCACCGGCACACGGGAGATGTCGGGCTCGGAGGCAATCAGGTTGAGGAACTCCTTCATCACCTTCTCGGAGTCGAGCATCCCCTCATCGACATTGACATCAATCACCTGGGCACCGCTCTCTACCTGCTGGCGGGCAATGGAGAGCGCTTCGTCGTAATTACCCTCCTTGATGAGACGGGCAAATTTTTTCGATCCGGTGACGTTGGTGCGCTCACCGATGTTGATGAAGCCGGTTGTCTGGTTGACAAAGAGGGGTTCAAGGCCGGAGAGTTGCAGCTCATGTTTCTTTGCAGGGCGTTTGCGTGGCTGAAGATTCTTGACCGCATCCGCAATTGCCTTGATATGTTGTGGAGTGGTGCCGCAGCATCCCCCGACGATATTGACAAATCCCGATGTGGCGAAGTCGGCAATCTGAGCGGCCATGTATTCCGGAGAGTCGTCATATTCACCAAATTCGTTTGGCAGACCTGCATTCGGATAGACGCTCACATAACTTTCAGCAATACCCGACATAGCCGCAATGAAGGGACGCATCTGCTTTGAACCGAGCGCACAGTTCAGGCCTATTGAGAGCAGATCCGGCAGGTGGGCAATGGATGTCCAGAAAGCCTCGGTGGTCTGGCCGGAGAGGGTGCGCCCGCTTGCATCCACCACGGTGCCGGAGACCATCACCGGCACACGCCAGCCGGTGCGTTCGAAAAACTCTTCAATGGCAAAAAGGGCAGCCTTGCAGTTGAGGGTATCGAAGACGGTTTCAACGAGCAGCAGATCAACTTCGCCCATCATAAAACCTTCAAGCTGCACGATGTAGTTATCGACCACCTCCCGGAAGGTGACAGCCCGGTAACCGGGACGGTTGACGTCCGGAGAGAGAGAAAGCGTCTTGTTGGTTGGGCCGATAGAGCCTGCCACAAAGCGCGGTTTGTCGGGAGTTTTTGCGGTATAGTCGTTGGCCGCACGTCGCGCAAGGCGGGAGGCCTCAACATTCAGCTCCCTCACCAGCTCTACGGTATTATAGTCTCCCTGTGATATCGGGTTGGCGTTGAAGGTGTTGGTTTCAATAATGTCTGAGCCAGCCTCAAGAAAGTCGCAATGAAGGTTGTAGATAATCTCCGGTTGCGTCAACACCAGCATATCATTGTTTCCAAGGAGCGGATGGGAGTGCGAGGCACACCGTGTGCCACGGTAATCCTCCTCCTTTAATTTATGTCGCTGTATCATGGTGCCCATCGCACCGTCAAGCACAAGAATGCGCTGTTCAAGCAGGCTTAAAAGGGTGTCCTTCATTCGTCTTTCATTGTTAAAGCATGGCGGCGGTTTAAAAAAAGGGAATATACGGATAACCCCGGGAATTACGCTCGTTCAGGCGATTCTGATCATGGAATTTCGTGTTTCTATGGCATGAACGATACTCTTTCTTTCAGCCAGGAGTGAATCAGGGCAATACCACTGTCAGCAATCTGGTGTGCTATCGGATATTCCTGGTACGTGAGGTCATCCACTCGTTGTTGCAGGAAGTCGTTTGCCGCTCTTCCTTTTGCAATCGGCAGGATATCGTCATGGAGACCGTGCAACACCAGAAAAGGAATTTTTCTGATGCTGTTGTCATCCTTTGGGCGCGTCTCTGGCAACTGCCCCGAACAGGCAATAACCCCATGCACCAACTCCGGTTCACTGAAGGCTGTCATGTAGCTCATAACCGATCCCTGGCTGAATCCCATCAGAAAGACCTTGTTGCCCGCAGGCTGGTATTCGGCAAGAATATCCTTGACAAAACCGATGAATTGCCGGCCAGCTTTTTCTGCTGCGGTATAATCGACAGTAATGCCGGTAGGGGTAAAGCTGAGAGGAAACCAGCCGAACATGCCCATATCAAGCGTGTGAGGAGCTCGAACGCTGATATAGCGCATCCCCTCATGCAGTGAAGGTGCAAGCTGGATCAAATCTTTTTCATTGCTGCCATAGCCGTGCAGCAGCATCATGATCGGAGCATGTTCAGGCGCGGCAGGGGCAAGATCAAGAAAGGTGAGAGAAAGATGTCTTCGTTGCAGCATAATATCAAAAAGAGTTTATGGTTGAGATTCGTGAAAAACGTTGGAAATAAAGCCGCCGCCGAGCACTTCGGTATCGCGATAAAAGACAGCAGCCTGCCCGGATGCAATGGCGCTTTTTGGTGAAGCGAACGATACGGCGACATCATTGCTCTCAAGTGGTTCAAGAGAGCAGGGGGTCTCTTTGTCACGATACCTGATTTTCCCGAGAGCCTCCATCGGGCTGCTCAGCTTTTCAATACCGATCCAGTTGAGCCCCGAGGCCACCAGACGACGGCTTTCAAGCGCAGATTTTTTGCCGACCTGAATACGGTTGTGCTCCGTGTCGAGCCCTGTCACGTAGAGCGGGACTTTGGCCGAAACACCCAGTCCCCGCCGCTGGCCGATCGTGTAAAAAGGGTAGCCCCGGTGCTTGCCGATAACCTGGCCAGTTTCATCCACAATGTCGCCGTTCGCCACCTTTTCTGCAAGGCCTGGGATGGCTCCGGCAAGGTAGCTGCAATAGTCATCCTGCGGCACAAAACAGATCTCCTGGCTCTCCTTTTTTTCAGCCGCCCTGACACCAAAAGAATGAGCCAGCTTGCGAACCTCCGGTTTGGTCAGTGCGCCAAGCGGCAGGATGGTTTTCGCCAGGTCGCTCTGGGAGAGCATCCAGAGAAAATAGCTCTGGTCTTTCTCTGGATCAACCCCCTTGTAGAGCCGGTATCGTCCATCGCTGAAAGAGGTGGAGGCAAAGTGGCCGGTAGCGACAAACTCCGCATCGAGCATCTTCGCTCCCTCAAAAAGGCCGAACCACTTGATCTTTTTATTGCAGACCATGCAGGGGTTTGGTGTCCGCCCTCCAAGATAGTCATCATGAAAATAGCTGATAACATCATCCCTGAACTTGCGGCTGAGGTTCAGGGTAAAGACCGGAATCTGAAAATCGGGATGGTCGCTGATAACGAGTGGCGAAGGCTGAATCGAAGGGCTTTCATCAAGGGAGTCGAGCACCTTGATGTTCAGGCCCGTCACCTGATAGCCCTGCTGGACGAGCAGGCACGCCGTAACAGCAGAGTCAACACCGCCCGAAATACCGACAAGAACTGTTTTCTTTGCGCTCATGGGATGCATTATCATTTTTTTTTCTTGCTTTTCATGGTCGGCCATAAAAATCGGCAATATCGCAGGTTTTGCGGCGCAGACACTCGATTTACAGCAACTCTCTGTCAATCCTCTCTTTGAGAAACATTTTCAGGAGCGATTGATACGGCACATCACGCTCGTTAGCGAGAACCTTTAAGCGGTTGAGCATAGGTTCCGGCAAGCGAAGCGAAATGGTTTTCATCGTTGGCTTCAGGTTGGGGAAAAGTGCTGACGTGGCTTTACTCCAATCAATATAATCGGTTGAGTCATGCGTTGCCCAAAATTCCTGCTCCTCTGTTTCACTCCTGAATTCAGGAATTACCTTTCTCTCGTGTTTCATAAACAGCTTGCTCCTTATTATTCATACTCCGTGCTGATATCACCCGAATGGTTTCTGCTCGTACAGTAAAAGCTACAAAAAGCCTACGCCCGGCATCAGTTTTGCCTAACGCAAAAAATTGTTTCTCTATGGCAGAGTGCTTTTCATCATCGGCAACTATCAACGGCTTATTGAAAAATATTTCTTCGCATTCAGCACTCGATACTTGATGTTTCTCCCAATTTTTGGAGAGATTGCCAACATCCCATTGAAACCCTGCTATACCCTTAAAAATCTTCATGGCATTTTTGTATATGGTTAAAGTATACAAAACGCACTCAACCCAATCAAACAAAAAATCAACACAAATTTATTAAACCACTTGACTACAGGCTCTGGAGCGTCACCAGTTTAGTTCCTGGCGAGTTGACTTGACGTTTCAACAGTTCAGAATTGGACAAATTCACGACGTGCGTTGTCGTGGCGCGGGTGTTGAAATGGTGAAACTTATGGTACATTCCCTGCGTTGCCTCTTTTTTTCACAGTCGTATGGCATTATCAGTAGTGCTCTATGGATGTCAATTTGCCTCTTAAAGTTATTGGCCTTGGCCGGTATCTTCCTTCTCGTATTGTTCAAAGTTCTGAGCTTGAGCGTACCTTCGCCTTGCCTGCAGGATGGGTGGAGCGGCGCAATGGTGTGCGTGAACGGCGGTGGGTTACTGCCGAAACGGCTTCATTTATGGCTGGGGAGGCTGCGCATGAGGCGCTTGATGAGGCTGGGCTGAGGCCAGACCAACTCAGCCTGATTATCAATGCATCAGGTACTGCTGAACAGGCAATCCCTGATACCGGCGCCTTGATTCAGCGGCAACTTGGTCTTGGGAGCTCGGGGATTCCTGCTATGAGTGTGCACACGACCTGCCTCAGTTGTATTACCGCTCTTGAGGTGGCCGCAACCTTCCTTACTACCGGGCGCTACACCACGATTCTCATCGTCAGTTCCGATATCGCTTCGTGCGGTATAAACCCGAAGGAGCCTGAGTCGGCTACGCTGGTGGGTGATGCGGCGGCGGCTCTGGTTGTAACCCGTTCAGGCCCGGATGACAGCGCAGCCATTCACCACGCCCATTTCAAAACTTATGGTGATGGAGCCTCTTTTACCGCCATCAGGGGAGGGGGCTCGGCACGCCATCCCGCCAAAGCTGACCATAACTCCGATGATGATCTTTTCAGAATGGATGGTCCGGCACTGCTTCGCATGGTGCGGAGCTTTGATGAAGCTTTTCTTGAGGAACTCTATGCGGGCCTTTCAAAAAGCCTGAGAGATATTGACCTTGTTGTTCCGCACCAGTCGAGCAAGGTTGGTCTGCTCCTCCTTCAGCGTTACGGGTGGCCGGAGTCGAAAATCATGCACACTCTTGAATGGCTTGGTAATTGCGTGGCGGCTTCCATTCCGGCAACTCTCTACCAGGCAGTGCGCGACGGCGAGCTCCGACGAGGTCAGAAATTTCTGCTTGTCGGCACCGGCGCCGGGCTCTCCATTGGCGGGCTGGTAATGACCTATTGATTCCACCATGACATGTGTCGTCCAGCCTTGAGCCATAGAGCCAGACGAGAGCACTCGTTCCAGCAACGGCACGGCAGGTGGTGACTATGGTGTTGATTTGCTCTGTTGTCAAGCGCATGGTATCATTGATCGGATATTGTGAAGTTCCGAATCAAGAAAAAAGATTTTTTCATTTAGAAGCAGGGAAAGCTGAGTTAGAGTCCCGCCTGAATCAATCCTGGATATACCCACTCCAGAGATTTTCAGAGAAGGATGCCCCCCAGCAGGAGCGACGCCACGCTGAAGTAGATCACGATGCCCGTTACATCAACAAGGGTTGCTACAAAGGGAGCTGATGAGACCGCCGGGTCGAGGCCGAGCCGTTTCAGCAGCAGGGGAAGCATAGAGCCGGTCAGGGTGCCGAAGAGCACAATTCCCACCAGAGAGAGACCTATGGTCAAGGCGATGAAAAACCATTGGGTGTTAAGATGGCCGAGGGCCATCGCCCAGAGGAGTACCCTTACGATACCGATAGTACCGAGAATACACCCAAGCGCCAGTCCTGAAAACAGTTCGCGTCGCATCACCTTCCACCAGTCATTGATGGTTATCTCGCCAAGTGAGAGCGATCGGATGATCAGCGATGCTGCCTGTGAACCGGAGTTTCCTCCACTCGACATGATGAGCGGTATAAAAGTTGCCAGAACAATAGCTTTTGCCATCTCATCCTGAAAAAATGCCATCGCCGAGGCGGTCAGCATCTCTCCTACAAAGAGAATGACCAGCCAGCCCGCCCGTTTTTTGATAAGCTGGGGTATCGGCAGATCGATGTAGGGCTCTTCAAGCGCTTCGATACCGCCGAATTTCTGGATGTCTTCGGTCTCCTCCTCTTCGGCCACGTCGAGCATGTCATCGACGGTCACGACTCCGATCAGATAACCGTTGGAATCGACAACCGGCAGGGCAACCGTGTCGTAACGCTTGAAGGCTTCGAGAGCATCTGCCTGATCTTGTGCGGCGGTCAGGGTGATCATCTTCTCTTCGTCGATAATATCACTCACCTTTTTTTCAGGAGAGGAGAGCAGAAGCGTTCGCGCCAGCAGCTCTCCCCTGAGTTTGCCGATGTCGTCCACGACGTAGATGACGTTCAGGGTTTCGCTCTCATGGCCGTAGGTGCGGATGTAGTCGAGCACCTGGTTGATATCCCAATCTTTTTTCACGCTGAGGTAGTCGGGAGACATGAGTCGTCCAACACTTCCTTCAGGGTAGGCAAGGAGGGTTTTTGCAATCTTGAACTCTTTGAAGGAGAGCAGTTTCAGAAGCTCATGCGCCACGGTGCCCGGCAGCTCTTCAAGCAACGCGGTACGGTCATCGGCCGACATGCTGTTGAGAAGATGAGTGACATGCTTCTTGGTAAGCGCACTCAGCAGGTTCTGTTGAGAGTCAAAATCAAGATATTCAAAGGTTTCAGTCGCAACATCTTTCTGAAGCAGGCGGAAAAGGATGCCTTGCTCGCTATCAGGAAGATCGGAGATGAGTTCTGCAAGGTCAACCGGCAGCCAGTCGTTGAAAATTCTCTGGAGGGCGCTGAAGTTGCGTTGTTCGATCAGTTCCCTGATTTCCGGTAAAAGTGGGGTTCCGATCATGAAAAGCAACATTTAATGTGGATTATCGCCACTTCCAGAGAGAGAGGCTCAGCCTCAAAAAGAGTTATTTTCTGGAACTTTCCAATATGCGTTTCTTTTTTTACACACACGTAACGTTACCTTTGGAAACATGAGGATTGTTGCGAATGAATTTTCGCCAGGGAAGTTCCCGGCTTCTTGAAATTCCCACTCTGTTACTGGAGCCGATCATCTCTTTTGGCAGTGGTGGAGCATCTTCCACAAAGAACTCTTCACCGAACAGATCTTTTCCGTTGCAACTGACGTCGATGGCAAATGCTTTGGCAAGTTTGCCGGGGCCGCTCATCAGATTGGTGATAATGGCTGTCCCTCTTTGCTCCTCCATAAACGATACTCCTTCAACAGGTTCCATTGCTCTGATGAGTACCGCTCCAGCGCTGTTTTCAGGTTCGCTGACAATATTGAGCATATAATGGCTTCCATAGGTAAAATAAACATACATGGTGCCGGGTGCCCGGTACATCATCTGGTTTCTTGCGGTTCTGCCCCTCCATGCATGGCAGGCTTCGTCCTGCTGGCCGAGATAGGCCTCAGTTTCAACAATTCTGCCTTTCAGCCTGATATTTCCCGGCAGTATGCGGACAAAGATTTTTCCGAGCAGTTTTTCAGCAAGTTCAAGTGTCGGTGTTTCATAGAATTGTCTTTTCAGCCGTTCCATGAAGCAAGATTAATATTTGTAATGGTTGATGTAAGTAGTATAATGTACCAGGATATGAAAAAACTTCAACTGCTGAAAATTTCCCTGGTTGGTACATGGGCAGAGTTATTGCGATTGCAAACCAGAAGGGTGGGGTAGGAAAAACAACCACTTCTGTCAATATAGCGGCCTCTATTGCTATTTCTGAGTTCAGGACATTGCTTATAGATATTGACCCTCAAGCCAATGCTACCTCGGGCTTCGGTCTTGAAATCGGCGATGAGATTGACAATACCTTTTACCAGGTGATGGTAAAAGGCGGAAACATACAGGATGCCATCAAATCCTCCAGTCTGGAGTATCTTGATGTTCTTCCTTCCAACGTCAATCTTGTCGGAATGGAGGTCGAACTGGTCAATATGCGGGAACGCGAGTATGTGATGCAGAAAGCGCTCAAAGGGATTCGCGATCTTTACGATTACATCATTATCGACTGTCCACCTTCGCTTGGGCTTATCACTCTTAATTCACTTACTGCGGCGGATTCCGTACTTATTCCCGTTCAGGCGGAATATTATGCGCTTGAGGGGTTGGGAAAACTGCTCAATACGATCAGTATCGTCCGCAAACACCTGAATCCCAAACTGGAAATCGAGGGAGTTCTGGTCACCATGTTCGATGCGCGGCTTCGTCTTGCATCGCAGGTTGCCGAAGAGGTGAAGAAGTTTTTCAAGGACAAGGTGTACAAGACCTATATCCGCAGGAATGTAAAGCTTTCAGAAGCGCCGAGCCATGGTAAACCAGCTCTGCTCTATGATGCACAGTGTATAGGGTCGAAAGACTATCTTGATCTGGCTCAGGAGATTTTTGAGAGGGACGGCAATATTAAAAAATTTAAAGTTCGTCAGCCGTAGCTGACTGGTAAGCTGATGGGTGATATGCCTAAAAATGCGTTGGGACGAGGTTTGAAAGCACTGATTCCGGATGAAGGCTTTGTCTCTGTGACTCAACAGGATGAGGAACATGAGCTTGCCCAGGATGGAACTATCGGCAGTCTTCCTGTCGATAAAATACGTGCAAATCCGTTTCAGCCCCGCAAGGAATTTGATGCCACGGCTCTTGAAGAGCTGAAAAACTCCATTATAGAAAACGGGGTTATTCAACCGGTTACCGTGTGCAGGGATGGAGATGGCTACCAGCTCATCAGTGGAGAGCGACGGCTCCGGGCGGTCACGCTCGCCGGGTTCAAGTTTATTCCCGCTTATGTTATTGAAGCCCATGATGATTCGAGCAAGCTTGAACTTGCTCTTATTGAAAATATTCAGCGCGAAGATCTGAATGCCATAGAGGTAGCGCTTGCCCTGAAAAGTCTGACCACGAAGTGCAATCTGTCGCAGGAGGAGATAGCGCAGAAGGTGGGCAAAAACCGCTCAACGGTCAGCAATTTTCTGCGCCTTTTAAAGCTGCCGCTGCAGATTCAGGACAGCATCAGAAATAGAGAAATCTCTTCCGGACACGCAAGGGCGCTTATTAACCTTCCTGGTGAGCAACAGCAGTTGAAGGTCTGGAAGCAGGTGCTCAGCCATCAGCTTTCGGTTCGTCAAACAGAGGCGCTGGTGAGCAGGATGTTCAAGGATCAGTCGTCAAAACCTCTGCAGTCTGCATCCTCAGAGCGTTCATCCTACATTACCGAGCTTGAGGCCCATCTGAGGAATAACCTTGCAACGAAGGTGCGTATTGTTGAAAAGAAAGAGGGCAAGGGTGAGATTCATATCCAATACTTCTCACACGACGATCTTGACCGGCTTCTTGAAATCATGCGCCACGACTGAGTTACCACTGCAACGGGTGCGGCTGCTATGAAATATCACGTTAAAAGATTATGAAGTTTACCCTTGTAGGGAATGGAAGAATGGGCCAGCAGGTTGCTCAGGTGATTCGGCAGTCCGGTAACCATGAGGTTGCGGCTGTTCTTGATGTTGATGCCACGATTTCGCCTGATGTTTTTCGGGGAAGTGATGTCATCATAGATTTTACGGTCAGGGAGGCTTTTCTTGCCAATCTGCCAGCCATGCTCGCATCGGGCGTTCCGGTTGTTGTGGGTACCACCGGGTGGGACGATGTACTGGAAGAGGTAAAACGGCAGATAACTGCTGCTGGAGCTTCTTTACTTTATTCAGCAAATTTTTCACTTGGGGTCAATATTTTCTTGCGGACGGTGCGGGAAGCGGCAAGGCTGATTGCCCCGTTTGGGCAGTTCGATATTGCCTTTGCCGAACAGCATCATACCGGCAAGGCTGATTTTCCGAGTGGCACGGCGGTGAGGGCGGCAGATATGATTCTTTCGGCAAACAGCCGCAAAAAAACTGTTGTCCGGCAGCTTTCGGATGATAAAAAGCTTGCGCCAGATGAACTGCAGGTTGCCTCTCTGAGGCTTGGAAGTGTCTTTGGAAAGCACTCCGCATTTATTGATTCGGATGCTGATGAAATTGTGATATCCCATACCGCAAAAAACCGCTCCGGTTTTGCCTCTGGCGCAGTTGAAGCGGCCGCATGGCTTGCCTTGCGGCACAAAACCGCTCCGGGTTTCTATACGATGGAGGATTTCCTGAATGAAAAATTTTCCTGAGGTATATGACTGCTGAAAATCCGGTTCAATCTCTTTTGCCAGTTGAGGGTAAACTGTACGCTGTTCTTCTTGGTACTGCAATCATTGTTCTGACGACAACAGTTCCCTACCTGACCCTGGTGAATGTGTTCCTCTTCGTCGGAATTTTTCTTGCTGGAGTGATTTCGCTTCATCATACCATCATGCGATTTCAGGTGAAACTGACCTTCAGGGAGGCTTTTGCGCTCGGTTGCATGGCGGGTTTTGCTGGAGGTGTTGTCTCTGAGGTTGTTACCTCATTACTTATGGTATTTTTGCATTACCGGCCGGGGACGGAAAGTCTTGCCCTTGTAATTGACTGGGCGCTTGAGATGGCCAGGGAACGTCCCGAGCTTCAGCCACAGGTGCAGGCGCTGGTGGCTGCCGAAAAGCTTGCCCTTGCTCCGGTTTCATTAAGCTTCACCGATATCCTGATGAATATGGCTTTTTCCGGTGTTTTTTATGCGCCGATAGCTGGCCTTGGTGGGGCGTATGCGGTGCGCAGGCTCAAGCGTCAGGCGGCAAGAGGCTGAGCTTTTTGTAAAATCCCCGGTCGATTTTCTGTGATCCCGGCAGTGTTGCCCACTCCTTTACCCGAGAGTAATGTGTCGGGCTTTTCAGTTTTCCAACCATTGAGCCCATGGCCTTGGTGATCGTGATCTCATCCGGTTTATTCTCTTCAACGGTTTTGATGAATGCCACAGGACGCTGGCCATACTCATCCTCATTCACTGGCACAACAAGCGCTTCAAGAACTCCATCAATCATCATCAGCGCAGTTTCAATCTCTTCGGGATGGATGTTTTCTCCCCCTGAAATAAACATGTTGTCTTTCCGGCCTGCCACGGTGACGGAGCCGTCATCGGTAACAGTTCCGATATCCGAGGTATGAAACCAGCCGCAGTTATCGGTTTGAGGCTCGATTTTTCCCTCCCGGAGGTAGCCCTGAAACAGGCAAGCTCCCTTTACAAGTAATTCTCCATCTTGTGAAACCTTCAGCTCGCGCCAGGGAAGCAGCCTGCCGCTGTTCTCCTGAATGCCCACTATCGGCGCAGGGGTGGTGGCAATCTGTGAACTCATCTCGGTTGAACCATAGCTCAGATAGAGCGGAATATGCTGAAGGACAGCCTCCTCAATCAGCGATTTTGGTGCTGAACTGCCCCCAAGCAGCACCGCTTTCATCGCTTGCATCAGTGCAGTGCTCTTATTGTCGGCAAGCAGACGGTAAAGCTGTGTCGGGACAACGGAGAGATGGGTTAGCGGAAAGTTTTGCAAAGACTGCCCGAGAGATTCATCCGATTTTCCTAAAGCAAGGGAGCCGCCGGAGATAAGTGAGCGGAAGAGAAGCGAGTAACCCCCGATGTGGTAAAGCGGCAGCGAAAGAAGCCAGCAATCGCCAGCGCCAAAAGGAATATTTTCATTGGAGCCGAGGGCGCTGTACCAGTGGTTGGCAAAACTGTGAACGGCAGCTTTTGCCTCTCCTGAGCTTGCGGAGGTGTGGATAATGGTGACGGGCTGGTGCATCTCTTCCAGGTTCTCAGCCATATCAAA
Source organism: uncultured Chlorobiaceae bacterium (assembly GCA_903836465.1). Taxonomy (GTDB): domain Bacteria; phylum Bacteroidota; class Chlorobiia; order Chlorobiales; family Chlorobiaceae; genus Chlorobium. The sequence goes on from CAILRB010000035.1 coordinate 50,441, forward strand.
CGGATTGTTGGCTGGCACTGTATTTGTCGTTGCATGAAGTGCCGTGCCAGGCAAATCGCTGTCAAGCAATTCAGCAATACTGATGCTGCCCTTTAGAGCTGTTGTGCCGGAGGTTACAATCAGGCTGGGCTGAAGCTTTTCAATCGTGTTGCCAAGCAAGTGTTCAGGAAAACGATAATTCAGCGGTGCAGCAATTATCCCTGCTTTCAGGAGTCCGAAGAGCAGCATGACCAGCTCGGGTGTGTTTGGTGAAATGGTGGCGACAATCTCGCCCGGGCTGATGCCTCTGCTGCTGAGGCGGCTGGCAATGCCTTCTGCGACTGCGTTGCATTCGTTGAACGACAACGTCCTGTCGGCTGTTTGCAGTGCGGGCGAGTTGCCGAAAAGTTGGGCTGCGCGGGTTACAATGTCCATAAGGAAGTGCGTCGAAGGCTTCTCTGCTTCACTTTCACCCCATCTCGATAGAGCTTATGCGGATCAAGCAGAGCATTCTCAGCTTCAAACGGGGTCTCAAGCAGGTCGTGTTGCAGGTAGCGGTACGTGTCGAGGCCACATGCGGCTGGTTTTGTGGCGGTTGAGGCAGCCAGCCAGGTGTAAAAGCTCAGGCTGATGCCGGTTTCAAAAGCGGAGCTGAACACTGCGAGCAGATTTTTTTCGCAGGCATATCGGGCGAATTGTTGTGCGACAAAGATTCCTCCAATCCGGTTTGGTTTCAGTATCAGCGCAGCAAGGGAGGCTGTCGGAATCTTGAAGAGCAATTCAGGTTTCTGCCAGAGTGTTTCGTCAAGTGCTGAGTGAAGCGCTGTTTTAGCATAAAACTTGCCAATACCTTCCGCATGTTGCAGCGGCTCTTCGATATAGGCAACACTTCCCGGAGGAATCTGTTTGGCAAACGAGATCGCCTCATCAAGGGAGAGCGATTGATTGGCGTCAAGCCGGAGTTCAACCGTATCGCCAAAGGTGCGGTGCAGCTCCATGATGCTGTTGATCGAGTTTGTCAGGGTATCGGCGCTGACTTTCAGCTTGAAGGTGCGGTATCCAAGAGCAAAATAGTTCTCCGCCCGCTGCATGATAAGCGCAGTGTCCCCAAAGAGCAGAGCGTTGACCGGTACCTGTTGAAAAGCCTCTTCTGTTTCAGAAAACGAAGGAAAAACTCCTGATATTGCGGCATCAAGGTTGATCATCGCCATTTCCACTCCGGTGCGTACCGATGGGTAAAGCTCTTCCGGCAAACTATCGGGAGTCGTCAGGCCCCGTTTTGAAAGCAGATCCACAAGCTGCGCCTCTGCCAGTTCAAGGGTTTCATTATGAAGTCCCGGGAGCGGAGCTATTTCACCGTAGGCAATATGTTCTCCATCCGTACTTTTCAGTGCGATGATAATGCCCTCCCTTTGCACCAGTCGCTGCCGTTTTACGGTGACAGGCTCGGTGAAAGGGATGGTATATCGATAGAGAACTACATGCGAAGCGTTCAAGGTCTCTTTGGAAATTTGTTGAAATCGGGTTTTCTTTTTTCGACAAAGGCATTTCTTCCCTCCTGCCCTTCCTCACTCATATAATAGAGCATTGTGGCATTTCCTGCAAGCTCCTGCAGGCCGGATTGTCCATCACAATCGGCATTGAGGGCTGATTTCAGGCAACGAATAGCAAGCGGAGAGTTGGCCAGGATTTCGCGGCACCATTGTACGGTCTCCTCTTCAAGGCGCTCAAGCGGCACAACAGTGTTCACCAGCCCCATGGCAAGCGCCTCGGCAGCATTGTACTGGCGGCAGAGAAACCATATTTCGCGAGCCTTTTTCTGGCCCACAAGACGTGCCATGTAGCTTGCGCCCCATCCTCCGTCAAACGAGCCAACCTTTGGGCCGGTCTGGCCGAAGATGGCGTTTTCCGCTGCAATGGTGAGGTCGCAAAGCATGTGCAGCACGTGGCCGCCGCCGATGGAGTAACCGGCAACCATGGCAATGACTGGTTTCGGACAGGTACGGATATCGCGCTGGAAGTCGAGAACATTCAAGCGGTTAACTCCTTTACCGTCAGCATAACCGGCGTTACCCCTGATTTTCTGGTCGCCTCCCGAGCAGAAGGCAAGATCGCCCTGACCGGTGAGAATGACAACACCAATTTTCTCGTCATTTCGTGCATCCGAAAGGGCGGCAATCATCTCATCGACAGTCTGGGGACGGAATGCGTTCCTCACCTCCGGGCGGTTGATGGTGATCTTTGCAATACCTTCCGCTTTATGGTAGAGGATGTCCGTAAAATCACCTGCATGTATCCAGTTCACTGTGCTCATTGGTTCTTCTTCTCTTGCTGGTTGAAAAAATGCTTCAAACGATCCAGAAATAGATCCCTGTTTTCAAGGTGCAGGGTATGGCCGCAATGCGGAAAAATTTCCAGGTCGGATAAAGGTGATAACTTAACCATTTGGTGGCCAATCTCAACGTAGCGCTCATCTTTTTCTCCCGTAAAAAAGCTCACCGGCACACTGTTGTTCTTTAATGCTTCCCAAAGTGACGGCTGTCGTCCTGTTCCCAAAAGCCTCAGCGCCAGAGCGAGGTTCTGAGGGTCATTGATTTTTCTTTCGCTCTCGACCTCTTTGAAGATCGGATGGCTTTTCAGTGTGGCGAAGAGAGGCTGCTCATACCATGCATCAATAAAACTGTCAAAGCTCCTTTCAATTTTCCGTGCCACTTTTTCGTCATGCTCCTGCCTGTCGATTTGCTCTTTTTCTGTCTTGAGCCCCGGTGAAGCGGAGATAATAACCGCCTTGCTGAAAAGTTCCGGGTGACGAAGCAGCAGCGCAAGCGCAATACGGCCACCCATCGAATAGCCCACCAGAGAGCAGGGAGGCGCGGCTGATTGGCGAAGCAAATTGGCAAGCGCATCAACGGTCTGGATAAAAAAATCATCTGGAGGCTGTGTTTGCAGGAGGTTGGCGCTCCCGTGACCGGGAAGATCAACCATCAGGCAGCAGTAGTCGTTCTGAAGCTCCCTCGTCACGGGAAGCCAGTCACTGCCTGAGCCGAGAAAGCCGTGCAGAAAGACGATGCGCGGCAGGGATGGATTGCCGAGGGTGATGGTGTGGAGGGGGATGCCGTTTATGGTTGTTGGCATGGGGATAAGGTGGGGTGGTTTATATGGTGATGTTTCCTTTTGATAATAACTTATTGTGAAATTTACTATTTTTTATTTGACGGCAGCTTGCGTTTAAAACAAAGGCAGCCTGTTTTGGCTGAAGCTGAGATTCATCAAGAGGGGCTTATTTGCTCATTGGGAACTGGCATCAAATGGTGAGCTTCCTTTTGTCATTGAACCTCTGAAATAGGAAACAGCTATGTATTTATCTGTAATTGGGGTGACTCTTTTGGGCGATCATACGTTGATGCTTGAGTTTGAAAACCGTGAAAAGAGAATTTTTGATATGAGGCCATATCTTGATACAGGAAAATTTTCTGAATTGCGGGATCCTTTGCTTTTTCGATCAGTAGCAGTAAAGTATGATTCAATAGAATGGCCGAACCGACTGGATCTTGATCCGGAGTTTTTGTATGAAAAAAGCATCGCTGTCTCGGGGTAGTTAACTGCTATGGTAGCAAAGCTCTCCCTGAAAATCTGCTGCTTCATGAGTTGCTCGTTTCGTTCGGGAAGTCGTGCTGTTATACCTGTGAAAGAAGTCGCTCAGGAGTGATATCGCTTTGAGTTTGCAGGATTTTATCATAGAGCGTTTCAGGTGCAATGTCGGCACCATTTGGCCATGATATGGTACCTCCTTCAATTGATGCTTTCCGGAAAAAGGCTATCTCCTTCAAAGGCTCAAAAACAGGGCCTGTTGAGAGATATTCGGAAAAATCAACATCGCCACTGATGCCGTTATCAAAGATGATATGGTAAATATACCCCTCTTTGCAGGTGATACGCACAATGTCATTCATGTTCCACACAGGCAAAAAATCGGGAGATTTCAGGTATATTCTAACTATAATCGATAAAATCAGTTATGAATCATGGGCGAAGTATGTGACTACAGGAACTGGCTCCGCACAGGTAAAATAGCTATTATCTGTGACATGAGAAGCGTTTGCAGATTTCCGGTCAGATAAGAGTATATTGTATTGCATTTGCAACGCTAACATGACTATCGCAGGACGTATGAAAAGCGCATCATTACCGTCACTCCGCGTCGAACCCGAGCTTCGCCAAGCGGCCGAACAGGCTCTGCAGCAGGGGGAAACCCTCTCTTCATTCATCGAGGCATCGCTTCGGGCGAACATCGAACGTCGGCTCAGTCAGAAGGAGTTCATTGCCCGAGGTCTTGCTTCGCAGGAGCGAGCCCGCAGGACCGGAGAGTATGAGGACGCTCAGGTAGTCTTGGACCAGCTTCAGAAGATGCTCCTCGAAGAAAAAAAGAAGAGGCCGTGAAATTCACCGTCCGCTTTACCCCCGATGCTAAAGATGACCTTGTCCGGCTCTATACATTTCTTCTCGAACAAGATCTGAAGGCTGCGGAAGAGGCGCTTGATGCACTGTCAAAGGGGTTCGACTTTTTAAGGGAATTTCCTTTCAGTTGCCGCAAAGCCCTTCCTGAAAATCCGCTGCTTCGGGAACTGCTCGTTTCATTCGGAAACTCGGGTTATGTTGCCCTTTTCGAAATTGAGGATCAGGCTACAGTAACCATTCTCGCAATACGCCACCAGCGGGAGGATGACTATTATTGATTCCTGCAAGATAGGGGAATGATTTGAAAACGGTTCTTGCTGCGTGAGAAGTGACCGGGATTAATTTTATTTTATTGACAAGTGTAAGCAGTTTATAACGTCCCCATCAATGTGATGCCAAACGATACCCAATATGCCACGTGATTTCAAGGGAGTTATGGTTTCGAGCACCTTCACCGACCTGGAGGAGCACCGTGCTGCGTTGATCAAAATTATTAATGCTGCTGGGTTTATGGCTGTGGTGATGGAGCATGATTCAGCTAAATCTGACGTGGATGTGATTGACTCTTCGTTGGGGATGGTTGGAGATGCCGCAGTCTATATTGGTATCATCACAAAGAAGATTGGCCAGATTCCGAAATGTTCCACACGTAATCCTGGTAATGTTTCAATCACTGAACTGGAATTCAACAAAGCGGTTAATCTCGGTCTGCCAATTCTGTTGTTCCTCATGGGAGATGGACATCCTGTTCTTGAATGCCAGATTGAAATTAAGGCTGGTAATCGCAAGAAACTGAACGCCTTCCGTGAGCGGGCAAAGAAGATGGGGCCGGATTCGGAGGTTCATCGTGTTTATGCCGAGTTCAACAGCCTTGATGAGTTCAAGGAAAAGGCTGCGAAAGCACTTTCCGATCTGCGCCTTGATTTTCAGAAAACCGATTCTACATATTCAGCAGGCAAGGAAACTCCTCAACCCGATGACACAAAGCATAAAGAGAACGTAGAGTGCTTCCAGACCATCCTTAAACAGGAGTTGGGTTACATTCGTATGCTTGGGCTTCCGGGTGTTGAGAGTATCAAGGTCAACCTGAACAACGACACCTTTGTGCCCTTGCGCCTCTCCGACAGGCAGGAGAGAGGTGGCCTTGTTTCAAAAGAGAGCGACCAGCAAGGGAGTGACCATATTCTCTATCCCGACGAGATCATGAAGCAGGCTTTCCATGACCGGAGAGGTCGCCGGATGTTGCTTGTTATCGGCGACCCTGGCGCTGGCAAAACAACGCTGCTCAAGTATTATGCCCTTTGTGCGCTTGAGGATTACATGAAGCTTGGATTCAGCGCTCCAGTCAATGTCTTCTACCTGCCATTGCGCGATCTTGTTCGCGACAAGGAGGGGCGTTGCACTGAAAATCTGCCAGCAGCCCTTGCCGGATGGTCAGCAAAGCATCATCAAACCATTGATGCAAAGGTTTTCAATGACTGGCTGAACAATGACATTTCACTGGTGCTGCTTGATGGCCTTGATGAAATCAGCAATATCGAAGAGCGAAAAGAGGTGTGCCACTGGATCGACCATGCCTTCAGCGGCTTCAGCAAGGCATATATTGTGGTGACATCCCGGGCGACAGGGTATCGCAAAGATGAAGGTATTGAGCTTGAGTCGGAGTACGAACGAGCCGATGTGCAGGACTTTACAGCGGAGCAGCAGGAGCGATTTTTGCGAAACTGGTTCAGGGCAGCATTTCTGAAAGAGCCTTGTGAGAAGGGCGTTAACGAGGAGAGTTGGCAGGAAAGGCAAAAAGCAGAAGCCGAAAAACGCACCACTACCATTGTTGCGCACCTCAAGGTCGAGAAAAACAAGGGGCTTCGTCAACTGGCTGCCATACCCATGATTCTGCAGATCATGGCTATTTTGTGGAAGGACAGGGACTATATGCCTGAAAGCCGCGTGAAACTTTACGAAGCTGCACTCGATTATCTGCTTGAATTTCGCGACAAACGCCGGGATATCAAACCCCTGCTCTCTGCAATGTGCGCCCGGCGAGTACTTGCTCCGGTCTCACTCTGGATGCAGGAAAGTCTCAAAAAAGATGAAGCGACCAGAGCCGACATCCACACTGAAATGCAGAAATTACTCGATACGCTTGATACTCCCCCAACGGCAGAAGCGTTTTGCGATTATCTGGTCAAACGAGCAGGTTTGCTTGTCGAGACCGGTGGCAAAGAGTATCTCTTCCGCCATAAATCATTCCGTGAATATCTTGCAGGAGTTCAGCTCAAGGATGATCGACCCTATGAGCATCTTAACCAGCTTGTTGCACATTTCGGGGAAGATTGGTGGGAAGAACCACTTCGCTTTTTTATTGCACTGGTTGATGCCAACGTGTTTGACCTCTTTATGCAAAAGCTCTTTGATGCATCACAGAGTGAGGAGATGACACCAAAGCAGCAATTGTTGCTGCAAACAATTATCGAAGAGGCTCCGCAGAAAAAGGTTGATGCCCTGTGCGACAAGCTGCTTGAACCGGCGACAACAGCCAGTCGGCAGCGGGTGATTCTCGACTGCCTCAAAGCCATCAATAAACCGGCCTCTCTTGACGCGTTGCTGGAGTTCCGGGAGAAAAAACTTGCCGGAGAGAACAGGGACGTTATCAACCGCACTGAGGAGGTGATTCTGGCGCTTGGAGGTCAGCCACTTGCGTCAAAAGCTGACAAAAGTGAGAGCGGAAAACCGGCATCGTTCCGTAATCCCAACGAACAGAATGCGGAGTACATCCTGATTCCGGGTGGAAACTACTGGTATTCAGTGACAGACAAAATTGTTGATGTGCCGGATGCTTACTTTGCCAAGTATCCGGTAACCAACAAACTTTACCGCTTCTTCATTGCATGGTTGCAGGCAAAAGAGTCACCAGTTTTGTATTCAGCATTCACCTCTGAACTGGATGCTATCGCAAATGATAACAAGTGGGGAAATAAGTTTGGCGGCTATTACAATCAAGATAAAAGTGATCTTGCCGGACTTTTTCGTTCACGGTTGGGTGAGGATCGCAAATACGATGGAGAAGATCAGCCTGTGGTTGGGGTCACCTGGTATGCTGCCAAAGCCTATTGTCTCTGGCTTTCGTTGCTTGAAGGTGATAAAACACGTTACCGTCTTCCTGATGAAAAGGAGTGGGAGTGGGCAGCAGGTGGAAAGCAAGGAACAACGGGGCAGAAAGTACGTCCTTATCCGTGGTCGGAAGGGAAGGGCAAGCCCAACTCAACACTTGCGAACTATAATAACAACATAGGCACAACGACACCGGTTGGGAACTATCCTGAAGGTGCTACCCCGGAAGGGCTGTATGATATGGCGGGTAACGTTTGGGAGTGGATGGAGAATGAACATGAACAATATCCTGCATCCCGTGCATGGCGCGGGGGCTCTTGGCACATTGATGCTCTGCGCTGCTCCTCCCGGGGCGGCAGCTTTCCGGACCTCTGGGGCGGCAGCGATGTTGGTTTTCGAGTGATTCGTTCCAGTCTCTTTTCTTCCTGAAAATCTGGCAATCTGATATCTGGAACTCTGAAAAAAAGACCTTCGGAAAAAGACAAGCGTACAGGGTGGGATGGAAATTTTTTTTGTATTTCGTAGGGGAATCGAAAGGCTCCTGTCTGGCAGTTTACGGTTCAGCCATATCAAATTGCTCTTGCTGGCATGGAAGATGGCTATTTTGATCCTGTCGAAACCGCAGAAAGGAGATATTGCCACCGATTGTTATGACTTGATATTGTTGGGGATAATGGTGTGAACAAAAAAAGGATCTGGTGCTGTTCCCGAAATGGAAAACTCGATTACCGGATTTTTTGTGTTAAAGCCAAGTGTGAAAATGGCTGAAAAATTGAAGGAGATCATCCGATGAACTTCGAAAAACTGGATGCAATGAAAGCCCGGCTGGAGAGCTTCAGGCCGTTCAGCCCTGAGATGCTCGGCAATCTGCATGAGGATCTGGTGCTGCGATGGACCTATAATTCCAATGCAATTGAGGGAAATACGCTCACCCTCAAGGAGACCAAGGTTGCGCTTGAAGGCATAACCATTGGCGGCAAAACCATGCGCGAGCACTTCGAGGCTATCAACCACCGGGAAGCCATTCATTATGTTGAAGCTCTTGTTCAGAAAAACGAGCCTCTTTCGGAGTGGCAGATAAAATCATTGCATCAGCTTATCCTGAAAAATATTGATGACCGGAATGCCGGGCGATACCGGATGCAGAATGTTGTTATTTCCGGCGCTGAGCACCGCCCGCCTGATTACCTGAATGTGCCTGAAGAGATGGAGGCTTTTGCTGTACAGACGGCAGTGAATAAACAATGTTTGCATCCTGTTGAACATGCGGCAAGAGTGCACGGCGACTTTGTAAAAATCCACCCCTTTGTCGACGGCAATGGACGAACCGCACGCCTGCTGATGAACCTTGAACTGATGAAGGCCGGGTTTCCCCCTGCCGTGCTGACCGTAGAAAAGCGTCTTGGCTATTACGAAACGCTTGATATTGCTCACATAAAAGGTGACTACGAGCCCTTTCTGTCGTTGATGGCTGAAACGGTTGAACAGGCTTTTGAACCTTACTGGTATGTGCTGGGTGTTGGCAGATGATGGGATGAAAAACAGAAGTGAAAATTATTCGGGTAAACTCATGAATCAATCGAAACTTCAACTGCTGTTGAAACGTAGAATCATCGCTGGTAATACGGTAAAAATATCGGAACCGAGAATGGATCGTAATTGGTTTACAACAGTCAGCAAGATATATTGGCTACAGGAGTAAGGGATGCGAAAGTTAGAATATTGAGGGATTTTTTTCCCCGTGTCAGTTGCTTTTTTTGTGTTCATTATAAGCCTCAGGCAATCGATATCTTTCTTTGCAATACATCTGATTATGCCATGATGAGCTAATTTTTGCTTAAAAGCCACTTAACCTACTTTCATTCGGAATTACGCATGCTGGGATTAAAACTTAGGGATGAATTTCTTGGGGCGCACATGCCCGGCACCGCAATTTCGTTGAGAACAAGCGATAATAAAGGCGCCGCACAGAGGCCTGCCGATTACATTTTGTCGATCACCTGGCCCACTGCCGATATCCAGACAGCCCTGAAGGCGCTCAGCCTGAAAAACAGTGGACGTCCGGTCGTTCTCATTGGAGGTCGTGGCCGAGGCAAATCGCACATTATGGCGGTGATGCATCATGCTCTTCACTCTCCTGAGCTTGTGGAATCCTGGCTCAAAGAGTGGGGTGGAAAGCTTGGAGGTAATGAGCTGAACAAGCTGGAGCCGCTCAAGGGGTATTTTCCCATCTCCGAGCCTGTGCAAAATCAGGAATATCCGCTTCTCTGGGATCTGTTGTTTGAACGTCATCCGAAAGGAGAGTATTACCGAGGCCATTTTGAAAGCATGCATCAACCATTCCCTCCCCGTACTCTGCTGGAGAAGATGTTTGAAGAGCAGCCCGTTGCTTTAATCCTTGACGAATTTCAGACCTGGTATACCGGCCTGCCTGATAAAAACCCTGCAACCGGCCTATTGCTCAAGCAGTATGCCTTCAACTTTATACAGATTCTCTCTGAAATTTCAGTTGATCGCCCGGAACTGCTTATTTTTGTGATCTCGGTGCTCAATAATGAAAATGACGCCTTTCAGCAGGTACATCGGCAATCACCAGTTATCATTGATTTTCGGGGACCGTCAGCCAAGCAGGATCGACAGAAACTTCTTTTGCATAGGCTTTTTGAAAATCGGCGTAATATTGAGCAATCCAGCATCATCTCAACGGCCACTACCTACTCAACCGAGAGGTTTCGCTTGCTCTATCCCAACAAATCTGAAGCTGAAAAAGAACGAATTCAGCATGAGGTCTTTAGTTGCTGGCCCTTCAGTCCTGAGCTGCTCGACCTTCTTGAAGACCACATTTTGCTCTCTTTGGCGGCACAGGAGACAAGGGATCTTATCCGGATTCTTGCCCAGGTATTTCGCAGTCGTGGGGAAGCTGTCCCGGTCATCACACCCGCTGATTTTTTTGTTGATGGAGAATCGGACGAAGTACAGACACTTGTTGACTCCATCGCAGTTCAGGCAGGTCAGGAAAAACTCCGCCAGATAGCCCAACGAAACCTTTTTACCGTGCGTGAATCTGGCACCAATGTCCCCAATGTTCGTGAACTTGTCAGCTCAATCTGGATGCGCTCTATATCTCCCGGAAAAAATGCGGGTGGAACCCCGGCTGAGCTGCACCTTGATATTACTCGTGGCGTTTTTATCGACAACAACTCCTTTCAGGCAGAATTGGCTCTGCTCATTGAGAACAGTGTCAATATTCATGGTGACGAAGTGCCGGGCGGGCCTCTCTGGTTTGGAATCAACGAGAACCCTCGTGCAAAAGTACGGGCATGTGCCAAAAACGACAAACTCTGGCATCTCAATGCGGTTCAAACGGGAGGTACAATTCTCTATCCAGGTCAGGATATCCAGTGGATTCGGAAAAACCTGAAATATGAACTTGCAGGTCAGGATACTCGCGAAAATATCTCCCGAATTATTGTTCTTGGTCCGAACTGGCGTGATGATCCCTGGGCCGAGCTTGACGAAACTGACAACCCTTCAAAATGGGACAGACCGGTGCTTCTGGTCATTCCTGAAAACATAGAGAGCGGTGAATTGAATGCAGCACTGGGCCTATGGCTGGCAAAGCACGTCCAGAAAAGGCGCAACACCATTCGTTTTTTACTTCCATCCGCCGATATGCCGGGCCTCTACAACGATGAAGAGCTTCTCTACTCTGCCCGTTGCAGCTACCTTTGTTCCCCTGAAGGTTGGGGCTCCGACCCTGTATATCGAGCTTTACACCAGGATTTCAACAGACCTTTTCGTACATCGTTAAAGTCTCGCTGCAATCGGCTGGCTCTCTTGCGAAAATGGAATTTTCAGCAACCACAGCACTGTATTTTTGATGTCGAAAAAATAGCCGCGCAAGGTGGAGAGATTCCGCCCGCTGTTGAGGCAAAGATTCTCTCTGACCTTTTTGACAAAAGTGAATTCCACTCTTTTGTACTGCAACGAGCAAAAGACTCCGATTTCATCGGCTCACTGCTCGACGATCTGATTGAGCCACCACCCCCAAATGCCGGAGAGGCAATTCCCTTTCTTGGTGAGACAAAAATCCACGAGTTTGTGCTTGAAATTGCCGCCGCTGGGGATATTGTGCTTAATGTTGATGGCAGATGGATAGTCCGGCGCTCCGAAGATGGTACCGATAAGGAGGCATTGAACTACTTTAAATCCAACGCATTTCGCACTGGTCAGGAGATGCGTCAGATTCAGCTTGGACTGCCAGGAGCTGTTGGTGGTGGAACCGTCACAGCCACACATGTCCCTGCTGCTGTTGCTGTTGTTCAGCCAGAGAGTAAGGATAGTAAGCCGTACTCATCTTCCGGATCCGGGGAAGGTATCATCAGTGGAATCGGTGGTCAGAATGCTGATGGTGAAATTACCCGGCCAAGCCCCCTTCCCGTCGCCAGCAACCGTAAATCTGCTGAGCCAGCAACCGGTATCAACCTTTCAGGCTGTTTTGAGTCATGGGGAGTCTCTTCGGATCAACCGATTGAAACCGCACGTATTGAATTTTCTGGTCTTACCTCTCAGCAGATCAAGCAGATTCTGCAACGCATACCCTCTTCATTCAAAGCGACACTTGATATCACCTGGCGTGAAGGAGGCGTGCAATGACCGAGGCTGTAAACTGGAAGACTCTCATTTTCGGTGTGCACGAACCCGCAATGGCCTGGGTGAAGATATTCTCCGCCCTGCTCTCTCTTGCCCGGCAGAGTTCATCGCCGGTTACGCTTCATGATGCAACAGTTACTCCTGACCGACTGTTGAGCGAAGCCGCTTGGGAACTTTGGGAAGCCTTTCCCCTGACAGCAGTAAAAACTTCAGCCAGCCTCAAAGAGTGGACACGTCAAAGTCCGGGAAAGGCTGTTCTCATCCTTGACGCTCTTTCATTACGGGAGTTGTCTCTTCTGCTTGGCGCGGCAGAAGCAAGGGGTATTCAGCCGCTGGAGGTCAAAGTTACTGGTTCAGAGTGTCCCTCAACCACCGACCACTTTGCCAAAGCCATCGGGTTGTCATCAAGAAGCGCCTTGGCCAACGACGGGAAACCTGGCACCCTGTCACTTTTCGACGGCAATTGTTTTACGGATGTGCTCAGTATGCCATTCGAGGATTGCGCCATTCCTCCTGCACCAAACATAGTGGTCTGGCACTCCTGGCTTGATGACCTGATTCACCTTCAACTGAAAAATCCTGACCAGATCGCCAGCATCTCTTCAACCGTTTTGCAGAGCGACGGCTTTTGGAGTTTTATCAACAAGCTTCGGCAGGGAAGGGCTCTGGTTATCACTTCAGACCATGGGTATGCTGTCAGTAAACGCTTCTCTTCTGAAATTGAAGAACCGGCCGCAATAGAGACATTAAGAAAAACCTTTGGAGCCTCCCGCAACAAGGCAGTCGCTGACATAGGGCCAAAAAAATTTATGCCCCCAATTGTCATGACGCACAACAATCAGCAGATCATTATGGGGCAACGCAAATGGAAGGTTCAGGGTGGATTCCCCAACGTATGTCATGGAGGAATGACGCTTCTGGAAGTTGCTGTACCCTGGATAGAGTTTTCCGCACTATAATATTCCGACTATGCTGACTATTCAACATACTGAAGAGGATCTGAGCCGGGCCTACGTTCAGGCAATTGCCGCAAAAGCAGGGGTGAACCTGAGTATGAAAGATCGCTCACACGATTATACCATTGATGGCACATTTCATCAGGTATCATACTTTAATGGCCATTACCACGAAACCGGCTTCAGCCTTGATTTTCAGCTCAAAGCATCCAAAAACTGCATCATTGGGGATACGCATCTTCGTTATGACCTCGATATTGAAACCCATAACTATCTGGTTGATCGTGCACAAAAATCAGGGACGACACCGGTAATACTTATTGTGATGGCATTACCTGAAGCTGAAAGTGAGTGGTTATCACTCTCGGAAGAGGAACTGGTGTTACGTCGCTGCTGTTACTGGGTTTACCTTTCCGGCGAGAGAAGCAAGAATGCAAGAACGCAACGAATTGAAATAAGCAGACAAAACTTCCTGACTCCAAACCTCCTCAATAAGGTATTAACCGCTGTAGAGAAAGGAGAAACTCCATCATGAACAACAACAATGATACCGCCGGGCAGCAACTCCGTGTAGAGGATATAACGGCCTATATCCGTAAAACAGGGTGGACAAAGCTCGACCATCCAAATCCATCATTACTTGTCTACCAGTACGAGCGTAACGACGATTTCAACCATGAAATCAAGCTTGTTCTGCCAAATGGAAACGACTATAGCGATGCCGTTGCCAAAATCCAGTCAGCGGCCAAACTTATTGCAGCGCTTGAGCAAACTGCCGTTTCCGATATTGTCCAGAAAATCAAAAACCGCTCGCTTGATATTTTCCGTCAGAGAATATACAGCAGCACCCGCCTGACAAGTTTACCGCTCGAACTTGCACCTCTGGTTATTTCACGCTTGCGCGATCTGGTCTATTATGCTGCATGTGCGGAGGAAGATAATCAGCCCTACTTTGCAAAGGGCAGGAAAATAGGGAAGGAGTATACCCATAAATGCAGGTTTGGCCACACGTTTCAGGGCAGCTTTGGCCTGACCATCGAAATGCCTTTACCACCCTCCACCCTCACCCTGCTTCCTGATATTGAAGCATCGCCGCTTGAGCGACGGGTTATGGAGCGTATTGTACGGGGGTTGCAATTTGCGGTTAAAGGCGTTCGTGAAAGCGATATCGATATTATGACCAGCAACTATGAACAGGGGTTCAATGCAAACTTGTGTGAAGTCATGAAAGAGCTTACCGAAGATCTTGATGATTTTAATCTTGAGTATTCAATGCTGTGGTCCCCCGAATTTAACGCCAGTGCTGACGTCAGTTCATTTTCAAACATCATTATTGAACCATCTGTTTTTCGGCCATATTTTGAAGCCGCAGCAAAATCACTTCGAGCAGTTACCGAATCGCAGGAAACTGCAATAATCGGAAAAATCATACAGTTAAAAGCTGAATCACTAGACAGTGACGATGAGGCGGGCGATTCCGACGGACGGCAGGTCATTATTGCGTGGGATATTGGCAATAATCGCAAGGTCAATATCAAGGTCTCACTGAGCCCGGAGAATTACCGCGCAGCCTGTGATGCTCATAAAGACAACAAAACCGTATCAGTCATGGGGCGGCCCGAAAAAGTCGGTAAATCGTGGGTATTAACCTCTCCGGCAAGTTTTGCCATCAATGAAACCGGCACATAGGAATGGATTTATTCGGTTACGTTCATGAATCATCAACCGACTACCCGAAAAAGAGCGGGCGCAAAACGAAGGCTGACAAACAGGCTGACTTGCTCCCTGAAAAGCTTGGCAAGGCGATAAAGCTTCCTGTCCCGGACTTTTCTGATCCTGACCGCAAGCTCACCTGCCTTGAAGCTGATTTTCCCATAGCGCAGATCAACGCGCTCTCCATTCTTGAAGGCAACGCCGGAAAGCCGATCTACCAGATGTCGAAATGGTGGGCCCGCCGTCGGTCGAGTGTTTTCCGCTCCATGCTGATTGCGGCGGCAACCGAAGCGCCGGATGACCCAAACGAAGCCGCCAAGCGGGTTTGGGATCACTACTACTGCAACCATCAAAAAGCAGGATCATTCAAAAAGCTCCGTGTGCTCGACTGTTTCATGGGCGGCGGCACCACGCTTGTTGAGGGATCCCGTCTCGGTATGCAGATGACCGGCGTTGACCTCAACCCGGTGGCCTGGTTTGTGGTAAAAAATGAGCTGGCGTGCAGCGACCCGGAGCAGGTCAAGGCGCTCTTCGCCTCCATTGAAGCGCAGGTTAAACCGCAGATACAGCCCTTTTATACCACCACCTGCCCGAGAGGCCACAAGGGACGATGGATAGCTATCGAAAGCGGTGCACCGGTTGAGATTGACCCGATAGAATTACCACCAGAACAGCGCTTCCGTTACCGATGGGAAGGGCCGGAGGTGATCTACACCTTCTGGGCAAAGCACGGCCCCTGCCAGGCTAAAGGGTGCGGCCACCGTACCCCGATTTTCCGCACACCGGTTATTGCCGAGAAAAAGCTTTCCACCGGGTATGCCGAGCTGACCTGCCCCGGATGCGGCACAACCTTTCATGCTGAACTTGGTGAAACCCGCATGGCTCCCGGAGCAGAGCGCATTATTGTGGGCGGGGATATACCCTTCACCGAGATGACGCAGCAGTTTGCCCGCCTCCTGAACGATTACGACAAAGGCAACGCCGCCGACACCTTTGAGCGGGCTCTCACCCTGAAAGCAAGTGGGGGCGAGGAGCCAGGGCTGCACTGCCCGAAATGTGGTACCTTTGCCGGAAAGCGCCTTGTTGACCAGTTTACGCGCCATGCCCAGCCCGCACTTGGTGCAACAGCGCGAAAGAAAAAAGAGTTTGGTCTCAGGAACAAGCCGGTTCAGATGTACTTGCTCATCCATCCCGAATGGCTGAAAGGCGCATCAGGTTTTGACGGGGAGCGGGAGTATGGTGGATGGGCCGGAGCACCGGCAGAGGCAACCGCCGACTGGTTCACGAAACGGCTGGAGCATTTGCGCGTTGTTGAGGTTCGAGGGGCTTCACTGCCGGATGAGGTGGTTTTGGCTGACGGGACGGTGATTGAGACTGCGCACGGTAGTGGTCTCAAAGATGCAAAATTTATATGTGGTCACTGTGGCCGTCAAGCAAAAACGTTGCAGGGTATTAAAGCAAGCGAGCATAATGCACCTGTGGCGGCTTATACGTTGCAATGCCATTGTCCCCAATGTGATGCAGAGGGCTATACCTACGGAGGGAGATATTTTAAAGCACCTGACGAACACGACATTCTGCGGCTCAATGCTGCTTATATGGAATGGGCAAGCCGTTCGGAAGTGGATTTGGCAGAATATTGGCCTCGGCAGGAAATGATTCATGCCCACATGACACATGAAAGAAATCCTCTCCCAGACCATGGATATACCCATTGGTGGAAATTGTTCAGCAGCAGGCAATTATTGGTACATGCAACTCTGTTAAAAGCAATTACGGAAGTGTCAGAAGAGTGCTGGCCGCTTGATGTTCGGGAACAAGCCCTGGGGGCTTTTCAGCAATATTTGCGGAACCAGAATATGTTCTGTATTTGGAATATTGCCGCAGATAAAATGGAACCATTTTTCTCGGGAGGAAATTATAATCCTAAAAATCTGACAATAGAAAATTCAGTATTTCCATCGTTAGGTAGAGGAAATTGGCAATCTTCATCCTCAAAATGTGTCACTGCGCTTGAATGGACAAAGGAACCGTGGGAACGGTATGCGGCTGATGAATCAGTAGCAACAAAGTCTGTAACCGTAAAGACAGATGATCCGATAGTGCCTGGGGTAGCCGTAAACTGTGGTTCATCAACGGATCTTGTATTTCTCAAGGATGAAAAATTCGATTTGGTTATTACAGATCCACCTTTTGGTAATAACTTTTATTACGCTGATCTTTCTGATTTTTTCTATGTTTGGCTGCAACTACCGTTACGTAAATGGTATGCAGGTCTGCCTGAGGCAACATATTTTGACGCTGAGCGGACACCGCACAGCATGGAGGCTATCGATAATGCAGCAGAACATAAGGATGATCGAGAGAATTACGAGAAAGATGAGTTTATCAAAGTCAAATATTTGAATCAAATCCGGGAGTTAACCGGAGAATTTTCCCTTGCAGAGAAAGATAGTAATCCACTTTTTCGGCAAACACCCTCAAGTGATTTTTACAGTCAGACATTGTCCGCTTGTTGGGCCGAAGCTGGTCGTCGTCTCAAAGAAGGCGGTATTATGGCTTTTACTTTTCATCATGATGACGATCAAGCCTGGATTGATGTTTTGTGCGCTTTGTTTAATGCGGGCTATATTTTGTTACAAACATTTCCTGTTATTGGTGATGAATCAAAAGGGGAAAAGGCCTCTTTTGGCAGCAAAAAAATAGAATACGACATCATCCACGTCTGCCGGAAACGTCTCGGAGAGCCGGAGCCGGTGAGCTGGGCCCGGATGCGGCGCTGGGTGAAAGAGGAGAGCTTTCGGTTGAAGGAGCTGTTGGAGCACACCCATGGCAAAGAGCTGCCGGAATCTGATTTGCGGGTGATTCTTCGAGGCAAGTCGCTGGAGTTCTACTCCCGCCACTACGGCAAGGTGTTTACCGGCGACAATCAGGTGCTTGATGTTCGCGAAGCCCTGCTTGGCATCAATCAGCTTCTCGACGATTTGCTGGAAAACACATCTTTGACCGGAGGAGTGCACCCTCCTGACAGTGCTGAACCAGCCAGTCGGTTGTACCTGCGTTTGTTCAAGAAGCGTACAGAGATGGAGCGTGACGAGCTGCACAAAACCCTGCGTGGCACCGGCATTGCCCAGGGAGACCTTGAGGCGCGGGGGTGGATCAGGGTGGTTGGTAAAACCGTTGTGATGGTGCCAATCCGTGAGCGCATTGCCTTTTTTACCGAGCGTGGTCGTAACCGCAAGGTGATTAAAACAGACCTCGATCAGGCCCATTTTCTTGTTGGCGCGGCTTTTGTGGATTCAGGGCTGAAGATCGAGAGCGAGCTGAACAACCCGAACTTCAAGGTGAAACGCTCCGTCGATGAGCTGTTGCACTGGTATGCCGAGGTTGATGGTGATCCCGTCAACCGGGTGGCCGCCACCACCGCCTCACAACTGCTGGAGCGCTGGCGTAACCGCAAAGTCAAGCCTGAGCCAGCCCAACTGTCGCTTTTTGAAGTACTTGAATCAGATGAATAACTGCACAGGGAGAAGCAAGCAATGAAAATAGAGTCCATACGGTTAAAAAATTTCAAGGCATTCCGCGATGCGGAGTTGATTGATCTGCCGAATTTCTGCGTCTTTGTAGGGGCGAATGGCACAGGCAAGAGCACCATCTTCTCCGTGTTCGGTTTTCTGAAAGATGCCATCACCAGCAATGTCAACACGGCGCTTGCAAAGCTTGGCGGAAGCCGGGGTTTTTCAGAGGTGCGCAGCCGTAACGCCACCGGGCCGATTGAGATTGAATTGAAGTTCCGCGAAGGGAGCGACATGCCTCTGACCACCTACTTTCTGCAAATCAATGAGGAGAACGGTCGGGTTATTATTGAGCGTGAAATTCTCAAGTACCGCAGAGGCAGTGGTGGACAGCCGTGGCATTTTCTTGATTTTTCGCGGGGGAAAGGAAGTGCTGTCACCAATGAACTGATGTCGGTTAACGATGTCAAAGAGTTGACTCGCGAAGAGCAGACGCTGAAATCTCCGGATATTCTGGCTATTAAAGGGTTAGCGCAATTCAAGCGCTTTCCTGCTGTGGTGGCGCTTGGCAATCTTATCGAGAACTGGCATGTCTCTGATTTTCATATCAGTCGGGCCCGTCCGGAGCAGGAGGCTGGTTATGCGGAGCATCTGTCGCGTGAGGGTGAAAACTTGTCGCTGGTCATCCAGTATCTTCATAACCACTATCCTGATGCCTTCAGTCAAATACTTGAGTTGCTGAAGCAGCGCATTCCCGGGATCTCTCAGGTAGAATCAAAAACCACCGAAGAGGGGCGGGTGCTGCTCAAGTTTCAGGATGGCTCGTTTGAAGATCCATTTTTGGCTCGCTATGTTTCGGACGGTACCATCAAGATGCTGGCCTATCTGACGCTGCTCTATGATCCTTCCCCTCACCCGTTGCTGTGTGTAGAAGAGCCTGAAAATCAGCTCTATCCAAGGCTTTTGCATGAGCTGGCTGAGGAGTTTCGCAACTATGCAAATCGGGGTGGGCAGGTGTTTGTTTCGACCCATTCACCTGATTTTTTAAATGCAACAACTGTTGATGAGGTGTTCTGGCTCGTCAAAGAAGAGGGATATACCCAAATCCGTCGAGCCAATGAGAATGCGCAGGTTGTTGCCTATATGAAAGATGGCGATCAGATGGGCTATTTATGGGATCAGGGCTTTTTTGAGGGGAGCGATCCACAATGAAGAGTCTTGTTTTCTTTCTCGAAGAGCTCTCTGCTCGACGAATGCTTGAAGGGGTGTTGCCGAGATTGATTCCTTCTGATATCAATGTTCAGTATGTGGTTTTTCAGGGAAAAAGTGATCTGGAAAAGCAACTTGAGAGAAAACTTCGCTTTTGGCTGCTCCCCGATTCAATCTTTGTTGTCTTGCGTGATCAGGATGCCGCTGATTGCCATGTTATTAAAAGGAGACTTGCGGAGCTGTGCCAGCAAGCGGGGAAAAGCGAAGCGTTGGTTCGCGTCGCTTGCCACGAATTGGAAAGTTTTTATCTCGGCGATCTGGCTGCGGTTGAACGTGGGCTGGGTATCAGGGGATTGGCTGCAAAACAGGGACAGAGTCGGTATAGAACTCCGGATAAACTTGGCTCTCCCTCTCAGGAATTGAAGAAACTGACAAACGGCAAATATCAGAAGGTTGCAGGATCCCGTGCTATCAGCGGGTATCTCAATCTTGAAAAAAACAGCTCAAGGAGTTTTACTGTGCTTCTCTCGGGGATCAAAAAAGTGCTTGAACATTGACTCATGGAAACAATCTCGAACACCGTCTGGCAACGCAAGGGTTCATCTGTGATTTTTGACAGTAAAAGCCTTGGCGAGTTTATTGCCGAAGGGGCAGTTATCTCTTTACGGCATCTTCTGAGCTGGTCGCAGGGGTTTCCTGTCGATCCACCGGTAACAGGCCATACCATTCTGGTCTCCGGTCTTGAAACCATTATTGAAACAATGGAGCCACAGGTGGCTGAGGAGTTTCTTGCCCGTACGATACGGCCACTTCTGAAAAATCTGCAAAGTCGCTGGCCTGCCTGCGGTGTGGTTTTTGGCTTTTCATCGCATGCCAACGCCTTTGAAGAGACGGTGTTGAATGAGGAGGTGCTCTTTCGTCGCCGTGACCGCCGAACAGTTCGCCTCTCCGACGGGTTATGGGATGGCAGCGCCTCTCTGCTTTTGAAACGTGTCAATCGCCAGGGCGAAGAGGGGGGCGATGTCATTGTTGGGTACTATGTCGATCGCATTTCCTGAGCTGCAGCCCGGGTTGAAGGTCAGCCACAGGGAGCTTGGAGAAGGCATTGTTGTTGGTCGTGAACCGACAGGTTTTATCACGGTTTT
The DNA here is from genome assembly GCA_903836465.1 of uncultured Chlorobiaceae bacterium. Lineage (GTDB taxonomy): Bacteria > Bacteroidota > Chlorobiia > Chlorobiales > Chlorobiaceae > Chlorobium. Next base: position 71,180 of record CAILRB010000035.1, read on the forward strand.
TTTTAGGGCCCATGGTGACCGGCAGGTTCCGGCTGATTCTCTGCAATTGGCAACGGACCGGTTTGACCAGATTGTCCGTGCCATGGCGCCAGCAACAAAGGATAGTCTCGAATCGCTCTGGCTGGCCATTGAAGCTGAAGAACTTCCCTTGATGGAGAGCGCTGCAACCCTGACCTCGGCCAAAGTCGATCTGCTTCCACATCAGATTGTGCTGGTACACCGAATCACCAACGCCCGTCCCAAGCGCTTCCTTATAGCCGATGAAGTTGGATTGGGCAAAACAATTGAGGTTGCGCTTATTCTCCGTGAGCTTGCATCCCGTGGTGAGTTGCAACGAGCCATGATGATTGTTCCTGCCGGATTGGTTGAGAACTGGCGAAGAGAGCTGAACGATGTTTTTAATCTCGATTTTGAGGTATTCGGCAGCGAAGGTGATGTTACCGACCGAAAATCAAATGCTTTTGCCAGGCATAACCGTCTGATCGTTTCGGTCGATACGCTGAAGAGGAGATCAAGGGTGAAGCGGCTTCTGTCGGCTCCGCTCTGGGATCTGGTTGTTTTTGACGAGGCTCACCACCTGAGCGTTTACCGCACCGGCAACAAGGTTAAAAAAACCGAAAACTTCAAGCTTGCTGAGGCAATTCGTGACCATTGCCGCGATCTTATTCTGCTCTCCGCCACTCCTCATCAGGGCGACCATTTCCGATTCTGGATGCTGATTCGTCTCCTCAGCCCTGAACTTTTCGAAAACGAACTCGACATGGTTCGCAATCGTCATCGACTCAATGCTGTGGTGATACGGCGTACCAAGGCTGACGCCTGCGCCCAGGATGGCAGTTCGTTGTTTGTCAGGCGCATGGTGCATACTGAAGGATTCAAGCTGTCTGAAAAAGAGCAGAAATTTTACCATGCACTCCTTGATTATCTTCAGGATGGCTATAATCTTGCAGCTCAAAAGGGCAACAAGGGCCGCGCCCTTGGTTTTGTCATGACTATCTTCCAAAAAATAGCCGCAAGCAGCTTTGCCGCCATTCGGTCAACCTTGCAGCGTCGGTTGTTGATGCTCACGATTCATGAAGGAATTGAGCGCGATGAACTTCTTGATGTCGATGGACGAAACAGGGTTTTTGAAGAGGCGCGGCTGTTTATTCATGAAATCTATGGCTTGCTGTGGGATTCGGTCGGCAATGCGCAGACTGACCAGATTCTTGCCGATGCGAAGGTTCAACTGCTTAAAAAACGGAGAGATTCACTCGCTTTCGCATCAACGGCTGAGAGTTACTCTGATACTGAAAGTGATGCAGGAACAGGCGAGGAGTCTGCGGCTACGCTTGTCACTGTCGCCCTTCCAGAAGAGCGCCAGAGAATTTCAGCCCTTCTTGCAACATTTCCGGATGGTATCGAATCGAAAGTATCAATGCTTGTTCATGCGCTGGAACAGATCTGGCAGCAGAACCCGGCTGAGAAGGTTGTCATTTTCGCCACCTATCTTGGAACTGTTGATGCTATCAAAAAGCACTTGATCGAGCAGTTTCCCGAAAAAGGCGTTGATACGCTCAAAGGTGGTGACCATGGAGCTAAAACTGCGGCTCAAAAAAGGTTCCGCCGGAACGATGGCTCAAAAGTACTGATCTGCACGGCCGCAGGTCGAGAGGGGATAAACCTGCAGTTTGCACGGATACTGTTCAACTTCGACCTGCCATGGAATCCGATGGATCTGGAGCAGCGGATCGGACGAATCCACCGCTACGGGCAGGATTCAACTGCACAGGTCTATAACCTTGTGGCAACCGATACCATTGAAGGGCAAATTTTTCTTCTGCTTGAGGAGAAGCTTGCTGATATTGCAAAAACGTTGGGGAAGGTCGACGAGAATGGTCTGGTTGCCGAAGATCTGCGAACACAGGTGCTGGGGCAATTGAGTAATGCTTTGAGTTATGACCGTCTCTATCAGGAGGCCATCGGAGACCCCACACTGAAACGAACAAGGCAAGAGCTGGATGTTGCCATGACAAATGCCGACCTTGCCCGACAGGTTGTGTTTGAACTTTTCCAGGAACTCGACCGCTTCAACCTTGGAGAGTACCAGAAATTCGACGATAATGGCAAAGGCATGCTGCGTTTGGTCACTTTTCTCACTCGTGCGGCCTCTGTTTTGGGCTTGTCATTCCGTCAAGAGGCTGACTCAAGGTTGGTGTTGCAGAGTAACGGTGAGCCTCCACTCTCGTTTACCACAGATCGAGACCTTGCCATGCAGTACGAACATCTGCAACTCCTTGGACTTGAGCATCCAGCGATCAGCAACCTCTTGAACCGCTTTATCGAAGCAGGGACAAGTACCCGAGCTCTTGCAGGAAAAGCCAATGGCATCAGGCAAGGTGGTCTTCTCACCATCTGGAAGGTCAATACCCAGGAAAAAGACGGGCAAATTCACCACCACATTGTCCGCATTGGCATAAGCCCTGATGGTACCCGAGCCCCATGGCTTGAACGCCTTGATGACGCTCTGCTTTGTTTGGACGCGCCAGTCTCAACAACACTGGAGGAGTGGAAAACAATAGCCAATAACAATAAAACATCCGTTCAGGAGCTGTTACATCGGGAGTTAAGCTATTCCGGGGTTATTGATGACGAAACTTCATATGCAGCAATGCTGCTTGCAATGGTCGGGATGGAGAAGTAGAGCGATGTCAGGCGTTCTTCTGTGAATGGAAGTGTCAAAATTAATGATCGAGATATTTTGCCACTAGCCCCATAATCCTCCCCCGCAAAGCACGGTGCTGAAGCACATTCTCAGCTCGGGAGCTCTTCACCTCAATGATAACACTCCGGGGACTTCCACAAGCCGCGCTGTATACCTCACTAAATTCCCGGTTCGTCTGCGGGCAGGCATAGTCGAGCTCAAAGGTCTCAGCGGCTGAGCGGATGCTGTAGTTCTGTGGCGTAGCGAAGTGGGTTTCAAAGACATCCTGGCATTCTGATACGGGAAGGAAAGAGAAAATAGCGCCACCGTTGTTGTTAAGAACGATGATCTGCAGCGGAAAGGGAAGTGTGCCGAGCAGGCAAAGGGCGTTGAGGTCGTGCAGGAAGGCGATGTCGCCGATCATCAGCGTTGCCGGTTTTTGATGTCCATTGGCAAACCCGGCAGTGGTGGAGATAATGCCGTCAATGCCGCTCACTCCACGGTTGATGGCTGTCGGAATACCTTTGGCATGGCCGCTGCTGGCGTAGTTGTCCATATCCCTGACCGGCATGCTGTTTGAGACAAAAAGCACCTGTTGCTCCGTGATGATCTGCGACACCAGGCGGGCAGCAGAGATATCGGTGACCGGTTTATCGGGAAGCAGTTCGGTTTGAATCTCTTCCGATACCGCCCTGAAAAAGCTCTCAGTCGTATAGGCGTCAAGTTTTGGCGGGGTGGTACGGCACTTTTTCAACTGAGCTGCGGTCAGTGCGATAGATGCTTCAAGACGGCAGGTAACGTTATGATCAGGGGAAAAGCGGGCCGGTTCTGGCTTGACGACAATATAGTGTTCCGGTTGCCACTCTTTCAGCGCGCTGGACGGGTGTTTTGCAATGAAGTTGCCGCCAAAGTGCAAAACAAGGTCAGCCTTGAAGGATTTTCGGAATTCAGGTGACTGGAGCAGGAGCTGCCAGGGCTGGACTGAAGCAACCATTCTCAGGCCTGATGAAAAATCGGCATAGAGCGGAATGTTCAGGTCGTTGGCCAGTTCACTGACCGCCAGGGCATCGGTACGGCTCGTCATGCTGCCTGCAATGATTATCGGCTGTTTTGCCTCGGCGAGCAGTTGGCGCAGCATGGTGATGGTGCCTGCATCGGGCACTTTTTCGGGGACTATTGCATTGCTGAATGGCCTTGAATGTTCAAGCCAGGGTAGAAGGGGAGCGACCCAGGGATCGCTGAGATCCGGAGTTGCCGGTTCAAAAGGTTCACGGAATGGCTGGTTCAGATGGACCGGGCCTGCGAACTCTCCAAGAGATTTTGCTACGGCGTATGCGACCGTTGAGAGGAGCGCCTTCAGGGGAGTATTGGTTGACGGCGCGGGCAACTGCATGTTCCACCTTGTATAGCTTCCGAAGATGTTTTCCTGCCGGATGGTCTGGTTGGCGCCACAATCCAGCAGTTCAAAAGGGCGATCGGCAGAGAGCACAATCATCGGCTGAAAGTCTGTTGATGCCTCCACCACAGCGGGAAAGTAGTTCGCGACGGCCGTGCCTGAGGTGCAGACCAGCACGGCAGGTTTACCGGTTGCCCTTCCGTAACCGAGTGCAAAAAATCCGGCGGAGCGTTCATCGACAAACATTTTCCATCGCGCTCTCGGGTTTCGTGCGATGGCAATGGTGAGCGGTGTAGAGCGTGAGCCGGGTGAGATGCAGAAAAATCCTGCGCCCTGGCGAATCAGCTCTTCAACAATGACGCTGCTCCACAGCGAGGTGATTTGCTGATTGTTCATGCTTCCTGTCGGGTTATGGCAAGAATATCCCCTATTTTCTGCTCAACCTCCTCCCATTCAGAAAGTGGATCAGACCCTTTGACAAGACCAGCACCGGAGTACAGGTAGGCAAAACGGCCATTGACAAGCGCAGAACGGATGGCAACACAAAATTCGGAAGCGTCACGGCTTACCCAGCCGACGGGGCCGGCATACCAGCCACGGCTGAATGGTTCCAGCTCCATAATGTGTTGCATGGCCGGGGGTTTGGGCACTCCGCCCACCGCAGGAGTCGGGTGGAGAAGGTTCAGCACGTCGCTGTCATGCTCAAACTCGGGTTTCAGTGTTGCGATACAACGGGTATAGAGGTGCGCAAGGCGGTGCAGTTGCAGTACCTGTACCTTGTCATCCATGTTAATTGTGCTGCATATCTTGAGCAACTCATTGTAGATCATCTCCTTGACATAATTATGCTCCCGGATATCTTTTTCTGAATTCAGGAGTGTTTCGGAGGCGTGATGGTCATCGCCGTTGATACTCTCTTTGGAGCAGGTACCGGCAAGGGCTTCGGTGAGCAGCATGTTGTTGTCTCTGCGGTAGAGTCTTTCGGGAGTAAAGCTGAAAAAAGCATGGTTTTCAGCAGGTTCAAAGTAGAACCTGTAGATGGCATTCTGCGGATAGGGGTAATTCAGCAGAAAAAAGAGCGGTGAAAAGTTTTTGCTGAATTCAAGAATAGTCTGCCGTGCCAGCATGATTTTTTCCATTCCGTCAGTCTCAAAGCTCTGGATTGCTTTCCGGCACTGTTCAATCCAGTTTTTTTCATCCGGATTACAGGAGAGGTTCAGTAATTCAGGCAACTTCAGGTTGGAACAGTCAGAACTGGTCACAACAAGATGGAGTATGTCGGTTATTGCACTGATTTTTGACTGAAGATCATCGTCGGATTCAAGAAAAAGGTGGCAGGTGAGGGTAAAGGTATTTTTTTCAAAGGTCAACTGAACCAGTGGAAGCACAAAAGAAAATGAGGTAAACTTTTGCCAGATCGCTTCCTGTTGTTCCCTGTTGTTGAAGTGGAATCCCCCGAAATAGCGTGCGCCGGGATCTTTTTCTGCTACGGCAAGCCCGAACAGCCTGAAACTTGTACTGTTGTCTCCTGCGCTATCATAAGCAATAGTGTCAGCAATTCCGATACCTGCAACAGAAAAATCCTGTTCCCGGTTCATCCAGAAAAGTTTCGGATATACCTTTTGCTGGCACAGCCATTCCGGAATCTCTGTCGGTTGAACGGGTTGACGAAATGTTACAAGCCGGGCTTGAGCCCTGCCATCGGGTGATGTACGTTCGTCACGATAGCGGTTTAACGCCGCGATAAGGCACGAAACCGCCTCTTTTATGGACAGGGGTTCAATTCCGTTAATCACCTGGCTTCGTTTTTGAAATGTTTTTGCAGAGAAACGGCAAGATAATTGTTTTTATCAAGAAGCCATTTGTAAATCGCTTCTGCTTCAGCTTTGCGTCCGGTCTCGTGATAACAGACCGCAAGATTGTAGTGGGCATCGACAAATGATTCGCTGTTTTCAATGGCTTCATTGTAGTATTCCGCCGCTTTGTCAAACTGTTTCAGTTGCATATAGACATTGCCAAGATCGTAAAGCCGAAGGGAATCTTTTGGTGCGTGTGCAAGGTGTTGCTGAAAAAATTTCAGTGCTTCGGTATAGTTTTTCTGGTTGAAAGCAACAGCAGCAAGGGCGTGAGTTGCTTCGTCGAGTTTTGGATTGATGGCAAGTGCACTTTTGAACGCTTCCGATGCCTCGTTGTAGCGTTGGCTGCGGGCAAAAGCATTGCCGAGATGCAGGTAAGCATTCGCATCTTTAGGGTTTTTCCAGACCTGCTGCTGGAGGCTGTTTATCTCATTCGGTTTGCTGTTGCATGAAGTGCAGAGGGTCAGCCCGGCTAACAGAATGAAGGCAACAAAGCGCGATATTCCGGTTCTTGAAGGTGTTCGTGAATGATTCATAGTTCTACAATATAAACACTCCCTGACTTATCTGCCAATCTTGATTGTATCCAGTGCTGATTTTGCTGAAATATTTCCAAATGGCTCTCACTGTGCGTAAATTTCCATTTTACGTGTTGTTGAGTTTCTGTAATGAAAGGAGTTACGCATTTGAATACGATCGTTATAAATCAATAGCCATGAAAAATGAACTACAGGTAAGCGGTATGAGCTGTGGCGGTTGTCAACTGCTTGTCAAGGAAGCTCTTGAAGATCAGGACGGGGTAACGCAGGTTGAGGCCTCATATCTTAATGGTGTTGTTGCCGTTGATTATGATCCGGACATGATCAGTATGGCAACCATCAGAGCCGTTATTGAGCAACAGGGGTTCCGTGTACAAGACTAACGGAGCGGGTTGTTTTTTTAAGAGTAGTAACAATAGACAGGAAAGTGCCATGGCCGTGGAAAAAACAGAGCGTCTCGCTGTACTTATCGATGCCGATAACACACAGGCGACAATTATAGAAGGTCTTCTGGCGGAGGTTGCAAAGTATGGAACAGCCAGCGTTAAAAGGATATATGGCGACTGGACCTCGACGGCCCTGAGGAGCTGGAAGGAGGTGTTGCTGGAGCATTCCATTCAACCTATACAGCAGTTCGGATACACGAAAGGGAAAAATGCAACCGACAGTGCCATGATTATTGATGCCATGGATCTTTTGTACACGGGCAAGTTTCAGGGCTTCTGTATTGTTTCGAGTGACAGTGACTTTACGAAACTTGCTTCGCGGATAAGGGAGTCGGGGTTGTTTGTGTACGGTTTTGGTGAGAAAAAGACCCCGGCAGCATTTGTTTCAGCATGCGACAAATTTATTTATATCGAAGTGTTGCGGGCAAAGATCAATGAAAATGAGCCGATTGCAAAAAAAACAATGGCAGAACTCAAGCAGGATACCCGTTTGGTACGGTTATTGAGAAATGCTGTTGAAGCCTCTTCAGACGAAAGCGGTTGGGCGCATCTTGCAACCACAGGCAGCAATATTGCCAAACAGTCACCCGAGTTTGATCCCCGAAATTATGGCTATATCAGGCTCGGAGAACTTTTGGCTGCCACAAAACTTTTTGATTTCGAAGAGCGTCTTATCGGTGAAGGCCAGTCAAAAGCCATTTATGTTCGCGATAAACGCAAAAAAAGCTGAAAACACTCATCGTTCTCAAAATATCCCAAAACGAAAAAAGCCTTTCCTGGCAGGGGAAAGGCTTTTTTTTATGCGGAGCTGACGGGGTTCGAACCCGCGACCTCCTGCGTGACAGGCAGGCGCTCTAACCAAACTGAGCTACAGCTCCATGAAGAGTGGTTAAAGTAAGGAGCTGTTTTATAATATCCAAAAAGTATTTTCATTTCTCTTTCTTCTCTCTTTTCATCCGCAGTATTTGACTGGATTTTTATAAATTCTTGAAGTAAATGTATCTTGCGGCAGAATTTTTTATTGTTTAATCAAATTAATACCGTTAACATTATGGCCGTTACAAAACCTGGAGATTCCCTGACCGTTACAGACAACCGTACAGGTCTATCTTTTGACCTGCCTATTGAGCAGGGAGCAATTCGCACCATCGACCTTCGGCAGATAAAGATATCTCCCGATGATTTTGGGTTATTGGGTTATGACCCTGGGTACCTCAATACGGCATCCTGTAAAAGTAAAATTACTTATATAGACGGTGACAAGGGTATTTTAAGGTATCGTGGATATCCTATCGATCAACTTGCTGAAAAAAGCACCTTTCTTGAGACGGCTTACCTGCTTATCAAGGGTGAGCTTCCTGACAAGGAGCGTCTTGCTGTCTGGACCTACAATATCCGGCACAATACTCTGACGCATGCCAATATGACCAAGTTTATGGACGGGTTTCGCTATGATGCTCACCCGATGGGTATTCTTGTCGGTACCATCGGTGCACTCTCGACATTTTATGCTGATGCCAAGAATATAGATGATGAAGAGTCCCGCAAGCTGCAGGTACGTCGTCTTATCGGCAAGATACCTACTCTGGCCGCAATGAGTTACCGGCACAGCATGGGTTTTCCCTATGTTCTTCCTGATGATGAATTAAGCTATACGGGCAATTTCCTTTCCATGATGTTCAAGATGACCGAGATGCATTACAAGCCGAATCCGGTGCTTGAACATGCGCTTGATGTTCTGTTTATTCTGCATGCCGATCATGAACAGAATTGCTCGACCAGTGCAGTACGCGCTGTCGGCAGTTCGGGAGTTGATCCTTATTCAGCAATAGCCGCAGGATGTGCTGCGCTCTATGGACCTCTGCATGGCGGAGCAAACGAGGCGGTTATTCACATGCTCAAAAAAATCGGTTCTCTGGACAAGGTGCCTGAGTTTATCAAATCGGTCAAGGATGGTGATGGCCGTTTGATGGGGTTCGGCCACAGGGTGTACAAGAATTATGATCCAAGGGCAAAAATCATCAAGGAGATAGCCTTCCAGGTTTTTGAAGAGACCGGCCGCAGTCCGATGCTCGATATTGCTCTTGAACTTGAAAGAATTGCGCTTGAAGATGACTATTTTATCAAACGCAAGCTCTATCCCAATGTTGATTTTTATTCCGGATTGATCTATCAGGCAATGGGCTTTCCGCTTGAGATGTTTCCTGTTCTTTTTGCTATTGGAAGGGTCCCGGGATGGCTTTCCCAGTGGATCGAGCAGGTCAAGGATCAGGAGCAGAAAATTTCAAGACCTCGTCAGATCTATCTTGGTGAAGATGAGCGTCCCTATGTTCCGATTGAAACCCGTCCGAAAAACAGGGTTGATGAGCAGAAATTTGGTGTCTGCAGACTGTAGTTTTTTGTCAGGGAGTGTTCATTATTTCTCTGGACACTCCCTGTGCTGTTTTTATTAATAGTTACGATGATGTTTTTATGTCGGTTACTACTCAAGATGTTGCCTATATCGCCGAATTGGCCAAGCTGAGATTCAGCGATGAAGAGATGCTGACGATGACCAGCGAACTCAACAATATCCTTCACTATGTCGAAAAGCTCAATGAAGTCGATACTGAAGGAGTTCTGCCGCTCAGCAGCATTCACGACCCGGTCAATGTGCTTCGGGAAGATGTTGTGCTTCAGGCTCTCTCCTCAGGGGAGGTATTGCAGAATGCTCCTGACCGGCAGGATCGCTTTTTCAAGGTGCCGAAAGTGATCGGGTAAACGTCAGGTGCTTGAGCTCCATGAGAAAAAAGGCGCTGTTGTTTTCGTCGTTAAGGCACAGCCCCGCTCATCAAAAAGCAGAATTTGCGGTGCCTATAACGGTGGCCTGAAGGTAAATCTGAAAGCTGCACCGGTAGATGATGCGGCAAACGAGGAGTGTTGCGAACTGTTTGCGAAGGTGTTCGATGTTCCTCAGTCGCGGGTGCATATTGTGTCCGGCAGAAGCTCCCGGACCAAGAGCGTGATGATTGAAGGTGTCAGCGCTGAAGCTGCAAGCCTTATTTTCGAACCATTCTTCATCCACTCATGAAAGCAGTTATTCTGATTCCGGCAAGGCTTGATTCGAGCCGTCTCGAAAAAAAAATGCTTGCGAATATCGAAGGGGAACCGGTTATTGTGCATACCTGGCGACAGGCGCTGAAATCCCGCCTGGCTGAACGGGTTGTGGTTGCTACCGACAGCTCTGAGATCGCAACCGTACTCCAATTGCGAGGCGCAGAAGTTGTTATGACCTCTCCAGGTGCGACCTGTGGTACTGAACGCATTGCCGAAGCTGCCCGGCAGATCGAGGGAGATGTTTTTGTCAATCTGCAGGGAGATGAACCTCTGATCAGTCCTGAAAATATTGATCTTGCTCTTGAACCGTTCTTTTCTGATAATCCTCCAGATTGCTCGACTCTGGTTTTTCCGCTTCGGCCTGATGATGTTGAACAGATTGAAGATCCTCATCAGGTGAAGGTTGTTCTTGATTCCAAAGGGTATGCGCTTTATTTTTCCCGCAGTCCAATACCCTTCAGACGCAATGTGCTGCCGTCAACCACCTTCTACCGTCATATAGGGCTTTATGCTTTCAGGGCAGAAGTACTTGAGCAATTCGCAACACTTCCACCCTCAATGCTCGAACAGGCTGAGTCCCTTGAGCAGCTCCGGCTGCTTGAGAACGGGTTCCGTATACGCTGTGTTACAACGCTGATTGACAATCCCGGAGTCAACACGTTTGAGGATCTTGAATTGGTACGCAGTATCATCAGGGGTTCTTTCAGGAGCTGATAACAGCGGGCTTTATACCATCATGAAACATGAGGTCGATGCCGTCGGATGGCTGAAGTTTATTGGCGCTGGTGATGAATTTCCCCTCTTTTCTGACAAGGACATATCCCCGTTCAAGAGTTTTCCGGTAATCAAGGAGCCCCAGTTGCTGTTTGACTGAAACGAAGTGTTGCACTCGCTGACTGTAGGTGGAAGTGATGGTGCGCGACATCCGGGCAACAAGGGAGTCGAGCCTTTCATGGAACTGCTGCATCTGCAGTGGTGGCCGATTGAAGGCGTAACTGCTGCAGATTGAATAGACGTGACGCTCTGTACCTTCAAGCTTTGCCATAAGCAGCCTCTCCTGCCTTGACTGAAGATTGCTGATGTTTCGCAGCAGCTCCAGGGTATCAGGCACGGCAAGTTCTGCCGCGATGGATGGGGTTCCAGCCCGAAGGTCGGCGACCATATCGGCAATGGTGAGGTCGGTTTCGTGACCGACAGCACTGATGACCGGTATCTTGGAGTGGTAGATGGCATTGGCGACAAGTTCTCCGTTGAAGGCCTGCAAATCTTCAAGCGAACCTCCTCCTCTGGCAACAATAATCACTTCGGGTCGATGCTGCTTTTTTTTCGTGGTGTTGAAAAAGGCAATTCCGGATGCAACCTCTTCAGCCGCGCCAGTGCCCTGAACCCTGACCGGATACAGAAGGACTTTTGCTGCAGGGAATCGCCGTTCAAGCACGTTGCTCATGTCTTCAATCACCGCCCCGGTAGGCGAAGTAATAAGCCCGATGGTCTCAGGAAGAGCAGGAATCGATTTTTTTCGTTCAGCGCTGAAATATCCGGCTTTGGCAAGTTTCTGCAAGAGTTCAGCAAAAGCCTGTTGCAGCGCACCCTGCCCGGCTTCAGTGACTGACGTGCAGATAAGTTGATAGCGTCCGGATGGGGGATAGACCTCAAGGCGACCTTCCGCAACCACCTTCATGCCATCCTTGAGTGTCGCCGCAAGACGGCTTGCCGTGGTTTTCCAGATGACAGCAGGTATCTGGGCACCCTCATCCTTCAGTGTCAGGTAGATGTGCCCTGAACCGTGTCGCTTGCAGTTCGATATCTCTCCCTGGATCTTTACCTGAGGAAAAAGAGTTTCAAGTCTGTTTTTTATTTGCAGTGTCAGTTCGCTGACGGAGAGAATTTCCTGATTCATTGCATCTTCTGCTGGAGGTGGGCTGTAGAAATTATGCTTGTTCAATAAAGGAAAACATTTTGAATGTTTGTACCGATATCGTTCGTTTGGGTGCAAAAAGCAAGAGAGAGACGGTTTTCATGAGGGATGTGTTATATTCGTTTTTTATTAACAGAACGGTGCGGAGTCCTTGTTACGCAAGAGTGATTGTCTATGATTAATCGTGAATTGACAGAAGAGCTGGCGGTGTTGCTTGATCTGGAGAGGCCGGAAGCGGCATCTCTTTTCAATGGATTTTGCGGCGCAATGGTTGCTGAGCTGCTTGCTTTTCGGAAGCTTTCGATTAAAGGGCTTGGCTCGTTTTATGTAACGCATGTTCCTGCATCCAAACGCAGTAACGGCTCGGCCATGATTTTTGCTCCTCCGGTCAACAAGTTGAGGTTTGAAAGCACGTTGTCAGGTGGTGATGCGTCGCTCTCCCTTGCTGTTTCGCGACTTTCAATGAATCAGGCTGAAGCTGCACGGTTTGCCCGGACTCTTGCCACACTCTTCTTAGCCGCCCTTCAGCAGGAAAAAGCGATCTATCTGTATGGGTTGGGTCGCTTCGCCCTTGAAGATGGCGCGTACAGCTTTTTTCCTGATCGTACGCTGGAAGAGCTGCTGAACAGGGAGTATCAGGATTTGAAAGCGGTTATTCTACCGCAGCATAGCGAGGAAAGGAGTGAGAGGAGGTCGCCCGGATATATTTTGCCTCTCGTGGTGGTTGTTCTTGTCGGGCTGTTGCTTGCAATAGTGTATGGCCGGTTTTCGTGGAGCACTTTTTTCCCGTCACCAGTGGAGCCAGCTAAAAGCGTTGCCACTGTAGTAGATCGCAGAGTGGCTGCTGTTGCTCCTATTCCTGCTCCTCCACCATCGGGACCGACAGCTTATCCGGGAAAGACACCAAAAGGTGCTGCAGACTCTCTTGTGCTTGTTAAAGGTGATTATGCCATTGTTCTCGCTACTTTTGAGACAGAGAAGCGTGCACACCAGCAAATTGCTCCCTTGCGTTCTTCGGGAATCAAGGCTTTTGTCTGGCCAACATCCATGGATGAGACGGAATATTTCAGATTGATGACTGGCAGATTTGCAAATTACGCTTCAGCGGCAGAGCGGCTCAAGGGACTGCCTAAAAAAATGGTCGATGGCGCCTATATTCAACAGGTCAAAAAAACAGTGGTGCTTCATGGAGAAAAAGGGTTGTGACATGCTGCATCCCCAGTCGATGTGTCCGGCATTCGGGGGGCTGAGGGTACTGACAAGAATTGATGGTGTTCAGGTCTGTCTGGTGGCGGATCAAGGCTGTCTTTACGGACTGACCTTTGTCTCGCACTTTTATGCTGCACGGAAATCGATTGTCTCACCTGAATTGATGAATGTGCAGATATCGGGTGGTACCATGATTGACGATCTTCGCCGCACCTTAGAAGAGATTGCCCGTGATCCGGCGGTGCGTTTTATTCCGGTTGTCAGTACCTGTGTTGCTGAGACGGCCGGTATAGCCGAGGAGTTGTTACCCGGGAAAATCGGCAATGCAGAGGTCCTTCTGGTGCGTCTGCCAGCCTTTCAGATCAGGACCCATCCCGAAGCGAAGGATGTGGCCGTTGCAACGCTGTTAAAACGCTTTGCACGTTTTGATGGAGGGAAAAAAGCTAAGTCGCTGGTTGTGCTGGGAGAGATTTTTCCGGTGGATGCCATGATGATTGGGGCCGTTCTCCAGAAAATTGGTGTAGAGTCGGTCATCACACTTCCGGGGACAGCGCTTGAGGACTACGTCGAAGCAGGCCTGGTTGAGGCTTGTGCGGTGCTTCATCCCTTTTATGAACGTTCGGCCGCCCTGTTTGAAGAGCATGGTGTGAAGATAGTCAAAGGAAATCCGATTGGAGCAAATGCCACAGCACAGTGGATACGTCGTATTGGTGAGGCTCTTGATCTTGATCCTGCAACGGTTCATGCAGTGGCTGAAGAGGAGGGTCAGAAGACGCGCGAAGTACTTGCCAGGTTCAGCCATCTGAAGGGCAAGGTGATTGTCGCCGGCTATGAAGGGAACGAACTGCCGGTTGTCCGCCTGCTGCTTGAAGCCGGTCTGGAGGTGCCTTATGCCTCAACCTCCATTGCAAGGAATGCTCTCGGAGAGGAAGACCACAACGTGCTCTCCATGCTTGGCACAGAGATTCGCTATCGTAAATATCTTGAAGAGGATATGCAGGCGGTGGTTGACTTTGAGCCGGATCTGGTCATCGGTACCACCTCTCTTGACAGTTTTGCCAAAGAACGGGGAATTCCTGCAATCTATTATACGAACAACATCTCTGCACGACCGCTTTTTTTTGCCGCAGGGGCGGCAACAGTGCTGGGTATGATTGGCGGGCTGCTTGGCAAAAGGGATGTGTACAAGAACATGAAAGAGTATTTTGAGGGGTAGGGTGTTTATCACCATAAAAAGAAAAAGCCGGATGTAACTCCGGCTTTTTGCATTGGTAGTTGCTCAGTTGCTTAGACCTCCATGATCTCTTTCTCTTTGTGCGTTATCAGGTCGGTAAGCTGTTTTTCAAATTTGTGGAGCATCTCGTCGGCATCCTTTTTACCCTTGTTCTTGTCGTCTTCGCTGATCGTTCTTGATTTTTCGAGCTTTTCAATCTCCTGAATCATGTCGCGGCGTAGGTTGCGAAGGGATACTTTTGAGTCCTCTCCGAATTTTTTGGTGAGTTTGACAAACTCTTTCCTGCGCTCTTCGGTGAGCGGGGGAATGCTGACCCGGATGTTCTGGCCGTCGGCGGCAGGGTTGAGCCCAAGGTTGGCGTCGCGTATAGCTCTTTCAGTAGCCGATACCATTGATTTGTCCCACACCTGGACAATAAGCGTGTGAACATCCAGGACACTGATGTTGCCGACCTGTTTCAGTGGCATCTGCTGGCCATAAGCCTCTACCTTGACACGGTCAAGCAGTGTCGTTGTTGCCTTACCTGTTCTGATCGAAGCGATTTCATGCTGAAACGCCTCGATGGTCTTCTTCATTTTCGGCTCTGTTTTCTGATAAACCTCCCTGACACTCATAGCTGTTTCGATGGGTTAGTGTTGGTTTGCCGCAAAAGCGCAAGCTCTGTTCTTCAGGCGTTTGCCTGTGCTGCGGTGGATTTTGCAAAGCGCTTGTTGAAGCGTTCAACGCGTCCGGCGGTATCGACAAGAGTCTGCTTTCCGGTATAGAAAGGGTGGCAGTTGTTGCAGATATCAACCTTGATGGTTGTTCTGGTAGAACGGGTGACGAAGGAGTTCCCGCAGTTTGCGCAGTTGACCGTGACTTCGTTATACTTTGGATGAATATCTTGTTTCATGACTTTCGTTGACTTTGTCGTACAATAGATGATATGACCGGCAATAAAATTGTAAAGGTGCAAATATACAAGAATTTCATTCCAGTTACAACCATTAATATGACCGGTTCAACAGCAGTCACTTACCTGAAAGGGGTGGGGTCAAGAAAGGCATCAATCCTTAAAGAGGTGGGCATTGTGACGCTTGACGATCTGTTTGACTACTATCCCCGCCGATATCTTGACCGGAGCGCCATGAAAAGTATTGGAACTCTTGCTGAAGGCGAAACGGTAACGGTTGTTGGTACGGTGATCAGGACGCAGCTTGATGGAGATACTCCGGGCATGGCACGCTTCAAGGCGTGGCTTGGTGATGCGACAGGTGTTCTCGAACTCACCTGGTTTCGGGGTGTCCGCTATTTTTCACGCACCGTGGTTCAGGGTGAATCGCTTGCTGTGTTTGGGAAGGTAAGTTATTTCGGGAGTCATGCCCAGATGCAGCACCCCGATTTCGATCGTTTGAGTGCCGATCGTCTTCAGGCGAGTGATGGTGAGAGCAGCGATTTCGAGTTGTACAATACCGGCAAGATTATCCCGATCTATCCGACCAGTGAGGCTATGAAGCAGGCGAGTCTGGGTTCAAAGCAGATGCGCACTCTTCTTGCCCGTGCTTTTGAACAGGGCGCTCCGGGTCAGAGGGAGAATCTCACGGTCTCGATGGTTGCCGATAATGGGTTACTCTCACTTGCCGAAGCCTATCGTGAGATTCATTTTCCATCATCCCATGAAAGACTTGAGCGGGCGCGCTTCCGGCTGAAATGGACCGAACTTTTTTATGCTCAATTGCTATTTGCCTTGCGCCACAGTGAGATCAGGCGCAACAGGGCTGCGGTGAAGTTCACTCACTCCGGTGAGGCCACTCAAAAGCTCTATGCCAGTCTTCCTTATACGTTGACCGACGGCCAGAAAAATGCGGTTCGTGAAATTTATCGTGACCTCAGGAGTGGGAGTCCCATGAACCGTCTTCTGCAGGGAGATGTCGGTTCAGGAAAGACGATTGTGGCCATGTTTGCCATGGCTCTTGCTGCCGACAATGCACTGCAGTCGGCATTTATGGCTCCGACAGAAATTCTTGCGGTGCAGCACTATCTGGTCATGAAACGTTATTTTACTCCTCTTGGGTTGCAGGTTGGAATTCTGACGGGCAAGCAGGGGAAAAAAGCCCGTCAGGCGATTCTTGATGCTCTCAGCTCCGGAGAGCTGCATTGTGTGATTGGCACCCATGCCATGATTGAGCATGGCGTCAGCTATGCTAATCTTGGACTGGTTATTATCGACGAACAGCACCGCTTCGGGGTGTTGCAGCGCAAGGCACTTCAGGAAAAGGCGATCAATCCCCATGTGCTCCTGATGACAGCTACACCGATTCCGAGAACCCTTGCCATGGGTGTTTTTGGTGATCTTGATGTCTCGGTTATTCGTGACAAGCCGGTGGGAAGAAGGCCGATCAAGACCTTCCTGAGGTCGGAAAAGGAAAAAATGAAGGTGTATGATGTTCTACGCTCACAAATTGCGGAAGGAAGACAGGGTTATATTGTCTATCCGCTTGTTGAGGAGTCTGAAAAAATGGATCTGAAAGCAGCGGTAGAAAGTTATCATGAGCTTTCTGCCTCAGTGTTTCCAGATCTCCGCCTTGGATTGATTCATGGACAGATGACTCCGGATGAAAAGGAGAGGGTGATGGAGCAGTTCAGGCAAGGGGAGATTGATCTGCTGGTTGGCACCACAGTCATTGAAGTCGGGGTTGATGTTCCAAATGCCACGGTTATGGTTATTGAGTATGCTGAGCGGTTTGGTCTTGCCCAGTTGCATCAGCTCAGGGGACGGGTTGGCCGTGGAGAGCACCCATCCTCCTGCTTTCTGCTTTATGCAAAAATGACGGCGGATGCCCGTGAACGACTTGGGGCGATGGAGTCAACCAATGACGGTTTTGTTATCTCGGAAATTGATGCAAAAATAAGAGGAGCGGGCAATATTCTCGGAAAAGAGCAGTCCGGCACCTTGAGCGGGTTGAGAATTGCCGATCTGAACACGGATTATGCTATCATGCAGTCGGCCAGGTCTGCCGCCTTTGCTCTTGTTGAACAGGATGGGCAGTTGCGGTCAGCGGAACATGTCCTGATACGTGAGTGTTATCTGCGTCAGTACCACGACCGTTTTTCTCTGGCTGATATTGGATAGTCTGGTGTGAATTTTTAAGAAAAGGGAAGTCTTGAGTGCTCCCTGTAAACAAAGCAATGGGTGTCGCGACAGTCTATGAACAGAGATCATGAAGGAGTGCCTGGCGGTATGGTCATGGAGGTATCCGGCGCCTCTTATGTTGTCATCTCCGAAAATGGAACCGAGTATCGGTGCCGTACTTTTCCTGGAACGAAAACGGAGAATGGTGACTCGACGCTCGTTGCTGTCGGAGACCGGGTTGAGCTGAAGGTCATTGAAACCGGAACAGCGTTGCATGAAGCGGCAATTACACTGGTGCTGCCTCGCCAAAGTGCGCTGACCAGAAAAAGGGATGTCCGCCGGAACAGAAGCAAGGAGAAGGTTCAGGTGATAGCCGCCAATATTGATCAGTTGGTCGTTGTTGTTTCGGCCTTTGATCCTCCTCTCAGTACCCGTTTGATTGATCGTTATCTCGTTTTTGCGGAATCAGAGGAGATGGAGACCGTGATTGTGGTCAACAAGATGGATCTTGAGGATTCAAAGGAGACCCGTACGTTGATGAAGCCCTATAAGGCGCTTGGTTACAGGGTTGTCTATACCAGCGCTGAAGAGAATCGTGGTATGGGGCTCCTTCGAAAGGCGCTGGCCGGGAAACTTTCAGCGTTCAGTGGTCACTCCGGTGTCGGAAAGTCAACCTTGATTAATCAGCTCTCCGGTCAACAAGATCGGCTTCGTACGGGTGAAACCAATATGAAGACAGGAAAAGGGCTGCATACGACCACAAATTCTGTTATGCTTGCTCTGCCAAAGGGTGGATATATCATCGATACCCCGGGGATCAGGGAGTTCAATCTTTCCGGAATTACCCGTGAAAATCTGCGCTTCTATTTCAGGGAGTTTCTTTCATTGATGCAGGAGTGTAGTTACTCTTCATGTTCTCATACCGTAGAGCCCGGGTGCGGGATTATGAGGGCGGTGGAGGCTGGTCGTCTTGATCCCGACCGTTTCGAGAGTTATCTTGCGATCTATGAAAGCATCGATTAATTTTTTTCATCATGAACTGTTAATACCAATGATTGTTACTGTTAATCCTGCGACAGAAGAGCCGATTGCTGAGTATCAGGCCATGACACTTGACGAGATTGAAGAGATCCTGCAGGCATCCCGCAGAGATGCTCTTTCATGGAAAAAGGTCTTATTAGAGGATCGTAGCACACTGATGAGAGGCTTGGCTGAGCTCATGCGCCAACAGAAAGAGCGTCATGCCGCCCTTATCAGTCGCGAAATGGGCAAGCCCTTTGCACAGGCGGTGGCTGAAGTGGTCAAGTCAGCCTGGGTCCTCGATTTTTATGCCGACAACGCGGAACAATATTTAAAACAGGAGGAAAGCCTGCTGGATGGGGAAGTTCGAGGTTTGGTTACCTTTGAACCTATCGGTCTTGTGCTTGGCATCATGCCGTGGAATTTTCCCTTCTGGCAGGTGTTTCGATTTGCCGCTCCGGCAATAATGGCTGGTAATGGCATTATCGTCAAGCATGCTCCGAGTGTTACCGGTTCAGCCATTGCTATCGAAGAGCTTTTCCGGGAAGCAGGTTTTCCTGAACATCTGTACAGAGCAGTGCATATAGATCTCGAAGATGTTGACCGGTTGACTGGTTTCATGATTGATCATCCCGCCATCCAGGGTGTTTCGGTGACCGGAAGTACCGCCGCTGGTCGTGCTGTTGCAGCAAAGGCGGGGAGGGCCATAAAAAGAAGTGTTTTGGAGCTTGGAGGCAGTGACCCCTATCTTGTACTTGATGATGCTGATATTCCACAGGCGGTTGCCATCTGTGCAGCGGCGCGGCTTCTCAACTGCGGACAGAGCTGTATCTCCGCAAAGCGCTTTATTGTGCAATCTTCAGTCATCAGGGAGTTTGAACGCCTGCTTCTGCAGAGCTTTGAGGCTTCGGTGATGGGCGATCCGTTTGATGCAACGGTTGACATTGGTCCGATGGCGCGCCTCGATCTTCGCGACCAACTGCACACTCAGGTTTCTGGAAGTGTTTCTCAGGGAGCCCGATTGCTTTGTGGTGGCGAAATTCCTTCAAGAAAAGGATTTTTCTATCCTCCAACACTGCTCACGGGAGTGCGGAAGGGAATGCCAGCGTACGATGAAGAGACCTTTGGCCCGGTTGCCGTGATTATTGAAGCTCTGGATGATGATGATGCAATACGTATAGCAAACGATACGCCTTATGGCCTGGGATCTGCGGTCTTCTCCCGGAATATTGACCGGGCTCTTGCTGTAGGAGATCAACTTGAGACAGGGAACTGTTTTATCAACAGTTCGGTAAAATCAGATCCACGGCTGCCATTTGGGGGGGTGAAAGAGTCAGGATATGGTCGTGAGCTCTCTCGTTATGGTATCTGCGAGTTTGTCAACATCAAGAGTTTTTCCCTTTGAGCGTGTTTAAAAGAAAAAGCCCCGGCTTCGTCAGAAGCCAGAGGCTTTTTGATTGAGTATCAACTCTCCGGTACAGGTCAAGATGCTACTGCAAGATCTGAAAGATAGGTCTTGATTGACTGATGTTTGCCAAGGCCAAGTTTTTTATGCATTCTGTAGCGGATGCTCTCCATTCCTCTTGTCGATATGCCTACAGAGCGGCCAATCTCTTTTGTGTCGTAATTCAATTTGACCAGCAGACTTATTCTTAGCTCACGCTGGTTAAGGTTGGCATGTTTTTTCTGTAACTTCGACAAGAAAACTGAATCGGACTCAGTCAATTCGATATTCAGCCGCTTTTCAATGGTCTCGGTTTCTATCAGACTCAAGCATGAATCGGTCATCATTCTTTTGACGCTGCTGTCGATTTCAAGGGCATGTATTTGGTCAAGGAGATTACGTAACGATGTTGTTTTTTCAGCGATTGCCGTTGAAACTCTTGTCAGCTCCAAATCCTGATTTGCAATTCTTACCTTAAGATCACCGATCTCTTTTTCGTACTCCGTAGAAGATTTTTTGTTCTGTTCTGTTTGTGCGTGCATTGTATTAATCATCCGGGTTATTCAATTTATGATATCATCTTTACGCTGTTAAGACTTGTGAAACCGGTATGTTCCTGTAACAGCACTCTAGAATACCGGGCTATCCAAAGCTATATTTCACATTATGGGTTTTATATTCTTGATCTTTCTGCTGGAATATTTATCCAGCTTTACTTACCTACCTCTGTTACCTCCATTTTTTTAATTGGTTCCAAATACGTTCTTATGAAAAAGTCAAGTCATCATTTCCTGATAATTGACCATAACAATCAAAACACAACTTCATCTACAAGCAAAGTACGCAAATTAATAGTACTTTCATAGCTATTTTTACTGTATTCTTCCTTGATTACACTTGTTTAAGAGCTGACGTGTTCATAACAGTAATATTTGTTTTTTTTTACAGAAACGCAAAAAAATATTCGTAATTCTGCGTGAAAACACTTTTTTTCTTTCTTTTATACTTTGGTAAATTTTTTTTTGGATGTGATTTGTCATTTTTTTCTGGAATAAATTCATTGCAGGACTACTTTAACACCACAATTACTGTATAGTCACTTTATTTATAGGGCGTGTTTTTTTCAGTTTACAGCATGATGAATAACTTTTTGCGTTACATTTTTATTTTTAATCCCGCAGCCGATAAAGGTCGTGCTTCGCGCAAGACAGAATGGCTTAAAGCACAGGTATCAGGTAGGACAGACTCTGCACTGTTCACGACAACTTATGCTGGTCATGCGGGAGATATCGCCCGTTCCGAGAAAAGGGAGGGCATTTGTATTATTGCGTGCGGAGGAGATGGAACGCTTCATGACGTGGTCAATGCTGTTGCTGGAGAAGGTGTAACGATCGGGATTGTACCTCTTGGTTCCGCAAACGATTTTATCAAAACATTGCATCCCCAAAACAGTTTGCACTCAGGCATCACTCATTTATTTGAGGCGAAAAACAGAAGCGTTGATATCGGGAGCGTTTCTTATGATACTGATCATCGGTTTTTTATCAATTCTCTTGGTATCGGTTTTACCGGACGCGTTGCAAAGAGTGTTAAACGGACGAGTTGGTTAAAAGGAGAGCTTGGTTACGTTTATGCTCTTTTTCGCGTGCTTTTTGATTATAAGCCCTTGACCATGGGTATTAAGATTACTCTGGAGGACTCTTTTCTGGAGCTTCACGAGCCTGTTTTTGCCTTTTCGGTTTTAAACGGAAAAATTGAGGGGGGAAAATTCAGGATAGCTCCAGACGCCGAGTTGTCAGACGGATTGCTTGATGTCTGTATTCTCAAGGCAGTGCCAAAACATGAATTTTTTCGCTATGTTTATAAATATCTCTTTGGGATCCATATCACTGATCCACAGGTTATATACTGTAAAGCGAAGGCGGTGGAGGTGATGCTTGAGAATCCGGATGTCATGCACATGGACGGAGAGGTGTATGACGGCATGTGTGGCAGGATTATGATTTCGGTTGTTTCAAAGGGACTTCAGGTGTTATAGAGTGTGTTCTGTTATATCGAGTTCTGAGAGAAAGGTCTTGATTGACTGGTGTTTTCCAAGGCCCAGCTTTTTATGAATTCTGTAGCGTATGCTTTCCATTCCTCTGGTTGATAAACCGATGGAACTGGCAATCTCCGTGGTGCCATAGTTCAACTTGACCAGCAGGCTGATTCTCAATTCTCGCTGGTTAAGGTTGGGAAATTTTTTCTGCAGTTTGGATAAAAAAATCGAATCGGACTCAGTGGTCTCTCTGTTCAGTTGTTTTTCGATTACTTCCTTCTCGATAAGGCTCAAGCACGAATTGGTCAGAGCTCTTTTTACGCCGGGATCAATGTCAACTGAGGATATCTTTTCAAGAAGGTTGCGCACTCCTCTTTTTTTGTCAGCAATGACTGTCGAAACTCTTGCCAGTTCCATCTCCTGGGTCTTGATTCTTTTTGTAAGATCGGCTATTTCTTTCTCTCTTTCGCCAGCGGATTTGTTGTTTACCTCCGCTTGTGCATTCATTTTTATAACCAGTTGGGTTATTCGATGTTCAAAGTCTTTTTTAAGCAGTTGAACTTCGTTCTCTTGTTCTCGTTCTTTTTCGATAAGGTCTGATCGCAGGGAATCTATTGCCTTGAAAAAAGAATAATACGGGTGACCATCGGGAGGCATGGTTATGCTCTGGTCAAGCATATTAAGCCAGGAAATTCTTGCGACGCTTTCCAGAAACTTTCTATTTAACGCTTGCAGGTTGTTGTTCTCGGCCTCTGGTTCTCGTGCGGCAAGTTTCCCTGCTTTAAATGCTCTTATATTTTCAATGCTTTTTTCATAGGTTTTGTCCATTATGACGCAAATATTTTGAGGAGCAACTGCAGCAAACGTTTCCACGATTATGCGCATGGATTCCGGAATATTGTAAAACCCTATAACCCCGAGGATTGGACTCCAGTTAAAAAAGAGATTGGTAATCGCCCTTTTGTAGTTGAAGGTAATGTCGGAGATATGGGCAAGATCAAACAGGATGTGAAACTGCCTGCTCAGAAGATCAGATTCAGTGAGCACAACCTGCAAGAGCTCGACATCCATGAAGTCCAGAATAATATCTGATTTTCTTTCCACATCAATCCAGGTGTGGACGATATTGTCATCAATCACACTCATCCATTTGGTATACTCTGCGGCAGGGTGATGACATTTCCAGTGGCTTTTTTGGGTTGTTGTAACTTTTGGTTGTTTTTGTGGTTCCATTGCCGTGGAGCGTGTGTTATAACGATACTGATTGTATTCGATTCGTTATTTAAAATAATAAAAGTACTTAGCTAAAATATAATTAACAATGGCTACTTTAAAAAACAGGAGGTAAACAAGGCGTTGTCCCCTTTTTTTACGTTGCAAACCGCATTTTGTTCACAAAAACAGTGGAGATAAATCTGGTAATGAGGATGGAATGTCATATTCCCGGCTTTTTATATATTCAGTCTTGGCTTTGTGAACGATTTTTAAGGTGATAGCCGAAAATAACAGGTAATAAAGAAGGTATGGGGACTATGCAGGTTATTGTGTTTGAAGATACCAGGGTTCGGGAATTGATGCCTCTTGTCAATCTTAAACCTGTTTACGGACTTTATACCGGTTTTCGTTCACTTCAGGAAAAGCTTGAGCATTCGACGAGAGGGCGTGTGACGCTTACCTGGCATCTTCGTCGCTATCTTGCCTCTTTTTATGCTGAACAGCACCCTGAATATACCGTCAATCGAATCGAAGAAAAAGAGGTTTTGCTTGTCAATGGACGTATAGTGTGTGATGAAGCGGCAGCCAGAGTGATTATAGAAGGTGCTTTTGATTCCGGGACGGCTTATGTACAGGGTGATAATCTGCTGTTTGCAAGAGTGGACAGCTCTCTTTTTACTACTGACGAGGGTTTGATGCCGGACCTTTTTGATACCTCCATTCTTGCTGGACAGCTTGTTACAGAAGCCGTAACAGGGTTCAGGGTTATCGATAATCTTTGGGATGTGACGGCTTTTCATGCTGACGAGATTTTACGGGATGCTGAAACGCTTGAGCTTGGGCGTTTTGAGGGAGAGGTGCATCCATCAGTTTCCATGATTAATCGTTCGAATATCTATGTTGCTCCAGGAGCTGTTGTTCGGGCTGGAGCGGTTCTTGATGCAGAGGAAGGATTTGTCGCTGTCGGGGTCGGAGCGATTGTTGAGCCGCAGGCGGTGCTGATGCAAAATGTGTTTCTTGCTCCCTGGTCGAGGGCTAAAATCGGTGCAAAATTATACAGCAATGTTGCTATAGGGATGGCATCCAAAGTGGGTGGTGAAGTCGAGGATTCTCTTCTTGAACCGTTTGTCAACAAGCAGCATGACGGCTTTCTTGGTCATTCTTATATCTCATCCTGGAGTAATCTTGGTGCGGGTACCAATACGAGCGACCTCAAGAATAATTATAGTCAGATAAACCTGCTCATTAATGGCCAGTTAAAGGTGACAGGATTACAGTTTCTCGGGCTTTTAATGGGTGACCACAGCAAAAGTTCAATCAATTCAATGTTCAATACCGGAACTGTGGTAGGTACAGGGGCCAATATTTTTGGCGGGGGGTTTCCTTCCAAAGAGGTACCCTCTTTTTCGTGGGGTGGTAGTGGAGGTTTTGAGGACTATGATATTGAAAAAGCGGTTGAAACTGCAAGGAAGGTAATGGCGCGACGCAAGGTTACCATGAGCAGCGCCTATGAGTCGATGTTCCGTTTCGTTGCAGGATTTGAGAGGTCGGATCGTCTCTTTGTATAACTCTTAAGTATGGCTACATGATTTTTGTTGTTGATAACTATGATTCTTTTACCTATAACCTGGTGCAGTATATCGGTGAGACCGGGGAAACCGTTGAGGTATACCGTAATGACGAGCTTTCTGTCGATGAAATCGTAGCACTTGCTCCCTCAAAAATTGTTATTTCTCCCGGTCCAGGTACTCCTTCCGATGCAGGCGTTTCTGTGCCGTTGATTCATGCTGTCAAAGGCAGGATTCCAGTACTCGGTGTTTGTCTTGGGCATCAGTCGATCGGTGCCGCTCTTGGAGGAAACGTCGTGAGGGCATCCAATATTATGCATGGCAAGACCTCACTGGTTTATCATGACAACTGCGGGATTTTCAGGGGTGTTGATAATCCTTTTTTGGCCACAAGGTATCATTCTCTCATTGTGGAACGGGCAACACTTCCAGAGACGCTTGTTCTTCGGGCATGGACTGAGGACGGAGTGATCATGGGTATGGATTCTGAGCAGTTTATGCTTTATGGAGTCCAGTTTCATCCCGAATCCATCATGACTGCTGAGGGGAAAAAAATTATAAGGAATTTTCTTGAACTGTAGTAGTTGATTCAGAGGATGTGAGTGTATGGATATTTATCGCCGTCCTTCAGGGACAGAGAATGAGAAAAGAGGGGATGGTGTTCCGCCGCATGCCGGTGTGCACCGCGAAAGTGATTTCATGGCTGACGGATGGCGAGTGTTCAAAATTATGGCGGAATTTGTCAGCGGTTTTGAAATGATGTCTGATGCAGGCCCTGCCGTCTCCGTTTTTGGTTCTACAAGGGTCCATGCCGGAAGCCCGGAGTACCTTCTTGCTGAAAAGCTTGGCAGTCTCCTTGCTGCAGAAGGGTTTTCAGTGATAACAGGAGGGGGACCGGGTGTTATGGAGGCGGCAAACAAGGGCGCTCAAAACGCTGGCGGAGCCTCCATTGGATTCAATATCAAACTTCCAAACCAGCAGCAGCCAAATCAATTTATTGATCACGACAAACTGGTGAGTTTTCAGTATTTTTTTGTGCGCAAGGTTATGTTCATAAAATACGCACAGGCATTCATCGCTTTGCCGGGCGGCTTTGGTACACTTGATGAAATATCTGAAGCTATTACGCTTATATACACAGGGAAGAGTGAACGGTTTCCGGTTATATTGGTTGGCAAAAGTTACTGGGAGGGCTTTTACCGATGGGTTCAGGAGACCATGCAGAAGGAGAGGGGCTATATCAATGCTGCCGATCTTGAATTTATTTACCTTGAAGATAGCCCTGAAGAGGTAATTGCAATAATTAAAAGGTTTTACCCTGATGGTTATTCGCTGAATTTTTAAGGAAAGACTCTTGTTATTGCCCTTGTTGGTGAAGCCATAGCTGAAGCGTTATTCTTTCCGTATCGTTGAGATGATTTTCCGGCTTCCATAAGTAATAGAGCTGTTGATGAGCAGATCTTTCCGAAATCACCTTTTTGATTTCAGTTGTTTTTTTTCTGTTGTTCGCTATGTCCTGAATATTCCATTCTGAAAAATTCAGGACATTTCTGCCTGAAGCCACTATAGTTGAGGCCAACCATGATGCCGGAGCTATGTAGGCAATGGTATCCCATCGGGTTTCATTTGAATGGCAGTCATAGCAGGCTTTTTTCAATGAGCTTTTTATGAAACCGGGGAGTTGGATGTCAGAAACTACCGGTGGGTTGATGCGTTTGAGTGGCACAAACTGCATGAGTATCAGTACAACAATAGACCAGCTTGCAATTGATTTAAATGAAAGAGTCATTATTTCCGGAAAACCCTGAATGAGTTTCTTGTATTTTTTCCTGTTAACGTAAAAGAGTGTTATCGTGATATTTCCCTGTGAAAAAGCGGTGTGGTACTATCTTCCTCAAATCAGGGCGGATCTTGCTATAGAGCTTGTAAAAACCGGAATGACTCAGTCGCAGGCGGCAAAGAAACTTGGTGTTACCCCTGCCGCAATCTCTCAGTATATTCATAAAAAACGTGGTATGCAATCTCTGAAGAGCAGGAGCTATCGCAAGGAGATTGAGGCTGCGGTTAAAACAATTTGTGAAGAGGCGTCATCCGCCGACCTTCATCGTATTGTTTGTAACTGCTGTCACCTGTTGCAAAAGGAGAGTGACGAACAAAAGGATCTCTGTTTGTCTAAAGCTCCACAATGATATGGGCTTCAGTTGAATGTCCGTTCAGCAAATTCTTCAGGGTGTCGATCAGTTCCATCCCGTATTTGTTGAGATAATAAAAAATATTCACCAACCGTTCTTGAGGCATTCCTTCCGGAAAAAGTGCGGTTTCTGCTTTCAGAATCTGCTCAAGCAGCTCTTCGTGTTTGCGCCTGCTGGCCTTCCATGTTTTTTGTTCAAGAGTTTCGACAATTTTAGCCGACTGGACGGATGATGCGGCAAGAAGCGGCTCAAGGGTGGGGTCTATCTTGGCAAGCACTGGTCCGAGAGAGGCAAACGTCCGCTGAATTTCCTCCTTTGTTTTTTCGAACAGTGCGTCAAGCTGAGGGTTTTCAGCGATCCCAACAGCATTTTTTTTCAACTGTTGAAGGTCACCGAATACAGCAAGGTAAATCTGCTTCCGTGAAAATCCGGGTTTTCCGATGACATGGAGCAGTCGGTCCATGATCCGGCTTATTTTTGGTTCAACAAGGGTAAAGCTTCCCCTTGGGATAATAAACGGCATAGAGATTCCAAAGTGCTCGTAATTTTTACGGTACTGAGCGAGGTAGCTTATTTCACCCGGGCCCGCTATGCAGGCAAACACAGGCAGGACGTAGTCCTGAACAATCGGTCGGAGCACAACATTGGGACTGAACTGCTCCGGATGATCCTGGCACAGTTCGAGCATCTGGTGCTTTGAATAGTGCTGTTTGTCGGGTACAATTGAGAAAGAGTCTTCGGAAGCCTGCTCTATTTTTTGTCGTTGTCCATGATGGTTGATATAAAAAAGATTGACAGCTCTTGGTTTTGTCTGTGCAGTGTAGCCGAGATTTTCCAGATGGGTACTTTGCGAAACGACATTATAGGATGATGCAGGCGAGGATGAGAGCTCTCGCATAAAGATGCTGGTCGAAAGTCTCTTGAACTCAGGATCCTGACTCGAAAGCAGGATCAGCGGTTGTTCTCTGAAGAGCCGCATCATGGTGTTTGCAAAGCTTATCTCAAAGGTGCTCCCCGGATAATAACACTCCGTGAGAATATCCGAAACACTCTGCTTGTGGGAGGAATCAGGCAAGAGCCGGAGAAACTCATCAACGGTCCTGCTGATCTCTTCACCGAAGCAGGTGTTGGCAACCATCTGTTCCAGCATACGCCTGTAGGGCTCCTGATTGAAGTGGACAACCTGATTTTCAGAAAAAATGGCAGTGTGGGCCGATTCCTCATAGTCGTGGTCTTCTCCTTCGAGCCAGAAGATCGGGACAAAATCGTATTCGGGAAAGAGCGCTTTCTGGCGTTCGGCAAAAATAATGGCGCTGAGCGCTTTATAAATTGTATAGAGTGGGCCGGTAAACAATCCGAGTTGCTGTCCGGTCACTATGACCATACATCGTGGTGAGCGGAGCTTTTCAATCTCCCTTAGCTGGCGTGCAGTGCCTCCCCAGCGGCTGTTTTGCCGCGAGAGAAGCCGAACAAGAGTTTCTCGATCAAACGTTCTCAAACCAAGCAATCCAAGTTGTCGGTAGTAATCTGCCTCTTTTTGGTCATCAAGGTGAAAACATTCTGAAATCAGTTTGTCCCGTTCGGGGCCGTCTGATGTATAGTCACGGAAAAGCTTTGAGAATCCTTTTTTTGGCGTCAGAATATTTTTGTAGTCAAGGAGAAAGGTGTTCACGGTTTTATTTTTGCAGGTTCCATTGTTCAAGAGTACTGATAGTGCTGTTATTGGTCAGATCGCAAGAAAGCGGGGTAACAGCAACATAATTGTGCCGAACAGCGAATTCATCTTTGTGCAGGGTATCATCAAGCAGACGCAGGGTGCCATTCAGCCAGTAGTAGGGGTTGCCGAACATATCGTTTCGTTCAATGGCATCTTCTTCCCAACGCGAACGCCCCTGTTCAGTGATCATGATTCCGGCAATCAGAGATTCTGCTACATTCGGAATATTGACGGAAAGAATGGTATCGGGAGGCAGTCCTTCCAGAAGCACTTTTTTTGCCAGTTTACGGGCAAATTTGCCTGCGTAGGTAAAATCAGCATTTTCATAAGTTGTCAGCGAAAATGCCAGAGAGGTTATTCCCTGGATAGCTCCCTCAAGTGCGGCCGCTACTGTTCCCGAATATAAAGTGTTTGTTGCGGTATTGCTTCCGTAATTAATGCCTGAGACAATAAGATCAGGCTTTGACTGTAGGATATGGCTTAAAGCAACCTTGATGCAGTCGACCGGTGTTCCTGAAACGGTGTATCCAAAAAACCGGCCATTTTTCAAAAACTTTTTGATTCTTAAGGGAGTCCCCAGGGTCATGGCATGGCTCATGCCACTGTGAGGTTCAGCAGGCGCAACGACGGTAACCCTGCCGATTTTTTTCATCGCAGCCGCAAGCGCATGGATTCCCTCCCCTTCAATGCCGTCATCATTGCAGACAAGTATATGAGGTTTTTGCAGTGTGTCCATGCTTTGTTGTGTTCGTGTATTATAGGAATGTGCCGTGTCTGATGTCTCGCGGTGTTTTGGATTTGACTCGTGCGTAAAAGTACAAAAAAGTTCTGCTCAAAAGTTATGACCAATACTGAAATAATAAATGGTCTCTGAAAATTTCAGGGAGGTGGAAGCTGTATTACTTGCTTCTGCAAGAAAAGGGAACGCTTTTGAAACGGTAAACATTGCCGGCCCAAGAGGAGTTTCCCATATCAGGCTTGTTCCGATACCGTGAATAAGGTGAGCAGAGGAGATGTCGTCCAGATTTTCCCAGACATTGCCGACATTGTAATGCAGGAGCAGCGATGTAGGAAAGAGAATGGCGACTGATGGCTTGTAGCCAAGATGTATTCCTGCAGCCGCCATATTATTGCAGGGAAGATCGTTTTCTTTCAACCCTATAAAACGCTGGCTGTAGGGTGTTCCAGGGCCCCCAAGGAAAAATTTCTCTGATAACGGCATCTTGCTGCTGCTCAGGCCGAAAAGCCCCGAAAGCTGCAGGGTTGTTTTGCCTGTGAGCGGGATATTTTCTTCGTGATTACCTGATACCTGCCAGAAAATATTATGATTGTCAAAGAGTGCCGGAGTCACTGAATACTTGATGTTTGTATACGTTCCCGAAGTTGGGGTCAATGAGTTGTTTCTCGAATCAAGGGTAAATTGTGTGCCGACGGAGAGCATCGTGTTATTTGCGGTGCTCAGCGCTGCAAGGTTATCCTTTTCAGCCCAGGATTGGGCGTTTTGCAGGGTGATTTCGGCAATCAACTGACCGTTTTTTCTGATTCTTGTGCCGAAAGCGTTGCCGATACCGTACTTCTGGATTCCGTAATTATTCAGAGTCCCTGAAACATCGCGATGTTCAAAAACATGCTCGTCATAAAAAAGACGTGAAGCCATCGTGAAGTGGGACTCACCTATCCTTGGCATATTAAGTTCAAGATTAACTACGGAACCTTTTCTTCCTGCTTTCAGCCAGCCCCCGACTGAGTTGGTTGTTCCACCGAGATTTTCGTTTCTCACATCGACGAGGAACTGGGCGTTGCTTGTTTCATCATAGCGCAATCCGAGCCGGAGCACTGAAGGGGGTTTTTCTTCAAGAGATAAGTTGATCAGGGGATTGCTGTCAGGTACAGAGGCTGCAGGTGGTTTTGCGAAAATGGAGACACGTTTGAAGCTCCCCGTTTCGTAAAGATTATTGACAGACTCTTCAGCCTTCTGTATGCGGAGAGCCTGAGTGGTATCAATTTTAATTTCCCTCATTACAGGAGTAAGGCCGGTGATATTTTTGTCTCTGCGGATCTCGATACCGGCCGGTTTTCCAGAAGAAACGTTGACGTGCAGGGTGCCGTCGTTCAGGGAGCAGCTTTGGACAGTGACAAGGCAGTATCCATGTCTGCGATATTCTTTTATCAGTGCTTCAAGGGCTTTTGTTCCTGAAGTATTCGTATAAAACGTTTTCGTTACGGGGCTGAAACAGTGTTCAATCTCTTCAGGTGATAGTGCTGCGGGAGGCCCTCCTGTCACGGTTACTTTTTTTATGCAGGGAAGTGGGTCAAGGTGAAAAATTATTTTTTTATGGAGATGATCAAGTTCGGCAGAGACTCTGGTAAAGAGATCTGTGGCCAGCAACTTTTGGAAGGTTTTGTCAAGGTTTGTTGCATTGTGGATAATGGTCGAGGCAACAAGGTTATACTCCGGATTTTCTTGTGGAAACAGGAACGTTTTGGTATAAGTTCCGATAGCAATATTTCGTGAACTCTTTTTTTCTATACTGAGCTTTATCGTTTCTGCAATACCTTTTCCTTTGGCATATCCAGCGTCAACAAGAGCCTTGATATCTGAAAAATCGGTAGCTTTATGGTTGCGGAGTTCAGGAGTTATCACAAGATCAGCTTTTGCAAGCTGTGCAGGATACTGCAATTTTGTGAGGATGGTCATCGCCTGATCGGCGGATTTCCAGGGGAGATCAAGTTCGTCGCCCGTTGTATACATGCTGCCGTGCGTATCGACAGCAATTTTATAGTCAGTATTGAATGCTTCGAGTTCATCGACAGGAAGATTTGCGACGAGCCCGCCATCAACCAACTGGTAACCGTCACGGATGATCGGTTCATAAAGAATCGGAATAGTACTACTGGCCCGGATTGCTTCTGACAGTGAGCCGCTCGTAAGTGCTATACGCTTTCCTGAAACAAGATCGGTCGAAATTGCCCTGAAATTGATCGGAAAAGCAGAGAAATTGCCGGAAGCATTATAGAGAGCGTTCAATGCCAAAAGGTCGAGAGTTCCGGTCATCTCCTGAGCGGAGTTAAGCGATTTAGGGAGAAGAAGTTTCAGCTTCTCAATACGGATGGCCAGTGATGCCCGGTCGCGGATTCGTTGCTGTTCAAGAAAAATGTTTGAACGGGTATAATTATCATGGAGTGAAAGAATTGATTGCCAGGGAAGAGTATGGGCGATCTCTTCAAGTTCCTTTGGACTGTATCCGCAAGAGTAGAGCCCTCCAATAACGGCGCCCATGCTTGTACCGGCAATATAATCGACGGGGACTCCCTCTTCATCAAGAGCCTTGAGGATGCCAATTTGTGAAAGACCGTTAGCCCCCCCTCCTGAAAGTGCAAGACCGACGGTTTTTCTGGCAGGCCTCATGAAGTGGAACAGAGTATAGCGCCGCAGGGGAAGTTTAAGGGTGTCGGGATAGACCAGTGCAGTCGGTGAGGCCACAGCTTCAAGTCGTGTCGTCATTTCCGTGAGGAGAGTGGCGATGAGTAGTGCGGCTATGCAGAAAATTGTTCTGACGTTCAACAAAGGTGGTGCTCCTCGTTTATAAAGTCGTTATAAAAGGTTTTATACAGACCGTTTTTGAGATCTCCTGTGGACTTCATATCTTGAGGTTTAATGTATAACCTTTACTCTTCATTGTAAACATGGCATGGTTTAATCGGGTAAAACCCTCAATACGTCCAACCGACAAGCGGGATATGCCGGAAGGATTGTGGTGGAAATGTGAAGAGTGCGGAGCGATGCTTCACAAAAAGCAGCTTGAAGATTACTTTTACACCTGTTCGGAATGCAGTCACCATTTCCGGATATCTCCCTATAAATATTTTTCGATTCTTTTCGACGGCGACAAGTACATCGAGTTTGACGATAACCTCCGTTCTGCTGATCCTCTCAGCTTTACCGATACTAAGAAATATCCCGACAGGGTTCATGATACTATTGAAAAGAATGGAAAAACCGAGGCATGTCGAAATGCTTATGGAGAGTGCGGCAGTACTCCCCTGGTTGTTTCAGCCATGGATTTTGGATTTATCGGAGGATCAATGGGTTCTGTTGTTGGTGAAAAAATTGCGCGTGCTGTTGATAAATCGCTTGAGCTGAATGCTCCTCTTCTTGTTATTTCCCAGTCAGGTGGAGCCCGGATGATGGAAGGCGCCTTCAGTCTGATGCAGATGGCTAAAACCGCAGCCCGGCTTACCCGTCTCAGTGAGAGGAAACTGCCCTATATCTCTCTGCTTACCGATCCGACAATGGGAGGTATCACCGCCTCTTTTGCCATGCTTGGCGATATCAATATCAGTGAGCCGAAAGCCCTGATAGGTTTTGCCGGTCCCAGAGTGATCAGGGATACCATCAAAAGAGATTTGCCCGAAGGGTTTCAGCGAGCTGAGTTTCTGCTTGAACATGGCTTTCTTGATCGCATTATCTCCCGAAGGGATCTGAAAAACGAGCTGGTTACTCTGCTCGGTATGCTCAAGGTCTAACTCCAGTGAAGCGCTGCAGCCGTAACCGGGAATTGTGCCATGAAAATCTTTTTTATCTCAATGGCAATTTCCCGGTGTTCCTGTTGTGTGCTTTTATCGGTTCGTACCTCCAGGTAGTGGATCCAGCTTCTTATTGAGCCTTTCATATAAAGTTTTGTTTGAGTGCCCAGTGGCAGGAGCACTCTTGCGCACTCCTTCGCAATACCTTTTTCAAGCGCCAGGTTGTATTCCTCAAGCGCTATTCGGGCAATACGGTCCTGCACCTCATCAAACCACTGTATGGTTGTTTCATCAAGATCATCAAGGGAATTCTGCCGGTTTTTGCTGTCCTGGCGCCTTGGCTGGTATCGCTCAATCTCCTGAGCTTTGGCATACCGTTGAGAAAATTCCTGGAACTGAAAACTTTTATGACGGAGAATCTGTGGTGAAATGGCTCTTGACGTCACAATTTCCACCGTCATATCAACCATTTCAAAGACGCTCCAATGCTTGTGTGCAATACAGTAGGCAAGCAGCTTTTCATAATCCAGCGTCTCCTGATGGGGACTCGAAACACGTGCACAGTAGGCAATCAGCCCTTCTGGGGAGAGTGTCTGGTTCTCTACCTGAATGAGCGGAGAGGTGACTGAAATAAGGCGTACTTGCATATTCCTCAACGATTTGATGTTTGTTCAGGCTGAAATATAGCGGAAATGACTCCATTTTCCTTCGTCTCACTCAAGATTGGATAACTCTCTTTTTTTGCTATTTGAAACGGGAAGTCTTGATTTATTGTTGTCACTGCGTATTTTGACAATCAGTATCAGAAGTTCCAGTTGAGCTTCCCGGGCAGGGCATATTTTGTGCCGATCTGGTTTTAACGACTTTCCAATATTCAAACAACAGGATAGTTATGGCAAATATTAATTTTGGTTTTGAGCACCATGCCAGAAAAATGTACTCAGGCGCTATAGAGCAGGGGATTACCAACTCTCTTGTCCCTATGGTTATAGAAACTTCAGGACGCGGCGAGCGTGCTTTTGATATTTTTTCAAGGCTTTTGCGTGAACGCATTATCTTTCTCGGAAGCGGTATTGACGAGCATGTGGCTGGACTGATTATGGCCCAGCTTATTTTTCTCGAATCTGAAGATCCGGAACGGGATATTTATATCTATGTCAACTCTCCTGGTGGCAGTGTTTCAGCCGGTCTCGGCATATATGACACCATGCAGTATATCCGTCCGGAAGTATCAACAGTGTGTGTGGGTATGGCAGCAAGCATGGGTGCATTTCTTCTTGCCAGCGGAGCAAAAGGAAAAAGAGCGTCACTTCCCCATTCAAGGATTATGATTCATCAGCCCTCCGGTGGTGCGCATGGACAGGAGACTGATATCGTTATTCAGGCTCGGGAAATAGAGAAGATTCGCACGTTGCTTGACGAACTGCTTTCCAAACATACTGGCAAGGATGTGTCGCAGGTACGGGAGGATTCGGAAAGGGATCGCTGGATGAACGCACAGGAGGCGCTTGATTATGGTATTATCGATGCCATTTTCGAAAAACGTCCAATACCTGAAAAGAAGGACTAACCTGAACGATGTTATCATGAGCGATCAGACCGAGCAGTTCAATCTGGACAAAAGCTATAACCATCACGACGTTGAAGAACGGTGGAGAAGTGCGCACTGGGAAGCGATCGGGAGTTTTCATGCCGAAAGCTCCCGTGTGCTCGAAGAGGGAAAAGAGCCTTATACGGTGCTTATGCCTCCGCCCAATGTTACTGGCAGTCTTACGCTGGGCCATGTACTGAACCATACACTGCAGGATATTTTTATCCGCTACAGCCGTATGACAGGCAAAGAGGCGTTGTGGCTTCCAGGAACCGACCATGCTGGTATTGCGACACAGACGGTAGTGGAGCGAAAACTGAAAAAAGAGGGAATAACCCGGCACGATCTCGGGCGAAAGGAGTTTCTTGATCACGTCTGGCAGTGGAGGGACGAGTATGGTGGTCTTATTCTCAGACAGCTTCGCCGGCTCGGCATCTCCTGTGACTGGCGTCGTAACCTCTTTACCATGGATGAAACTGCCTCCAAAGCAGTTATCAATGCCTTTATTACGCTTTATCGTGACGGCTTGATCTATCGGGGTACTCGCATTATCAACTGGTGCCCGGTATCGCAGACAGCTCTCTCCGATGAGGAGGTGATTATGAAGCCACGCAAGGACAAGCTTGTTTACCTGCGGTATGCTCTTGTCAGCCATCCCGGAGAATATATCACCATTGCAACAGTCAGACCTGAAACCATTCTGGCCGATGTTGCCATTGCCGTTAACCCTGAGGATTCCCGTTACCGTAACCTCATTGGGGAGCTTGCCATTGTGCCGGTTGCAGGAAGGCATATTCCCATTATTGCTGATGACTATGTTGATATTGAGTTTGGTACCGGTGCACTGAAAATCACGCCAGCACATGATGCCAACGACTATGCCGTTGCCCAACGTCATAATCTTCCGATTCTTTCTGTGGTCGGTAAAGATGGCAGAATGACCGATGAGTTTGGTTATGGCGGCATGGACCGTTTTGATGCCCGTGAAAAAATCCTCAGGGATCTCGACGAACTTGGCAATCTGGTCAGTGTTGAAGAGTACGAGCACAATGTTGGCTATTCCGAGCGAGCTGATGTGGTTGTAGAGCCCTATCTTTCTGAACAGTGGTTTGTCAGGATGAAGCCTCTTGCGGAGCAGGCGCTACAGGTTGTCAATGACGGTGAAATCCGCTTTCATCCGCAGCACTGGATTAATACCTACCGCCACTGGATGGAGAACATCCAGGACTGGTGTATCTCACGCCAGCTTTGGTGGGGACATCGTATTCCGGCATGGTATGACACTGAAGGCAGGGTTTGGGTGGCTGCTTCTTATCAGGAGGCCTGTCATCTTGCCGGTACCGACAAGCTTGTGCAGGATGACGATGTGCTTGATACCTGGTTTTCTTCGTGGCTCTGGCCGCTGACAACGCTTGGCTGGATGGACAAACAGAGTGATAATGACAATCTTAAATCCTTTTATCCGACCAATACCCTCGTAACCGGACCGGACATCATTTTTTTCTGGGTAGCCAGAATGATTATGGCAGGGCTCTATTTCAAGGGAGAGGTACCCTTTCGTGATGTCTATTTTACCAGCATTATTCGTGACATGAAGGGGCGCAAGCTTTCAAAGTCCCTCGGTAATTCCCCTGATCCGATCAAGGTGATGGATACTTATGGTACCGATGCCTTGCGCTTTACCATCATCTATATTGCTCCTCTCGGCCAGGATGTTCTGTTCGGGGAGGAGAAGTGTGAGCTGGGCCGGAATTTTGCGACGAAAATATGGAATGCGTCACGCCTTGTTTTTATGCAGCGCGAGAAGTATTTCAGTGATCAGGATGACTTTGCCGCTGTTTATCGTGACTTTAATCCTCGTTCCGGAAGTTTTACTCTTGCCGAGCAGTGGCTTCTTGCCGGGTTTAATGGTATGCTTGAGCGTTATCATAACGCCTTCAGCCTGTTCAGGGTGAATGATATTGTCAGGCTGCTCCATGACTTTTTCTGGCGAGATTACTGCGACTGGTATCTGGAAGCGCTGAAGGTGAAGCTTGCCGGATCGCTAACAAGAGAAGAGGCACGGGAGGCGGTCTGTCTGGCCGTTTATGTGCTTGAGGGTACCCTGAAAGCGTTGCATCCGGTGATGCCCTTCATTACTGATGAGATATGGCATCATGTTTTGCCGCGTTCATCGGATGAGAGTATTGCCCTGTCGCCGATGCCCCTTGCCGATGCCGAACTTTCGGGTATGGAGGTGCGCAGTTTTTCTTTGATACAGAAACTGATCACTGAGGTCAGAAGTCTGCGCTCCTTGTTTGGTGTTCCTCACAGCAGTCAGGCAGAGATTCTTCTCAGACCAGCCAATGATGGTGATCGTCTGGTGTTTGAGGCGAATCTTCCGCTGGTGGCAGCGCTCGGACAATGTCTTCCGAAACTTATGGCAGACAGAGAGCGTCCCCTTCATGCGGCAGGGTCGGTGGTCGAGGGAAATGAACTATTTGTACTGCTTGAGGGGTTGATATCATTTGAAAAGGAGCGTTCGCGTCTGCAGAAAGAGATAGACAATGTTTCTTCCTATGTTGCATCAGTTCGAAGAAAGCTTTCAAATCATAATTTTGTCGATAATGCACCACGCGATGTTGTTGCAAAAGAGAGTGAAAAGCTCAGGGAAGCTGAGGATAATCTCGAAAAACTCAGGGGCAATCTTGCTGTTCTGAGCGATTGACGGTGCCCCGAATTTCGGTTTGCATTTGCTGTTGTGGAAGAGAACAAAATCTTTTTTTTAGGTTTAATGCGCAAAAAGCGGTATTTACCGACTTTTCTGGTTTATCAAGACAAATCGGTAAGGGTAGTTTAACCTGCTGAAGTTCTCAAGGAGAGTTCTATATGAGGCAACTCAAAATAAGCAAACAGATAACCAATCGTGAAAGCCTTTCTCTTGACCGTTACCTGCAGGAGATAGGAAAATATGATCTTTTGACTGCAGAAGATGAAGTTCGGTTGACCAAGGCGATAAAAGAGGGTTTTGATATGCCGGTCGATACGACCGAATACAAGAGGGCCAAACGTGCTCTCGACAAACTCATCAAAGGCAACCTGCGATTTGTTGTTTCGGTGGCCAAGCAATACCAAAATCAGGGTCTTACCCTTGGTGACCTGATTAATGAAGGGAATCTCGGTCTTATCAAGGCGGCAAAGCGTTTTGATGAAACCCGTGGATTCAAGTTTATCTCTTATGCGGTATGGTGGATCAGGCAGTCCATTCTCCAGGCATTGGCTGAGCAGTCGAGAATTGTCAGGCTTCCCCTGAACCGTGTAGGTACCCTTAACAAAATCAGCAAGGCTTACAGTCAGCTTGAACAGGAATTTGAACGAGATCCCAATACCAGGGAGCTTGCTACCCTGCTTGAAATGGATTCACAGGACGTTGCCGACACGCTGAAAATTGCTGGACGGCATGTTTCGGTTGATGCACCATTTGCCCAGGGCGACGATAACCGTCTGCTTGATGTTCTGCAGAATGATGGTCATCTGCCCGATTATGGTCTTAATCGCGATTCGCTCACCCTTGAGGTCGAACGCTCTCTTTCCGTCCTTGCACCTCGAGAAGCCGATGTTATCAAGTCTTATTTCGGGATTGGCATGGATAATCCGCTTACGCTGGAAGAGATCGGAGAGAAATTCCGTTTGACTCGGGAGCGTGTCCGGCAGATCAAGGAAAAAGCGATACGGAAACTGCGTCAGTCGGCATACAGCAAGATTTTAAAAGAGTATATCGGTAGCTGACAGCTTTTTGAAAAGCATCTTTGGCTAACGACGAAGACGTAAAGCGGGGAGCGCGTGCAAATATTTTTGCCAGCGCTCCCTCCTGCGTTTAAGCCATAACCAGGTGGCCATTTTTTCGACCGGTCAACCTCAGTCGATAGCGGTTTTATAAATCACATAGCCGATGCCGAGGAAAAGCAGATTCGGCAGCCATGCGGCGAGCATAGGGTGTAGAAGACCCTGATACCCTCCGATCGCAATGGTTTTCTGCAGTCCGAGATAGAGAAACCCTGCAAACAAGGTGATGGCAATTTCAGATGCAAGCCCTCCACGCTTTTTCTTGGCAGAGAGTGGTACGCCGATGAGAATGATGATGAGCGAGGCGAATGGCATTGCAATTTTGTTATGGAATTTTACCATCGAGCGCTCAAGGCCTGAAAACCCGGCTTTCCGCTTTTCTGAAAGAAAGCGGTAATGGCTGCTGATATTCATTTCGTCGGGTTGCAGATTGAGCTCTGCCAGTGTGTGCGGTGAAAGTGCCAGTTTTACCGGTTTCAAGGGTGTGACACTAAAAAGCTCCTGCTCTCCAGAAAAAAAACGGGTTGAAACATTCTGCATGATCCATTCTTTGTGTGTCGGGTCATAGTGCATTGCATCAGCATCCAGTCGTGATCTGAGCCGGGAGCCGATGAACTCCTCTATGGAAACATCGCTGAGGTTTGACTGATCAGGATCAAGGCTGCCTATTGAGACAATACGGGAACCTGGTTCAAGAATATGAATATTACTGTTCTCTTGTGGCCGGGAGTTTTTTTTGCCGAAATAATGCTGTTCAAAAGAGTGGGCTTTGGAAAATGCCGCAGGAGCTATCCACCACGCATTGGCAAGATTGATCAGGAGAATGAGAATACCTCCGATAAAAAAAGGGTTCAGCAATTGCCGCATACTGACACCGGCCGATCGTATTGCCGGAAGCTCGCTTGAAAAAGAGAGTCTTCCGGAGACAAGTATTGATGAAAGCAGTGCGCTGACCGGAGATGTTACCAGAAAAGTGGAGGGTATCGAGAGAAGGTAATAATAACCGATATCCCACAGGCCAAGTTTGTTGTCCATGAAGTCATCAAGTTTTTCAACCAGGTTGATGAGCATGAACAGGCAAACAAAGACGATGGAGCTAAAAATAAATGCTTTGGAAAACTGCCTGAATATGTACTTGTCAAGAATTTTCATAGTAACATTCAGGCAGGCTGGCAACCTTGCATAAGTTTAATAGCTTAATAGCCAAAAATATCATCAACCTTCAACTCTTTAACGGTTCCGTATTTCTGCAGGGTTTCCCTGTCAAGATTTTCTTTTTTGCCCAGCACCAGCATAACATGCTTTTTGTTGCTGAAATGCTTGCTGTGGAATTTTTCGATATCGCTGAGGCTCATCCGCGCCGTATCATGATAAATTTCTTTTCTGATATCATTGTCATGTCCGAGTCTGATCGCCTCTTCGTAATTGAAAAGAATCTCTGTTTTTGTCAGACGTTCGGTTGAAATTTTTTGCTGAATGCCGTTTTGCGCCGAAGCAAACAGTTTCGGTGACTTTGGCAGTTCTTTCATCAGATTGCTGATCCCTTCAAGCGCTTCAGGCAGCTTGTCTGCCTGGGTGCCGATATAGCTGACAATATAATTGTGTTCCTTCTTTTGCTTTGGTGTCTTGTATACCGAAAAGACAGAGTATGCCAGAGCTTTGGCTTCCCGCAGTTCCTGAAAAACCACTGATGACATCCCGCCTCCGTAATATTCGTTGAAGAGGGTTGCAATGGGAACGATGGAGGACGTGTAGAGTTCGTCTCTCGTCAGCAGGATGACCTCTGCCTGCGTCATATCGTAATCAACGAAATAGACAAGATTATCCGTTTGTTCCAAATCCTTGAAAGGGTCGTTTGTTGGCGGGGTTTTCAACGATTCCGGATAATGCCGAACCGAACGCAGTTCACCGAGCACCTCCTGCGAAGAGGCCGGTCCGTAGTAGAGTACCCGATGGCTGTACTGCAAAAGCGTCCGT
The DNA here is from genome assembly GCA_903836465.1 of uncultured Chlorobiaceae bacterium. Taxonomy (GTDB): domain Bacteria; phylum Bacteroidota; class Chlorobiia; order Chlorobiales; family Chlorobiaceae; genus Chlorobium. Next base: position 111,783 of record CAILRB010000035.1, read on the forward strand.
ATCTCTTCAAGCAGCTCTTTCGAGGTCACTTTTTCAAGCTCATTGTTGTTCAGCACGTTGGTGAAAGGCGAGACAGGTCCGTACTTGCCGTAACTCGTCATGGCCTCAAAGAGTATCTTTTTCTTGGAGAGCTTGTCATCCGACCGCTCTTTCATCACGCCGGCTTTAAGATTATCAAGTGCCTCTTCATCAGGCCGGGTATTAACGAGAAGTTTTTCAAGCAGTCGAATAGCAGCCGCCGAATTTTTTTGAAGTCCGGAAAGTTTCAGGTAGACGTAATTATCAGCGGTAAATGCCGAAAAGCTTGAGCCGATTTTATAAAGTTCCTGGCTGAACTCTTTTGGGGTGAGCTCTGATGTCCCGAGATAGGAGAGGTAGTCGAGCGCAAGATCGATTTTCTTGCTGTTATTTTTTCCGAGATCAAAGACATAATAGAGCTCGTAGAGCTCGTTTTCCCTGTTTTGCACATAATGCAGCTTTACGGAGGGATTGATATCAAAAAAGTCGATATCCTTTTTATAATCGAGAAAAGATGGCTTGTTTTTTTCAGATTTCCGGGCCAGAAGTTTTTCTGCAAAAGGTGACGAGGTATCCCTATTTACCGTGAGAGGTGTGATCGGTGGTTTCTGGATTTTCGATTCACTTATTGGTGTGCCGTGCTCTTTGTAGACAGCAACATAATTCGAATGGTAATGCTTCCGGGCAAACGCAATAACATCTTCTTTTGTAATCTTCTGGAGGCGCTCGATCTGGCTGACATGCTCTGACCAGGGCATTCCCCATACGAAAGCATCAACATAGGCTTCAACTCTTCCATGGTTGGTTTCATAGAGTTTAAGCTGCTCGATTTTCAGGTCATTGATTGTGGCTGCAAGCAGCCAGTCAGGAAACGCTCCCTCTTTGAGCAGTTCAATCTGGCTGAGCAGCTTTTCTTTTACTTCATCAAGGCTTTGACCTTCTCTCGGTTTTCCACTTAAAAGATGGGTGGAGTAATCTTTCATCATGATGAGCATCGAACCGGCATCAAGCACTTTCTGCTTCTGGTTCAGGTTCAGGTCTATCAGACCGGCTGTCTGGTTGAACAAAACCTTGTCAATCAGGGTCAGATAATCGGCATCGGAGCTGTTGACTCCGTTGAACCGGTATCCAATAACCAGTTCTTCAGATTCAGGCCCCTTTACCTTTATAACCTCCGGTTTCGTGATATTCTCTTCTACAGGAGGGGTAAACGGAGGGATCTCTTTTGGCCGCAGCACAGAAAATTTTTCATCAATCAGTTTGATCGTCGCATCTGGATCGAAATCTCCAGCGATACAGAGTGCCATATTGTTCGGCACATAATGGGTGCGGTAGTAATCGACAACATTTTTGATCGACGGGTTTTTCAGGTGCTCGGCCTTACCGATGGTAGTCTGTGTCCCGTACGTATGTTTTTTAAAAAGACCGGCAAAAAGATTTTCCCATATCTTGCGGCTGTCACTGTCCATGGTCATGTTTTTCTCTTCATAGACGGTTTCAAGTTCGGTATGAAAGAGCCGCATAACCGGATTGCGGAACCGTTCTGCTTCGATGGTCAGCCACTGGTCAAATTTGTTTGACGGGATATCATTGACATAGACGGTCTGTTCGACCCAGGTATAGGCATTGGTGCCCTGCGCGCCTATTGAGCTGAGCAATTTGTCATACTCATTTGGTACGGTATAGCCGGCAGCCACGTTGGAGAGTGAGTCGATCTTTTTATAGATCGCCGCTCTTTTCTCAATATTCGCAGTTGAGCGGTACTGTTCGTAGAGTTCAGTAATCTTTTCGAGTTCTACATGCTCCTTTTCATAGTCAAGCGAGCCGAGAGAATCAGTACCCTTGAAGAGCATGTGCTCGAGGTAGTGCGCAAGACCGGTTGTCTCTGCCGGATCATTCTTGCTGCCAGCCCTTACTGCCACCGAAGTGTAGATTCTTGGTTCGTCATGGTAGGGGCTCATGTAGACGGTCAGACCGTTTTTAAGTGTATAAATTCTCGTGTGAAGAGAGTCTCCTGGAACGGTGGTGTATGGGTAAGGGCTGGTTTCGTGCTTGTTCATAATGGGCGTACAGGAGATTAAATGCAAAAAAAGTATCCCGATGATGAGCAGAGGGATACCGCGTTTCATAGGGAATACAAATTGAAAAGTATCTGGCATCAAAAAAGATAATAATGGGATTAAAAGCACATAATTGCAACCATGGCAAGAGCTTTTTTTATAACAAACGGATGCAATCGAGCGTTTATTCCTGAAGCCTTTGATAGGGTATAGCCTCCTGTTCTCAATATTAACTATATTCCCGGGCAAGAACTAACAAAGCGCATTAATAGTTCTTCTGAGATGTCGATATAAAGGCATCTTCATTTACCTCTGTTGTTGCAGGATTACGATGCAAGTTCTGTCAATGAGATGTCTGATGTGCCCTTTAGGGAGAACTGTCGGGGCAGGGAATCATCGTTGAGCCTTGCGGGCAAAGTAAAATTTCAAAAAGAGGAACGTTGTTTATGCAAGAGTGCATTGGCGGAACATACCGGCTTGTCAGTCCTTACAGTCCGGCTGGAGATCAGCCCAAAGCCATTGAGGAGCTGTGTGACGGCGTAGTGTCAGGGAATCCCTTTCAAACGTTGCTGGGGGTGACCGGTTCCGGAAAAACTTTTACGGTTTCCAATGTCATTACCCGTGTCAATAAGCCAGTGTTGGTGATGAGCCATAACAAAACTCTTGCGGCACAGCTTTACGGTGAGCTCAAGCAGTTTTTTCCTGATAATGCGGTTGAGTATTTTATCAGCTACTACGATTTTTACCAGCCTGAAGCATATCTCCCTGCCCTTGACAAATATATTGCGAAGGATCTGCGTATTAACGACGAAATTGAGCGGCTGCGGCTGAAGGCCACCAGTGCCTTGCTCAGCGGCAGAAAGGATGTTATTGTGGTGAGCTCTGTCAGTTGTATTTATGGTTTGGGTTCTCCTGAAGACTGGAAAGCGCAGATTATCGAATTGCGTTCCGGCATGGAAAAAGATCGGGATCTCTTTCTGAAAGAGCTGATTGCCCTCCATTACATTCGTGATGATGTTCAGCCTGCTTCCGGTAAGTTCCGGGTAAGGGGAGACATTATTGATCTTGTTCCTGCACATGAAGAGCTTGCCCTCAGAATTGAGTTTTTCGGCTCTGAAATTGAAAGCATCCAGACCTTTGATATCCACAGCGGGGAGGTGCTCGGGGTTGATGATTATGCCTTTATTTATCCGGCCCGGCAGTTTGTTGCTGATGAGGAGAAGCTTAAAGTAGCTATGCTCTCTATTGAAAACGAGCTTGCAGAGAGGTTGAACTTTTTTCGCTCAGAAAACCGCTTTCTTGAAGCTCGCAGGATAGAAGAGCGCACCCGTTACGATCTTGAGATGATGAAAGAGCTTGGCTATTGCTCCGGTATTGAGAATTACTCACGTCATCTTTCAGGACGTCCTTCGGGTGAGCGTCCCTGCTGTCTTCTTGATTATTTCCCTGATGACTATCTTGTGGTGATTGATGAGTCGCATGTGACTCTTCCACAGATACGCGGTATGTATGGAGGTGACCGTTCTCGCAAAACCATTCTTGTTGAGCATGGTTTCAGGCTTCCCTCAGCACTCGACAACCGCCCGTTGCGTTTCGAAGAGTTTGAGGAGATGGCTCCGCAGGTTATCTGTGTCAGCGCCACTCCCGGAGATCACGAACTGCTCCGTTCCGGCGGTGAAGTCGTTGAACTCCTTGTCCGTCCGACTGGTCTGCTTGATCCTCCGGTGGAAGTACGTCCGGTTAAAGGGCAAATTGACAACCTCCTGGCAGAAATCCGCATCCATACCGCAAAAGGCCATAAGGTGCTTGTGATGACCCTGACCAAAAGAATGTCTGAAGACCTGCATGACTTTTTCAGAAAGACGGGTATCCGTTCACGATATCTGCATTCAGAGATCAAGAGTCTGGAGCGGATACAGATTCTCAGGGAGCTCAGGACAGGAGATATTGATGTGCTGGTCGGAGTAAACCTGCTTCGCGAAGGTCTTGATCTCCCGGAAGTATCTCTTGTTGCTATTCTTGATGCCGACAAGGAGGGCTTTTTGCGCAATACCCGTTCATTGATGCAGATAGCAGGGAGAGCGGCTCGAAATCTTGATGGATTTGTCGTCCTCTATGCCGATGTTATTACCCGTTCTATACAGGAAGTGCTTGATGAAACCGCAAGGCGTCGTACCATCCAGCAGCAATACAACGAAGAGCACGGTATTACTCCCCGATCAATCATAAAGTCAGTTGACCAGATTCTTGATACCACCGGAGTAGCTGATGCTGAGGAGCGTTACAGAAGAAGGCGTTTCGGCCTTGAGCCCAAACCGGAAAGGGTGCTTGCCGGTCTGATCGACACCCTGACGCCCGAGGCAGGGTATGCAATGGTTGCAGAACTCCGGCTTGAAATGCAGGAAGCGGCAGTCCAGATGGAGTATGAAAAAGCAGCGTATCTGCGTGACGAGATAAACAAGCTTGAGCAAGTACTGAAACGGCCGCTGGCAGGGGGATGATTTTGCCTGCGGTTTGTTTGTAGTTCGGGAGAACATTATATATTAAGGGGTATCATCCGCCCTGTTTTTACTATGCCATTCACTACAGTTCGTCTGCGATGTTAGCTCAGATAGAAAAGGATCATTACAATAAACTTCACGAGATTCTCCAGCTCTCGCGCAAAAATCTCAAGAATTTTGATGAATCGCTGATTCAGCGTGCCTTTTTTATGTGCTACCGGGCGCATGAGGGAGAAAAAAGGGCTTCAGGGGAGCCGTTTTTTTTTCATCCGGTCGAAGTTGCCACCATTCTGCTCAATGAACTTCCCCTTGATGGCGTTTCAGTTGCAGCAGCTCTGCTGCATGATGTTATTGAGGACAGTGGGTATACTTATGAAGATATTGTCGCCGAACTGGGTGTTGAGGTAGCTGATATTGTTGAAGGGCTTACCAAGATTTCCGGTATCATGATCAACCGGGAGAATACCCAGGCGGAAGGTTTTCGCAAGATGCTGCTCTCAATGGTCAAGGATATCAGGGTTATTCTCATCAAGTTCTGCGATCGTCTGCACAACATGCGGACTCTTGAATCGCTTCCTGAGCACCGTCGTCTGAAGATTGCTCTTGAGACCCGGGATATCTACGCTCCTCTTGCGCACCGGTTTGGTCTTGGAAAAATGAAGGTTGAGTTTGAAAACCTTGCGCTCAAATTTATCGATCCGGAGATGTACGATTTTCTGCAGCAGAAAATTCGTACGAGCAAGGGAGACCGGGTCAACTACCTGAGTAAAATGATTCAACCCATCAAGGCTGATCTTGAACAGCAGGGGTTCAAGGTTGAGGTACAGGGACGGGCCAAGCATCTTTTTTCGATATACAACAAGATGCGCAACAAGAACAAGACTTTTGAGGATATTCACGATCTTTACGGCATCAGGGTTATTCTTGATACGGAGCGTATTGCTGAATGCTTTTCAGTCTACGGGTTTATCACACAGAAATATCCCCCGATTCCACAGTATTTCAAGGACTATATCTCAATACCCAAGCATAATGGCTATCAGTCACTTCATTCTGCCATTATTGGACCGAGGGGCCACATGGTTGAATTGCAGATCCGTACCAAACGAATGCATGAGTTTGCTGAACTCGGTGTGGCTGCCCATTGGCGATACAAGGAAAAAATTTCAAGGGATGATGCAAACATTGATTCTTTTCTTCGCTGGGCCAGAGAGTTAATCAAGGATGCTGATTCTGCTGCCGCATTTATGGAGGGGTTCAAGCTTAATCTCTACCATGACGAGATCTATGTTTTTACTCCGAAAGGAGATATGAAAACCATGCCGGCAGGTGCCACGCCGATAGATTTTGCTTATGCGATTCATAGCGAAGTTGGCAACGGCTGTATCGGGGCCAAGGTTAACGGCAAGATTGTCCGTCTGAACGCACAGCTTAAGTCGGGTGACCGGGTCGAGATCATTACCTCTAAAAATCAGAAGCCGAAATCTGACTGGCTTAAAATAGTGGTTACTCAGCGAGCGAAGCTTAAAATTCGATCGGCAATCAATGAGGATCGGCGTCTGCAGATCGAGAAAGGGCGGGGAATCTGGGAAAAGCTGCTTACTGGTACCAAAAAGCTTTTTTCGGATAGCGAAATTATCCAGCAGGTTAAAAAGGATGGCCTGAAAACTCCGGCTGATTTCTTCAGTGCTCTTGCCAGCCAGCAGATCAATGGAGAAGAGGTCATTGAACGGGTTACCAGTTCCAAAAAGGAGGGACACGCAGCCAAAAGCTTCAGTGATGAAGCTCGTGAGGTTGAAGAGTATCTTCAGATGGCCAGGCAGGAACAGGAACAACAGTTGCAGGGAATGCCTGTAAAAAAGGACGAGGTTATTATTGCCGGTATGAGTAATATTGCCTATTCTTATGCGAAATGCTGCCAGCCTGTTCCCGGTGATGACGTGCTCGGCTTTGTTTCTGCGGATGGTGTCGTAAAGATTCACCGCAAAAATTGCATTAATGTCAGTAATGAGAACCTGCTGAAAAGTGAGCGGGTTGTTTCGGTATCATGGAACCGGAAAGTGGAGACCGATTTTCTTGCGGGCATAAAAATTGTCGGAGAGGATCGTCTGGGAATCATGAACCAGCTTACTACGGTTATCTCCAAATTTGATACCAATATCCGCAGCATTTCGTTAAACGCCCGTGACGGGATGTTTGTCGGCACCATGATGGTCTATGTGCGGAATGCCGAGAAGTTGAGCACTCTCATGGACAAGCTGAAAAAAGTACAGGGAATTTTTACGGTTGAACGTTTAATAAGCTGAGAGGTATAAACACCGGGAAAAAGTGTGTTCTCATCAAGTTCTTTTTCTTTTCTGCTCTGCCGGAACGTCATATTGGTTGAACAGGATATGAAATGTGAAAAAGATGTATTTACTTTAACTAATGATGCAACCCAACAGTAAGGAGATAATTATGAAGTATTCAATGGCTCGGCTGATTGCGTTTTTTCTTTTTTTCAGCACACTGTACGGATGCGGATACAACAGCATTCAGCAGAATGAAGAGGCGGTTAACCGTTCATGGGGAGATCTTGAGTCACAGTTGCAGCGGAGGGCAGATCTTGTTCCCAATCTTGTGGCAACCGTCAAGGGCGCGGCAAATTTTGAGAAGGAGACACTGACGGCAGTGGTGGAAGCAAGGGCAAAAGCCACCTCTATTCAGCTTACTCCGGCCATGCTCAGTGATCCAGCGGCTATGGCAAAATTCGGAAGTGCCCAGGGCGGTCTCTCCTCAAGCCTCTCGCGCCTGATGGTGGCGGTAGAGCGCTATCCGGAACTCAAGGCCAACCAGAACTTCCGCGATCTTCAGAATCAGCTTGAAGGAACTGAAAATCGTATCAGCGTGGCCCGCCAGAGGTATAATGGCGCTGTAGAGACCTTCAATTTCTCCATCAGACAATTTCCTAACTCCATGACCAACAGCCTTCTGCTGAAACTGAAAGCCAAAGAGTACTTCAAGGCTGATGAAGCAGCCAAAGCAGTGCCTGCGGTTAAATTCTGACAGAGAAAATTTTTATGAAATTATTGATAAAATCAGGGTTGAGGCTCAGGCTTTTTCTGTTGGTGGTCCTGCTGCAGTTGGTATCGTTCAGCACTCTCATGGCAATCCCTGTGCCGGCACTTTCAGGACGTGTCAACGATTATGCCTCCATGATATCTGCGCCGGTAAGAGCGGATATTGAAGCAAAACTCCAGCAGCTTGAGGTTGCTGAGTCAACACAGATTGTTATTCTTACTGTACCATCGCTTCAAGGCGACCCGGTTGAAGATTTTTCGATACGGGTGGCCGAGGCATGGAAAATAGGTCATAAGGGCTCCGACAATGGTGTGCTGCTCATTGTTTCAAGGGACGACCATAACGTGCGCATTGAGGTTGGCTATGGTCTGGAAGGCAAGCTGACCGATCTGCTGGCAGGACGCATTATCAACGACGAGATTGTTCCCGCCTTCAAGGCTGGCAATTTTGATGCAGGGTTCACTACAGGGGTTTCATCACTTATTGCGGCTGTCCATGGAGAATACAAGGGTGTGCCCCAGGGCAAACGAAATGGCGGCAAGCCCTCATTTCCCCTCCTTACCATTATTCTGCTGGTGATCTATTTTATAAGTCAGATTTTCCGGGGTCACCGTGGCGGCGGCATGATGGCTAATGGCGGTCTTGGAGGAGGATTTTATGGTGGCACCAGCTTCGGCGGCGGTGGTGGAGGTGGCGGCTTCGGCGGTGGCGGCGGTGGTTTTGGCGGTGGCGGAGCTTCAGGGAATTGGTAAATGCCTGATAAATATGAGATAAAAATGAGCAATTCTGCAGAAAAATTTCTTACAGCAGCGGAACGGCTTCAGATTGAAGCGCGTATCGCGGAGGCTGAAAAACGCACCTCAGGAGAAATCGTTGTCATGGTGGTGCCGTCCAGTTACCATTACCCCCTTGCAAGCATGCTCGGGAGTTCGCTTCTGGCGATACTTCTCGGTATTGCAGCCTCGCTTCTTTTCGGGAAGGAAAATATGTGGTTTTTTCTTGCTGTGTTCGGTCTATTGTTTATGGTGTTCCATGAATTCATTAAACGAGTTACTCTCATTAAACGACTTTTTGTCACGGCGGCAGACATGAAGGGGGAGGTTGAGGAGGCCGCCATTCAGTCGTTTTATCTAAGGAATATCAATAACACCGTTGACCATACCGGGCTCCTTATTTACATCTCTCTTTTTGAGCGCAAAGTCCGTGTGGTTGCTGATCAAGGCATTAGTTCGAAAGTTTCCCAGGAGATCTGGCAGGAGATCGTCAACACTATTGTTCGTGGTATTCGTGGAAAAGAGCATGGCAAGGCAATTGCTGCGGCGGTTGATCAATGTGCAGACATACTTGCCAGCCATTTTCCGGCGAAAGCTGGTAATTACAATGAACTGGCGAATGAGGTTATTATTGGCAGGTGAAAGTGAAAAAATCATTTTGATTTTCCGGTTTAAATGTTTTTTTACAGTCAGTTGTAACTTCGCTCAATAAAATTTTGAAGAGGGCCGTTATGAAAAAAACAGCATTATACTCTTGGCATGAAAAGGTCGGAGCTAAAATTATCGACTTTGGCGGCTACCTGATGCCGGTTCAGTATACGGGAATTATCGCCGAGCATAATGCTGTGCGAAATGCTGCAGGACTGTTTGATGTATCGCACATGGGGAATTTTTATATCAGGGGCTCTCTTGCCAGGGATTTTCTCCAGCTTATGACAACAAACGACCTCAATAAGGCCAAGGACGGTCAGGCGCAGTATAATCTCATGCTTTATCCAAATGGCGGGATTGTCGATGATCTCATTATCTACCGCATGGATAGTGAAACCTTTTTTCTTATTGTCAATGCAAGCAATGCTCAGAAAGATTTTGCCTGGTTGCAGCAGCATATCGGAGCTTTCGAAGGGGTTGAGCTTGAGGATCACACTGATCGTCTTTCACTGATAGCCCTGCAAGGTCCCCTTGCCATGAATATTCTTTCCAGTGTTTTTCCTGATGTTGACGTTAATGCGCTTGGCTCATTCCAGTTCTGCAAGGCTCTTTTTCAGGGTTCAGACGTTATCATTGCCCGAACCGGCTATACCGGAGAAAAGGGTGTTGAACTTTGTTTACCCAATGAGGTGGCACTGCCGCTATGGCAAGCACTGTTTGAAGCTGGCCGGGAGTACGGCATTCAGCCGATCGGGCTTGGTGCGCGCGACACGCTCCGACTTGAGATGGGATACTCACTGTATGGTCATGAGATTGACCAGGATACCAATCCGCTTGAAGCACGACTGAAGTGGGTGGTAAAGCTGAATAAAGGCCATTTTATCGGCAGAGAAGCCTGCCAGCAGGTTGAGCTTGATCTGCAAAGGGGAGTTGCCGGTTTTATTCTTGACGGCAGGGTCCTTCCTCGCCAGCATTTCAAGGTTTACAATACCGATCATCAGGAGATCGGATGGGTATGCAGCGGGACACTTTCGCCAACATTACAGCAACCAGTAGGAACCTGCAATATCGTGCGTGAATATATCGAACCTGGCACCCCTATTCTGGTTGAGGTTCGAGGAGGTTTTCATACTGGAGTGATCACTACTCTGCCTTTTGTTACAACGTCTTTGGGCTGACAGCAACAAGGAATTAACGAGTGACTGTTCGGTGAAGATGAAAAAAGAGAGTAAAGGCTCCCCGGGAAAGGCGCTTAGCATGAAGGTGCTGAAAAAAGAGTTGATTGGCATTATGTTTATGCTGGGTTCTCTTTTTCTGATCAGTGCCATTCTGAGTTTCAATCCTGATGATGAAGCACGTTATGGTGCTCTTGCCTGGTATGATATTTTCAGTAATGCTGCAAGGGATGCTGCAGAAAGCATCCACAATCCGTTCGGACTCTTTGGCGCAAGGCTTTCGACCTTTTTTATCCGCTCCGTTCTTGGCTATCCCGTTATTTTTCCGATCGCCTCATTTTTTTTATGGGGAATTTCGCTTATACGGGCAAAAAGTCTTAAACCGGCTCTTCTCTTTTTTCTGTACAGTCTTCTCATTTCGATTGCTGTTGCGGCTATGTTTGGCCTTACCTCTGCACCATTCAGTGATGTTATGGCCGGTGCAATTGGAAGAATGCTTGCAGCATTGTTGTCCACCGTTATCGGGTTTTCCGGTGCGTGGATTCTTCTTGGCGTTATAGCTGTGGTTTTGACTTTTTATATGGGCCGGGGAATGCTCGCAAGCGTCATGCGATCAATAATGGTTGTTCAGAAGAGTATCGGAAAGCTTTTTGGTGATTTCAGGGAAAAACGTGAAGAGAGGCGAAAAAAAAAAGCCGAACAGCGAGCGTTGAAAGAGGACAAAAAGCAGAAGGTTGAGCGTATAGAACGGGTGCCGAAGCCGCATTCATTGAAATTCGACAAGCTGGTTCCATCGGCCTCCTCACTGGAAGATCAGTTGCTGCCGTCAGACGTTGATGTGCCTGAGCTCTCATCCACCGGGTTTACGGGCTTGGCGCAGATGCCGAATGTTCCGGGAGAACCTGAAATGATTATACATACGGGTGTTCGTGAGAAAGAGGCTGATCTTGATGAGCGGAAGCTGAAAGTACAGACCAAGGACCGGGAGGCTTACCGTTTTCCTTCCATTGACCTTCTGGAAAAGGTGCCTGATGATGACGATCAGATCGATGAACAACATCTTTCTGAAAGTAAACGAAAACTGCTTGAAAAACTCAAGATTTACAAGATTGAGGTCAAGAGAATTTCTACGACGGTCGGGCCCCGTGTGACCTTGTTTGAACTTGAGCTTGAACCGGATGTCAAGGTGAGCAGGGTTAAATCTCTTGAAAATGATCTTGCCATGGCGCTTTCTGCCAGGGGCATCCGGATTATTGCCCCTATTCCCGGAAAAAATGCAGTGGGAGTGGAAATTCCGAACAGTAAGCCGAAAACCGTCTGGTTACGATCGGTGCTGCAAGTTGAAAAATTCAAGAACAGCACCATGGTCTTGCCGATAGTACTCGGCAAGACCATAGCGAACGAAGTCTATATTGCCGATCTGGCCACGATGCCGCATTTATTGATTGCCGGCGCAACGGGTGCAGGAAAGTCGGTTTGCATAAACGTTATCATCTCAAGCCTCCTCTATGCGTGCAGTCCCGACAAGGTGAAGTTTGTGATGATTGATCCAAAAAGGGTGGAGCTTTTTCAGTACCAGCATCTGAAAAACCATTTTCTCATGCGTTTTCCCGGTATTGAAGAACAAATTATCACCGATCCCCAGAAAGCTGTCTATGCGTTGAGGTGCGTTGTCAAGGAGATGGAGCTGCGTTATGAAACGCTTGAAAAAGCCGGAGTTCGTAATATCGGAGAACATAACCGACGGATTCCTGACGAGGCGATGCCATACCTTGTTGTGGTTATCGACGAACTTGCTGACCTTATGATTACTGCCGGACGGGAGGTTGAAGAGCCTATCATCAGGATTGCCCAGCTTGCCAGAGCCGTCGGTATTCACCTGATTGTTGCGACCCAGCGTCCTTCGGTCGATGTCATTACTGGCATTATCAAGGCGAACTTTCCTGCCCGTATCGCATTTCAGGTTGCAAGCAGGGTTGATTCACGCACCATTCTTGATGGTTCCGGTGCAGAGCAGCTTCTCGGTAATGGTGACATGCTCTATCAGCCATCCAACCAGCCCAAGTCAATGCGTATCCAGGGGCCTTATGTCTCTTCGGGTGAAGTTGAAGAGATTACCTCCTTTATTGGTTCCCAGCATGCCCTGAAGAATATATACGTGCTTCCCGCACCGGATGCGCAGAAAAACAACGGAATGCAGATGTCGGGCTCTCAGGAACGGGAGGGACGGGACAGTATGTTCGAGGAAGCGGCAAGACTTGTGGTGACGCATCAGCAGGCCAGTGTTTCTCTGCTGCAACGGCGCTTGCGGCTCGGATTCAGCCGTGCCGGGAGGGTTATGGATCAGCTTGAGTTCAGCGGGATTGTCGGTGAGGCAGACGGAAGCAGAGCAAGGGAAGTCCTCATTAATAATGAAGACTCCCTGGAACTGTTATTGAGAAATCTTGACTGAAGGACTTTTTATACTGATTCAACGCGTGCAATTTCCGGAATTGCTTTTTTTATGGCCTGTTCAACGCCAGCACGAAGGGTCAGTGTACTCATGGGGCATGAACCGCATGCGCCAAGCAGTTTTACATCAACGACCATATCTTTGCCAATGCCGACAAGCTGACAATCCCCTCCGTCAACTTGCAGATATGGGCGTACGGTTTCAAGTGCGGTAATGACCCTGTCGTAGAGCGCATCGCTGTTCGGCAGATAATCCTTGCTGGTGCTCATGGTATAATTGGTTTACAATGATTGAAAATAATGGTTGATTCTTTAATTACAGACCGTAATATCAAACCTCCAGTGCAAAAAAACAATATGAAAGTTATGATAGTTCCGCTGCTTGTCTTGCATTCGTTATTGAAACCTGTCGGGCCACCTCTGTTGCGGCCTGTTTAATGGCTTTTGAGGTTGCCGAATCAGGCTTGCTGAGCATACAGGGGGTTCCATTATCCCCGCCCTCCCGGATAGCCCTGTCGATCGGGATTGAGCCGAGGAATGCGACACCCTGGGTTTTTGCAAATATCTCCCCGCCCTTGTTGCCGAAAATATAATCTTTGGTCCCATCAGGAAGTTCGTAATAGCTCATGTTTTCAACCAGTCCGAGAATGGGCACATTGACTTTGCGGAACATGCTCAGTGCTTTTGTAACATCGGCAATGGCAACATCCTGGGGAGTAGTGACAATAACAGCGCCGGTCAGGGGAATGGTCTGGGCGATCGTGAGCTGAATATCACCGGTACCTGGTGGAAGGTCGAAAATCAGATAATCGAGTTCCTGCCAATCGACGTCACTGATAAACTGTTTGATGGCGCTTGACGCCATGGGGCCACGCCAGATTACTGCGGTATCGATGTCAATCAGAAACCCGATGGACATCAGTTTAACGCCAAACTTTTCCAGCGGGACAAGATTTTTTCCCGCCATTTCGGGTTTTGCATCGAGAAGCCCAAACATGGTTGGAATACTGGGACCATAAAGATCGGCGTCAATCAACCCGACTTTTGAGCCTGTTTGTGCAAGGCTGATGGCAAGATTGACGGCAATGGTTGATTTTCCCACTCCACCTTTTCCTGAGGCGACGGCGATGATGTTTTTTACCTCGTTGAGGGGGCGTTCATGGTGGCTGCAAGATTCTTCTTTACCATGATGATGGCCATGGCTGCAGGATGAGTGCGCTGAGTGGCCATTGCCTTGATGATGGTTGCAGGATGAATGTGTTGATTCATCATGTACTGTAGACATAGAGTGTAGAGTTTGATATTGCAGAAAAAATAGAAATGTTAATAGTTGCTTTGCTTCATACGGTTATTTCTGAAGAAAACGCATCGAAACGGGTACGCCTTCCAGGCTGAAATGTTCCCGAAGCTTCTTTTCCAGAAACTTCCTGAAATTGCTCTGCACCAGAAGGGGATCGTTGCAGAAAAAAGCGAAGACCGGCCATGCGGCATTGATCTGTGTGACGTACTTGATCTTCAGCTCTTTTCCCGATTTTGTGGAGGCGTGCGTTTGTGAAAGCGCCTCTTCAAGGAATTTATTGAGCACACTGGTGCTGATTTTTCGGGCGCGGTTGCGGCTGATCTCCTGAGCCATGTCGACTGCCCGGTAAAGGTTCTTTTTGGTCAAGGCTGAAATAAAGACGACAGGAACATAAGAGAGGTTGCCCATGTTCATCCTCAGATTCTCTTCGTATATTTTGCTGGTTTTAGAATCCTTTTCAATCAAATCCCATTTGTTGATCAGCAGCAGCGCCCCTTTTTTACGCTCAACCGCCATATTGATAATTTTCATATCCTGCTTTTCTATCCCGGGCGTTGCATCAAGCATTACCAGGGCAACGTCACATCGTTCAATGGCCTTTTCAGTTCTCAGTGAGCTGTAATATTCGATACCAGCGTCAATTTTCGTCCGTTTTCTCAGCCCGGCGGTATCAATCAGCGTGAACTCCTGCTTTTTGCGTAAAAAGCGGCTGTCGATAGCGTCTCGTGTAGTGCCCGGTATATTCGAGACTATCAGGCGGTTTGAACCAAGCAGGGCATTGACAAAACTTGATTTTCCCACATTGGGCCGTCCGACAACCGCGAGCTGGATAGCCGCGTCCTCTGTGTCAGGCTCTTTTTCCGTCTCAGGCAATGACTCGAGAATATCGTCAAGCATATCGGCGACTCCACTCCCGTCTCTTGCCGAAAGAAAATATGGCCTGGTAAATCCGGTGCTGATAAACGATTCGGCATCAAGCGTCAGTTGAGGAGATTCAACTTTGTTCACCGCAAAGAAGAGCTGCTTGTGCTGGAAGGTGCGTTGCAGGAGTCTGCCGAGTTCGAGATCTTCGTAAGAAAGTCCTGCTCTCACATCGGCCAGAAATATGATAATGTCAGCGTCCCGGATGGCCATCAGCGTCTGTTCGAGCATGGCTTTGCTGATGATGTCGCCATCAGCATTGTAGCCGCCGGTATCCATAAGGAGAAACTGTTTGCCCTGCCATTCGCCCTCGGCTATATGACGGTCTCTGGTAACTCCGGGGGTTGGGTCGACTATAGCGCTTCGCTGGCGCAGAATTCGGTTGAAAAGAGTAGATTTGCCGACGTTTGGGCGACCTACCAGAGCAATTAAAGGCTTCATAAGAACAGGGACGGTCTTTATAAAAAAAGTTGGTACAGGCCCTTCCGGGAATACCTTACACGTAATAATGCGCAATTTACAGCGAAAGAGACTGACTTTTCAACTTAACACTCCAGAGTCTCTATATTACAGAAAAGAAAGCATTTATTGAGTTTTTTCCAATGAATTCATAGTGTGCAAGTCAGGCACTGAAACGGAAGGTACTCAATATAACAGCCACCAGCAAAAAGCGATCATGGGGGAATAAAACACTCCTCTATTTTGATAAAAAATAATGCTGTATATTCGTGCCCATAATGACAATCATTTTTCCACACACCACCCTGCGAGCTCTTCCTGGCAGCTTGTTTCTCCTGCTCGCCCTTCTCTTTTCGACAGGGGCACGGGCGACGCCACTGCTGCTTGGTGAGCGCAGCGCTTATGACCTTGCCGGGCATATCGAACTTCTGAAAGATCCGACCCTCAAGATGGGCTTTCCTGAAGTACTGAAGGCATCGGAGAAGGGTATTTTTCGCCATATAGAGGGGAACCTCAACAACGGCTACAAGCAGGAGGCATGCTGGGTACGATTCACCATCGAGCGGAATGCTTCATTTCCTGAAGCGAGCTGGCTCAGGCTCAAGCCGAACTATATTAATGAACTGACGCTCTATATCCAGTCACCTGGCAAGGATCCTTCGCTGGCCTCATCCTACCGTACCGTGCGTCTTGGCAACCATATTCCTGCCCTTCAGCGCCCTGTCCTTCATCCCGACTTTGTCGTCCCTGTCGTTCTGCCGACCTCTGACCCCGTCATCGTCTATGCCAGGGTATTCTCAAAAAGCTCCATCAGTCTTGCCGGGCGGATTCATACCACCGAAGACCTGCGCGATTTTACCAATCAGCATGTCATTCTGCAATCACTCTTTCTCGGCATTACGTTGACGCTTCTTGTGATAAACATTATTTTTTATGTTTTAATCCGTGATACACTCTTCCTCTATTATTCCCTTTATTTGCTGGCCGGAATAATTTTCAACTTTGCCGCTGAGGGACATCTGACGCTTCTGTTTCCCTCAATAGTGCATGTTGTCTCCGATTACCTTATTTATGGTGGAATTGGGGCTAATATTCTGGTATACAGCGAGTTCTCCCGCAAACTCTTTTTCCCGGTTGCCGGTTCATGGAGCCTGCGCTATATGCGGTTGCTCTCGCTGGTTGGTTTTCTGACTATGGCAGCAGTGCCTTTCGGCTATTATCCGTTTATTGCGCCGATTGCCTTTATCGGAACGTTAACTCTTGTTGTTTTGCAGATGGTGCTGAGCATCAGGTTGATCCGCCATCTGCCCGGGATAGGAATCTTTATTGTTATTGCCTTTGCTGTGAGCACGGTCGGTTATTTCCACATGCTCCTTCGCCTTATGGGCATCATACCGCTTGGTTTTTTATGGGATATAAATACCGTTCAGTTTACCAGTCTGATCCACATGGTACTGATATCCATTGCGCTCTCTGAGCGGATCAGGAGGTCTGAACATGTCCTGGCCGAGAGTGCCCGACGGGAGCTTCATGCAGCAAAGGAGACTGAAGAGAGAGCGGTGGCGCTTGCCAATAATATGACGCTGGAACTTCGCAACAGCAAGATTCAGCTTGAAATAGCACTTGCCTCCGAACAACAGGCGCATCAGCAGCAGCATCGATTTCTTGCCATGCTCTCACACGAATACCGCACTCCTCTTGCGGTTATCAGCGGCAACCTCGATATCATTGATCTGCAGGAAGAGACAAAACAAAGCGGATACGACGAAGAACTCACCGCCATGCACCTTGCTGTCAGCCGGCTTGTTGAGCTGATGGACAGTTCCCTGGAGCGCAGCCGTCTCTCTGAGCCAGACAGAAAAGACGGAGTGGAACGTATAGCGCTTGTCCCTTTTCTCTCTTCATCGGTTAGACTCATGCAGGCAATGTGGCCTCTTCGCACGTTTAACTATAGTGAGGCTGCAGATATCCAAACCATTCTCGGCACTCCTCAAAACCTGAAAACAGCGTTTTTCAACCTTCTCGACAATGCCCGTAAATACTCTCAGCCCAATACACCCATTGAGGTCGAAAGCCGCGTCGAGCAGGGCTTTGTAGCCATCACCATTCAAAATCAGGGAGAGACTTTTACCGCAGAAGAGGGAGAAGCGTTCTTTGAAAAATACACCCGAGGCCTCAAAAACACTGATTTTACCGGTGCCGGTGTGGGGCTCTGGCTTGTCAGGCAAATCATTGAACAGCATCATGGCCAGGTGAGGCTTGAGGCTTCAGGATCACGTATTTATGCAACAGTGCGCCTTCCTTTTGCTGATGAGACTGTCGAAGATCAGGCGTGAAGGGAGATGCTGCGGCAGTTCCCTGCGGGAAAGGTATAATTTGTATAATTAAGTGGAATAATTTACATTGCTAAACTTTATTTTTCGGAAAAGTCCAGTTAATCTATAGTAAGAGCATGAGCAAGACGTTAAGTTTTAAAACATATTCGGCTAAACCTGCAGACGTTGACCGTAAGTGGTATGTTGTTGATGCCGAGGGTCAGGTATTGGGCAGGATGGCTTCTGAAATTGCAAAAGTCCTGAGGGGCAAGCACAAGCCTCAGTTTACTCCACATATCGATACTGGTGATTTTATTGTGGTAACCAATGCTGAAAAAGTTGCGCTCAGCGGCAAAAAGGAAGAGCAGAAAAGCTATTTTTCACACTCCCATTATCCTGGTGGCGTCAAGGTTGATCATGTTAAAGATCTTCTGAAGAAAAAACCGGAAAGGATTGTTGAAAATGCTGTCTGGGGGATGTTACCACACAACAATCTTGGTCGTCAGCTTTTCAGAAAACTCAAGGTTTATGCAGGCGCGGAGCATCCGCATGCTTCGCAGTCACCGGTTGAAATGAAAGTAAACTAAATATTAACGCATTGGGAATGAAAGAGGTTATCGATACAGTAGGTCGCCGTAAAACCTCGGTGGCTCGAGCTTTTATGACTCCGGGAAAAGGCCGGGTTATTATTAACAAGCTGCCGGTTGAAGAGTATTTCAAAGACGAATTCAAGCGCCAGCAAGCACTCAGGCCTCTCGTGATTACTGAAAAAACGGAAGAGTTTGATATCAAGGTCAATGTTCAGGGCGGTGGTGTCAGTGGCCAGTCAGGCGCTGTAAGCCTTGCCATTGCTCGTGCTCTTACCGAATTTGATGAGGCAGCTCGCGCCATTCTTAAAACAGAGAAGCTTCTTACCAGAGATCCCCGTATGGTTGAACGGAAAAAATTTGGACGTAAAAAAGCCCGCAAACGTTTCCAGTTCTCAAAACGTTAATCGGGTGTTCTATCGTTGTAGTAAACTATTTCAGGTCACAACTTCGCATATCATTCTGTTCTGAAAACCATTCAGAGAAAGCTTTTCGGAAGTGTCCGGCCTCCTGGGCCGGATACCGGAATGTACAGGGATGATAGAGGAATAACTAAATCATAAGTAACGTCGCTATGTCACATTTCCAGCTTGAAGAGATGCTCCGCGCAGGAGTCCACTTCGGTCACCTTGCACGTCGCTGGTGTCCGAAAATGAAGCCGTACATTTTCATGGAGAAAAACGGTGTCCACATTATTGATCTGCAGAAAACTGTTGTTCTTGCTGATGAGGCACTCAAGGCACTTGATGCTATTGCCCAGACTGGCAGGGAGATCATGTTTGTCGGTACAAAAAAACAGGCGAAACATATTATTGCCGAGCAGGCGGAACGTGCAGGCATGCCCTACGTCTGTGAGCGTTGGCTGGGTGGTATGCTGACCAACTTCCAGACTATCCGTCAGAGCATCAGGCGCATGAACTCCATCGACCGCATGGCGACTGATGGCACTTATGATATGATTACCAAGAAAGAGCGCCTCATGCTTGGACGTGAAAAGGAGAAGCTTATGAGGATTCTCGGTGGCATTGCCACGATGACAAGACTTCCAGCCGCACTTTTTATTGTTGATATCAAGAAAGAGCATATCGCCATCAAGGAAGCACGTTCACTCGGTATTCCCATTATTGCGATGGTCGATACCAACTGCGACCCTGAGCTGGTTGATTATGTTATTCCGGCAAATGACGATGCTATCCGTTCCATTCAGCTTATGGTCAAGGCTGTTGCTGATATCGTTATCAAGGCACGTGAGCTTAAGGTTGAAAATGAGGTTCTGGCCGAGATGGATGAAGTTGAGGTGGATGCCGATGGTGCAGGTGACGCCGATGGCCAAAAGGAAGAGATCAGCGAATAATCAGCATTTATATTCAATAAGAGCAAAATAGTAAAAGTTACATGAGCCAGACTTCAGCAAAAGATGTAAAAAATCTTCGTGATATAACAGGTGCAGGGATGATGGACTGCAAAAAGGCCCTTGATGAAACTGGAGGGGATATACAGCAGGCTATAGACTATCTGCGCAAGAAAGGTGCAGCGCTTGCCGCAAAACGTGCGGATCGGGATGCCCGCGAGGGTATGGTCAGTATTACGTTGACTCCAGACCACAAGAGTGGCATTATTCTTGAACTGAACTGTGAAACTGATTTTGTTGCACGCGGTGAAGACTTTACCGGTTTTACAGCAGCACTTGGAGACCTTGCACTGGCAAATCGTACCATCTCGTCCGAGGCTCTTTTAACGTTGACGCTTGGCGAAGCCTATGGCGGCGAAACAGTAGACGATGCCATGAAGACCATGACCGGCAAGCTTGGTGAAAAGATCAACCTCAAGCGACTTGCTTTTTTCAATGCCCCAGACGGGCTTGTTGAGGGCTATATTCATCCGGGAGCAAAACTTGGTACCATCATTCAGATTGATACCGACAAACCTGATGTAGTTCGGGAGTTGGCCAAAGATCTTGCCATGCAGATTGCCGCCGCCTCTCCGATTGTTGTTGACCGCACCTTTGTTCCTGCTGACTACATTGCTAAAGAGTCCGAAATCTATCGCCAGCAGGCTCTCGAACAGGGCAAGAAAGAGGCCTTTGTCGACAAGATTGTTACAGGGAGACTTGAAAAGTATTACCAGGACGTTGTGCTCAGTGAGCAGTCTTTCATAAAAGACGATAAATTAAAGGTATCTGAAGTTCTTGCTGAGTTCCGAAAAAAACATCAGGCGAAGGTTGATGTGAGAGGATTTGTCCGCTATCAATTGGGAGAGTAAAAAAAGTTAAAAAAAGCCTCGTTGTTCGAGGCTTTTTTTTTGTACATAAGTTATAGCCGCTGTTTTTATTAACCCTTTCTTCCTGAGGATGAAGATATGCTCCAATACAAGCGCATCTTGCTGAAATTGAGTGGTGAAGCTCTTGCCGGAGAGGATGGCTACGGCATTAATTCTGATATGCTTGACCGTTATGCTGACGAAATCAAGGAGGCCAGCGATATGGGCGCTCAAATTGCCATTGTCATCGGTGGCGGCAATATTTTTCGTGGAATGTCTGAGGCAGCTACGAAAATGGACCGTGTTCAGGCAGACTATATGGGTATGCTTGCTACCGTGATCAACGCGTTAGCTTTTCAGGATGCTCTTGAACGCAAAGGGGTCTTTACCCGTCTCCAGACGGCTATAAAAATGGAGCAAATGGCTGAGCCGTTTATCAGACGCAGGGCTGTCCGCCATCTTGAAAAGGGAAGGGTTGTTATTTTTGGCGCAGGCACAGGAAACCCTTACTTCACCACAGACACTGCCGCCTCGTTGAGGGCGATCGAGATTGAGGCTGATATTATTGTCAAAGGGACCAGAGTTGATGGTGTCTATGATTCTGATCCTGAAAAAAATTCCAACGCACAATTTTTCCCTGATATATCATATTTTGATGTGATGAGGAAAAACCTGCGGGTTATGGATATGACTGCTATCACCTTATGCAGTGAAAATGCGCTCCCCATTGTGGTCATGAACATGAACCAAAAAGGTAATTTGACCAGATTATTGCGTGGTGAAAAGATTGGCTCACTGGTGCATGCGGAACTTTCTTAACAAGGTTCTTCATCGTCCGAGCCAGACTGAAAAAAACGTCTGAGCTCCATTTGAATCTCCTGCCATTCAAAGCCCCGGTTGTGCAGGAAAATTTCAAGTTTTTTTTTCTTTTCAGTTTCTGTTACGCCATGAAGTGATCCGAATTTTTTTTCTGCCGCCCTGTGACAAAGCTCCCCACTTTCATACTCTTTGAGGAGTTCTCCGATGATTGTTTCTGAAACGCCTCTTTTTCTGAGTTCCGCCCTCATTTTGACTTTTCCGGCGGGTTTCTGCCTCGATTTGCTTCTGATCAGCTCCATACTGAACATCCTGTCGTCCAGCAAACCCTGTTTTGTAAGCTTCTCCAGTACCGGTTCTATACTCTCCGGGGTGTATCCCTTCTTAAGGAGTTTCCGCTCAAGTTCCTCGCGGCTGTGACTACGCAGGCCAAGCAGTTTCAGGGCAAATGCTATTGCGGAGGTAGAGGTAAACTTGTCGTTAAGCATTGGATTAAAATGTGCTCTATCTTAAAAGGTTATATATCGGAAAAAGTACTTCGTTATCCAAGGTAAGCCTCAATCACCGCTGGATTTTTCGCAAGATCAGTGCTGGCGCCCTCAAGGACTACCTTTCCCCGTTCGATGATATAAGCTTTATCCGATATGACCAGGGCACTTCTTGCAAATTGCTCGGAGAGAAGGATCGTTATTCCGGAGTTGCGAAGAGAACGTATAGCCATGAATACCTCTTTGACCACCACAGGCGCAAGTCCCATTGATGGTTCATCGAGGAGCATAAGACGTGGCCGGGCCATGAGGACGCGACCTATCGCAAGCATCTGCTGTTCTCCGCCCGAAAGGCTTCCGGCTTGCTGCGAACGACGAGTTTCAAGTTTTGGAAACAGGTCAAAAATGTGTTTGAGCTCTTCGGAAGCCGCTTTGCGGAATGGCCCGAAAGAGGGCAGGCGAGGATAGGCTCCAAGCAGCAGGTTCTCCTCGACGGTGAGAGGGCCAAAAACGCGTCTTCCTTCGGGACAAAGGCAAAGACCACGTCTTGCAATCTCACTGGCGGGAAGTCCTGTTATCTCTTTTTCGTCGAAAAATATTTTGCCACTGCGTGGTGCAAGAAGCCCGCAGAGAGATTTTACTAATGTGCTCTTGCCTGCGCCGTTGGCTCCGACCAGTGCAACGCATGATCCTTCGCTGACTTCTATCGAAATCTCCCTTATAGCATCGTCGCCGCCGTATCCAGCGCAGAGGTTTTCTGCTTTCAGCATAGTTGGGCTCCAATTTCACTCTTTGCTTGTATTGCTGTTTCGTCACTTCCCAGATATGCTTCAATCACTTTTGGGTTGCGACGTACCTGATCAGAAGTTCCCAAAGCGATAAGCTGCCCACCATCCATCACGCTGACTCGGTCGCACAGTTCTGCAACAACGTCCTGATGGTGCTCAATGAGAAGAATCGTTATACCGGCGCGTTTGATTGAGGTGACCAGATCGACCAATCGGATAATGTCTGGTTTTGACATGCCGGCAGCAGGTTCATCAAGCATCAGTACGTATGGTCGTGTGGCCAGAGCCCTCGCAATTTCAAGAAAGCGCAAGTCACCGTATGACATCTCTGAACAACGAAGTCGGGCTTTTGCCTCAAGACCGACAACATGAAGCCAACCCATAGCTTCGGATATTCCACCGTACCGCTGACAAACCATAATTGACTCCAATGCAGTCAAACCGGAGAAGGGTTGGAGGTTTTGAAAAGTTCTTGCAGAGCCAGCAGAGCATGCAGACATGAGGCTGCCGGGTATCGGACGTACTCCGGATATTTCCACTGAGCCACTGTCTGCTTTGTAGAGACCGGATATCAAGTTCACTAATGTTGTTTTGCCTGATCCGTTGGGGCCGATCAAGCCGTGTGTTTCGCCGGTTATAATTTCCAGTGTGACATTGTCCACGGCCTTCACGCCTCCAAAAGATTTGCAGAGATTCAAGGCTTGCAAAGCAAGTCCGGCACCGTTTTTTGCTGGTTGTATCCCTCCTGTTGCAACGGGAAGAGGGTCAGGAGCAAAGCATATCACCTTGCGAAGTATTGCAGTCAAAGCTCCGGCGATCCCGTCGGGAAGACCCACCACTGCGGCAAAAAGGAAAAGTGCAAATATGCCTTTGCGCCACTCCTCTACGTTGGACGCGAACAATGCCAATGCAAGAGCTCCGCCCATAGCTGCCACTGGAGCAGTTTGGCGGAAAGAGGGCATTTTTCGGGAGAGAAGTGTCCTGATTGGCGAGACAATGGCAAGAAGACATCCGAAGGTGACGAGGGAGGAGAACAGTGTTCTGTTTGACAGGAGGTTCGGCAGCATGGTAACAACTGCTGCACCTGCAAAAGCTCCCCATTGGTTCCGGCGGCCACCGAAAACAACGCCAAGCAACAGTATAACCATCAGATCATATCCGAAAGCGGCTGGTTGCAGGTATCCGAAATTTATCGCGTGCAATGCTCCAGCGAGCCCGGCCAAGGCGCTTCCCCAGGCAAAAGCCAGTATCTTGTGGCGAAGGGTGCCTATTCCCAGGGCGTCTGTGGCGGTTGGGGAGTCCCGCAAAGCCTCGATTGCGAGCCCAAAGCGTGATCGAAGCAAGAGCTGTGATGCCCACCAGGTTACAAACAAAACCAGCAGGCAGAGCCAGTAGAAGCGGGTCGAGTTTAGAACGATAGTAAACAGTGAGGGTCTGATGATCGAGAGGCCCAAAGCGCCGTTGGTGACCGATTCAGATTCGTTGAGGAAGATGACCGTCAAGGTAGCGAAAGAGAGCGTAGAAAGCGCAAATTGCGGACCTTCCAGTCGCAAGGCTGGCAGTGCCAGTACTGCTCCAGGAATCAAGGCGGCCGCGATGCCAACCAGCAAGGCAAGCGGCAGAGGAACTTCCGACTGGATAGCAAGAGCCGCACCGTATGCCCCGAGTCCGAACAGCGCTGCATGGGCAAGGTTGATCTGTCCCAGGTATCCGACAGTTGCATCAAGTCCGATGAGGAGCACTCCATAGACGGCCATCAGTGTAAGCAGTCCGAGTGCGTATTCGCCATGCCAGAGCAGAGGAAGGGCTGCCAGACAGAAGAAAAGAGTCAAACGCATGACTCGTTCCGCTGTTTTCTCTCTTAGCCCCAGATTGACACGGACGAGCATCTTCATCTTCTCAGACTTTACGGATGATTTTTTTACCGAAGATTCCCTGCGGACGAAGCGCTAAAGCAAGAATAAGCAGGATAAGGCCTGGCGCCTCACGCCATCCGCTTCCGAGCAAAAAGCCGGAGAGATTTTCTGCGGATCCCAGGGCAATTCCTGCGAGAACAAGGCCAAATCCGCTGTCGAGACCTGCCACTACCGCTACAGAAAACGCTTTGAGAGTTAATGCTGCAGCCATGGTTGGTCCGACAGTTGTCACCGGAGCAATTATCGTTCCTGCAAATGCCGCTGCCGCTCCGGAAACTGCCCAGGAGAGCGAAATCGCTGATTTTGATCGAATGCCGCATAACTCGGCTGCGTCAGGATCGGCGCTTACTGCCTGAACGGCAATACCGAGCATCGTGTAACGTTTGGCAAGCTCAACCAGCGCCATGATGCCCAAGGCTCCCGATGCTATGGCCAGCTCTGGCCAAGTGACCGAAATTCCGAAAAACTCAAGCGCTCCTTCTGGCCATGGCACAGGAAATGGTTTGTCATCCCGGCCCCAGATGTTTTCTGCAGCAGACACACCGAACAGACCCACGATGATGGTGAGCAGAATCCAGCCCTCATTGCGCTGCTGTAAGGCCAGTCGTACTGCAGCGCGCTCAACAAACCATCCAAGTGCAGCACCAGCCACCATTGCCACTGGTACCGCTGCCCAGTACGGAAGACCGATACCGATCAGGGAGAGTCCTGTAAAAGCGCCAAGCATAACAAGTTCGCCTTGTCCGAAGTTCACCGCTTTGCCAGCGGCATAAGTCAGTTGGAAGCCGTAAGCCACCAACGCGTAAGCCATTCCCATAAGGCCTCCTCCTACAGCCATCTGAGCCAAGGCTAAAAATTCTGCGTTCATGCTTGCCTGTTATGAGCATGTTGACAAGATCCGGTTCTACTTGACCCTTTTTCCCTCAAGCACTACTTTTTCCGATGGGTTAGCCAGCACAACGCGCCCGTTCATCACCTTTCCCATCACCGTGTTTCCCCTGCGGAACGCCTCATGTGTTTCGACATTTTGTGGATCCCATTTTGACCATGGTTTTTTCCAATCAGCGATGGCACCCTTGACGGTAGTCTTGAGGTTTTCCAATGACGCCTTTATCTGTGTCGGCTTGGTGGAGCCAGCTTCATGAATCGCTTCGGCAAGCAACATTGTCGCATCGTAACCCTGTGCGGCAGAAACTGGGGAAGGAATTTTTGCAACACCGTATGCTTTATGGTAGGCCTGAATGAAAGGACGGGCCCTCTGTATCGACTCATCCTCAATGAAGGTCTGCGGCATAAGCGCTCCGTTACCGGCGGCTCCAGCGGTATCGATGAAATTACTCATCGATAGTGTCCATCCGCCAATCATAGGAACCTTAAACCCCAGCTTCTCTTTGCCTGAGGCTACTGCGGCCAACTCGGGGCCGATACCCCATAGAAGAATTCCCTGGGCGCCAGAGACTTTTGCCTTGATAAGCTGCCCGGTCATATCTTTGTCGCCGATAGCAAACTTTTCTATGGCAACCACTTTGAGTTTTCCGCCCTGTTTTTTGATTTGTTCGATAAGGTCGTCGCGTCCTGAAACCCCATAGTTGGTCGCATCATGCAAGATAGCAACCTTCTTGAGCCCAAGCCGGGTAGCCTGCTCTACCACCATCTGGGCCTGGATGCCGTCATGCGCGGCAAAACGAAAAATAGGCAAATCCTTTGTGCCAGCTTTGCTCCACTGCGTCATGGAGGCGCTGCCTGCTGCAGGAGTGATGATTTTAACGATTCCCTTTTCAACGTAATACTTGTCACCCATGACGGCGACACCGGTGTTGACAGTGCCGATGACTGCGGAGATGTCGCCCATAGACGATATCTCCTGGGCTACCAGTGCGCCACGGTCGTTTTTACCCTCGTCGTCCCGCTCGATGAGCTCAATTTTCATCCTGGTGCCGCCGACATTAATACCGCCGTTCTGATTAATCTGGGAAATGGCCAGTTTGGCTCCGTCTCTCATGGAGATGCCCATTGGGGCCGATCCCCCTGAGAATGGCCCTGTAATGGCAATTTTGACGACATCGGCAGCCATGGCACCAGTTGAAAGCGATGTCGAGAGCAGCACTGTGAGAATGAAACGAGATGCTTTCATATTTGTTTTCTTTGGGGTTCAATGGAATTGTATATATAAATGCATATTTCTCTGAAGCAAGATTACGAGTAAACAGTTATTTGGCGTAAAATTTACATTTTTATTTATCTGTCTGCAAATATCTAAATCCTTAAATATAGTCCCGATCTATATATATCTGTTGTGCAGGTTATTCAGATACCTCTCTCGACATCTCTCTTATTCGAAGCTTTTTCTCTCTCTTCAATTTTATTATATTCCATCCGTTTAAGATGAACGTGTCGGCCTGATACCCGGGATGTCAGTATTTATTATCAGTCAAGCATAAAAGAAGATGCCGCGTTATACCCCTGAACAGCTTGTCAAAAGAAACGCATCAGTCTGGACCGATATTCAGATTATTCTTGCACCGATACAGTTTCTCTTTTTTATTGCCGGGTTGACCATAACGGCACTCTATGCCAATGATCTTTTCGTCACCAGTTTTTACTGGGTCAGTCTGGCTATTCTTTTCAAGACACTTTTTTTCGCTCTCCTGTTTATCACGGGGATGTTTTTTGAAAAGGAGATTTTCGATAAATGGGTCTACTCGAAAGAGTTTTTCTGGGAAGATGTCGGAAGCACTGTCGCGGCATCATTTCATCTGCTTTATTTTTTTCTGGCCTATTTAGGCTATCCCCAGAAGGTGCTTATCTGGGATGCCTTTCTGGCTTATTTTACCTACGTGATCAATGCGCTGCAGTATCTGGTCAGGATTATACTGGAAAAACTCAATGAACGCAACCTCCGGATTGATGGTCAGTTATGAAATACAGTTTTAAAAGACTTTGGAATACAGCATTTCTGTTTGTTGGACCAGCCTGGTATGTGCTTGTATGGATGATCTGGTCGTCCGGCCAGTTGCTGACTATCAGGGACAAGATTACTTTTCTTGGTATAGTTATTCCTGGTTTTCTCATTATTTACAGTTCTGGATTTCTTATTGAAGGGTGGCATGAAAAGAAGAAAAAAGGGAACACCTGAGCCTGGGATTACTTTTTTGCATGTCCTTATTTTTAAAAACATACGCCGATTCCCGGCGTCAGAAGTATGACCATTTATGCAGAACCTTTGGAACGACGCTGAGCTCCAACGCTTCGTCAAAGAGCAGTGCAGCTTATTTGAGATTCAGCCTGAACTTGCCGAATTGGTCTACGCATCCCGCCTTCTTGGCCGTGAAAGTTCACTGGTGATGCATGGCGGGGGTAATACCTCGGTCAAGTGCGAATTGGTAGATATGGTTGGCAACCGCGCTGAAGTACTGCTGATCAAGGCAAGTGGTGTTGATTTGAGTCGGGTTACGGGTCTCGACTATACACCCCTCAGATTAGGCCCACTGCGTAAACTTGTTGAGCTTTTTACTCATAACAACAGTATCAGCGAAGAGGCTCTTCAGCGTTTTTCAACCAAAGAGTTTAAACATCTGTTGTTGTTGAACATGTTCAGCCTGACTGATCACATGGCAGAGAAGAGGCTGACCCCCTCAATTGAGACGCTTCTTCATGCTTTTCTTCCGCACCGGTTTATTCTTCATACCCATTCATTCGCACTGCTCACGCTCAGTAATCAGCCTGACGGAGTAAGGCTCTGCAGCGAAACTCTTGGTGAAAGCTTTGGCTCAGTTCCCTATATCAAGCCAGGACTTGGACTTGCACGGTCGGCAGCCAGTGTTTATGAGGCAAACCCAGAGATAAAAGGGCTGGTGCTTCAGAAGCACGGTCTGGTTACTTTCGGCTCAACTGCCCGGGAAGCCTATAGTCGAATGATTGAAGCTGTCAGTATGCTTGAAGAGCGGATTGCTGTGTCGGGCAGAAAAAACTTCCCATCGGTATCGTTGCCAGCGACAATTGCTTCAGTAGACGTGACGGCCCCCGTCATCAGGGGCGCTTGTGTTGAGGAAAAGGCGCCGGGTACGCGCGAGTATCATCAGTTCATTCTTGATTTCCGTACTTCCGCTGATATTCTCGAATATGTTAATAGTGCGGTTCTTGTGCGCATGAGTCAAAAGGGCGCCATGACACCTGACTTTATTATCCGTACGAAAAACAAGCCGCTCGTCGTCCCTGCCCCTGATGCCAGTGACATTCCTGGATTCAAGGCAGCAGTACAAGAGGCCGTCCAACAATACTGTCAAAAATATACCGAGTACTTTACCATTCAGCAGCAGGCTTCCGACATGAAGGTCACGATGCTTGACCCCCTGCCAAGAGTAGTGCTGGTGCCAGGTCTTGGTCTTTTTGGACTTGGAAAAACCGCAGCATCTGCCGCAGTCAATGCTGATATAGCAACCTGTACCGCGTCAGCCATTCTTGATGCCGAATCACTCGGTTCATTTGAAACCATCAGTGACCGTGAAGCTTTTGAGATAGAGTACTGGGACATGGAACAGGCTAAAATGAACAAAGTTCATCTTGGTGTCTTTGCAGGTAAAGTCGTTATGGTTACCGGGGCAGCCAGTGGCATAGGACTTGCTACAGCCAAAGCCTTCCGCCAGAAAGGGGCAGAGCTGGTTCTTCTTGATCTGACCCGGGAGTCACTCGACAGGGCAGCAGAGGAGCTTGGCGGAAATGTGCTTGCCCTGACCTGTGACGTTACCTCCAGGACAGATGTTCGGGCTGCGTTTGATGCTGCCTGCCGTCGTTTTGGCGGTGTGGATATTATTGTTTCCAATGTTGGCGCCGCCATTCAGGGGCGTATCGGCGAAGTTTCCGATGACCTGCTCCGAAAAAGTTTTGAACTTAACTTTTTTCAACACCACTCCATTGCCCAGGAGGCAGTCAGGGTTATGAAACTGCAAGGAACAGGTGGAGTACTGCTGTTCAATGTTTCAAAACAGGCTGTCAATCCTGGTCCCGATTTTGGCCCTTATGGTCTCGCTAAAGCGGCGACCATGTTTCTTGTGCGTCAGTATGCGCTTGATCACGGTCGTGACGGTATCCGGGCAAACGGTATCAATGCGGACCGTATTCGCAGCGGACTGCTTACCGAAGAGATGATCAAGGCCCGGTCAACTGCCCGCGGCCTCAGTGAACGGGAATACATGGCAGGAAACCTGCTGCAGCTTGAAGTGACCGCAGAAGATGTCGCTGAAGCATTTGTGCACCTTGCGCTTGAAATCAGGACTACCGGATCAATTACCACGGTGGATGGCGGCAACATTGCCGCTGCGCTTCGCTGAACAAAAAGAAAAAGAAAGAGATAACAACATCAAAACCGAAAAGAGGAGATAGACCCCATGGCAGAATACGATAAAGACAAACAGGCCAAAGAGTATTACCTTGACACCCCTGTCAACAACTACGGATTCTTTCTCAAGGGAGCACACTCTCTTGACTGGGGGATGAAGAATCGCCTCTCAAGAATTTTCCGGCCTGATACTGGCAAGACAGTGATGCTCGCCATTGATCATGGCTACTTCCAGGGTCCGACTACCGGCCTTGAGCGTCCTGACGTCAATATTGTGCCGCTGATGCCCTATGCCGATGCCATAATGTTGACTCGTGGCATTTTGCGCACCACGGTTCCTCCAACTCTTACCAAGGCGGTTGTCATGCGCTGCAGCGGAGGTCCAAGTATTCTCAAGGAGCTTTCCGATGAAGAACTGGCTGTTGATATTGAAGATGCCATTCGCATGAATGTTGCGGCAATAACCCTCCAGATATTCATTGGCGGTGAGTATGAGACTCGCTCAATACATAACATGACACGTCTGGTCGATATGGGACTGCGTTACGGAATTCCTACCATGGCAGTGACTGCCGTTGGCAAGGATATGGTCCGCGATGCGAAATATTTCCGGTTAGCCTGCCGTATGGCTGCCGAACTCGGAGCGCAGATTGTCAAGACCTATTATGTGCCTGAAGAGTTTGAGACGATTACAGCTTCATGCCCGGTGCCGATTGTCATGGCTGGCGGCAAGAAACTTCCTGAGTTAGAAGCGCTTACCATGTCCCGCAACGCTATCGATGAAGGTGCATCAGGTGTTGATATGGGCCGCAACATTTTTCAGAGTGACTCTCCGCTTGCCATGATGAAAGCTGTCAATAAGGTGGTGCATGAGAAGATGAGTCCGAAGGATGCTTTTGATTATTTCAATACCATCAAAGCTGAAGGATAACGTATTACTATCAAAGTTCGATTTTGTTAATGGATACCCTTGAGCAACTTGCGGCAGGCCGGAGACAGGGGAGTATGATGTTTTTCTATGAACAGAGAGGATATTAAAGGTTTTTTTGCCTCAAGAGAGCAGCTTGACATGGCTGACTACCTGACGCTCGACTATTACCTGGAATGCGTGGGAGATATTGAAATAGCCCTCGCTCATTTCTGCAGCGAACAATCTACCGCACAGTGGAAACGTGTTGGTCATGATGAAGACTTTCGTCCAAAGTATGGAGCGAAAGTTATCAGCCTGATGGTAGAGGGCGAGCTTCCCGGGCTCAGCTATCCGATCACTCATGCCGCTGTCGGACCGATTCATGCCTGCCGTGTTATCATTGCTCATCCGTACCGTAATTTTGGAACAAAAATCCCGAATCTGCTCTCTGCAGTCTGTGGCGAAGGTGCTTTTTTCACTCCCGGAGTTCCGGTGGTCAAACTGCTTGATATCGGTTTTCCGGAGTCTTACCTTCTTGCCTTTGATGGTCCAAAATTTGGTATTGATGGTATCCGCGACATTCTTCATGCCTATAACCGGCCGATTTTTTTTGGTGTTGTCAAACCCAATATAGGCCTGAGCCCAGTTGATTTTGCCGAAATTGCCCGTCAGAGCTGGCTCGGGGGGCTTGATATTGCCAAAGATGATGAAATGCTGGCCGATGTTGACTGGTCAACCCTGATTGAGCGATCCCATGCACTGGGAGAGGCCAGAGTGAGTGCGGAAAAAGAGACCGGTGAGCCGAAGATTTATCTTGCCAATGTGACCGATGAGGTTGACCGGCTGATTGAGCAGCACGATATTGCGGTCCGCAACGGAGCCAATGCCCTGCTGATCAATGCTCTTCCGGTTGGACTAAGCGCCGTCAGAATGCTTGCAAAACACACGAAAGTGCCGCTTATTGGCCATTTTCCCTTTATTGCGGCTTTCAGTCGAATGGAAAAATTTGGCGTTCATTCAAGGGTTATGACCAAGCTGCAACGCCTTGCCGGGCTTGATTCAATCATCATGCCCGGATTCGGCAGCAGGATGATGACGCCCGAAGAGGAGGTCAAAGAGAATATACAGGAATGTCTGCAGGAGTTCGGTCATCTCCGGCGATCACTTCCTGTTCCGGGCGGCAGCGATTCTGCCTTGACGCTTGAAGGTGTGTACCGCAAAGTCGGTAGTGTTGATTTTGGTTTTGTGCCTGGACGCGGAGTTTTTGGTCATCCCATGGGTCCAAAAGCCGGGGCAGCGAGTATCCGTCAGGCATGGGAGGCCATTGAGCAGGGTATAGCGCTTGAAACGTATGCAGTCGGTCGACCGGAACTTCAGGTGATGGTTGACGGGGCCAACGGAAAATAGCAGGTTTACATGGGTTTGCTCGACCACAAGGTTGCCGTCATTACAGGATCTACCAGAGGGATAGGTAAAGCTATAGCCCGTGAGTTTGTACGTGAAGGCGCAAAGGTGGTTATTACCTCCTCCTCTTATGCCAATGTTCAGGCTGCTGTAGCGGAATTTCCACCGGGTACAGTACATGGATGTGTCTGCAATGTTGTCTCCATAGCTGATATGGAACAGCTTATCCTGGAAGCAACAGGAAAATTCGGAAAGGTTGACTGTTTTATTAATAATGCAGGGATTTCCGATCCTTTCAGGAGCATTACCGAGAGCGATCCGGATGAATGGGGAAAGGTCATTGACACCAATCTCAAAGGCACCTATAACGGGAGCCGTGCTGCAATCAGCTATTTTCTCAGAGAAAACAGAAAAGGAAAGCTCATCAATATGGCTGGATCCGGAAGTGACAAAGGCTCAAATACTCCATGGATCAGCGCCTACGGTTCCACCAAGGCAGCCATAGCCCGTTTTACCTACGCAGTTGCTGAAGAGTATCGACAGACCGGCATCTCTGTCATGCTGCTGCATCCAGGGCTGGTTCGTACCGGCATGGTCAGTGCTGATAACCCTACGGACGAATTGTCACGGCAGTTAGCCACGTTTAATACTATCCTTGATATTTTTGCCCAGCCGCCGACGGTTGCGGCAAAGCTTGCCGTGAAACTTGCATCAAGCTGGAGCGATTCGAAAACAGGCATTTATCTTTCCGCCTTGCATGGAAGAAGAAAAAAAAGGTTGCTCCTGACCTATCCCTTCCGTAAAATAATGAACAGGATTGACCGTCGAACCTATTAATCAGGGTATCGTCATGAGAAAAGCAGGTGCAACGATAGCCATACTATTTTTCCTTTTTTCCGCTATTCTTCAGGGCTGTTACAGCTTTACAGGAGGCTCGCTTCCTGCGCACCTGAAAACTATTGCCATTCCTGTTTTTGACGACCGTTCCGGTGCCGGTATTGCGCAGTTTCGGGCTGAACTGGCCAGAGCCCTTGTCGATAGAATAGAATCTCAAAGCTCACTTCGCGTCACGCCATCCATAGCCCGTGCCGATGCGCTGCTTGAAGGAGCTATCATCTCCTTTTCTGATGTACCGGGGCAGCTTTCCAGTAAAACCGAACGGGCCATGACGAATCGGATTACCATGATTGTTCAGGTTACGATGGAAGATCGAGTCACAAAAACAGTGCTTTTTACACAATCATTTGTTGGTTTTGCCGACTATTCAGCAGGGAACTCGGTCGCTCAGCAGGAAGCAATTCGATTTGCCCTTGGTCAGATTGTCGACGGGATTTTTGACCGGGTTGTTTCCGGATGGTAAAATCACCGACATGGCGCATTACAACAGGTTTTGAAGGTGAATAAGATTTTTTTCATTAAAATGATGATGTAATACCTGTGGTATGCAGGTATCGACTAAAGGAGGTTGTTATGGGAACAGACAAGAATGTTGAGTACCGTCTTGAACTTGCTCGAGGGTTTTTGAATGAAGTAGAGCAGGATTATTCTCTCAAACGGTGGCGGTCGTGTGTTTCAGGTTCTATACTTGTACTTGAACATACTGGTCTTGCCGTACTGATGCTTTTCGGTGTCTCTCCCCTGACTCACAAGCCGGGCAAGCACCTTTCGCAAATGATGTCGGAGGGTACCGTAAGCAGTGAGGCTGCGGCATTGATTGAACAGCTTCTTCCAGAGTTGGAGAAGTATGATTCACACGAAAAAATGCTTGCAAAATATGGAGACGAGGCATTATACCGGCTTCCCTGGGAGCTTTTTGGCGAAGAGCAGGGTGGAATGGCGATTGATGCAGCCCGCAAGTGTATGCGCTTGAGTTCCGAAATGGCTGATCTTGTGCGTTAAATTTTTTTTCAAAATTTATTCTTGTTGTCGAATGCCATCATGTTTTATCAAAGAGATTTTAACGTGACTTAACAATGCAGAGAAAAAAGGACACTCTTTCCGTTTTTGTAACCGGTGATGTTACGATTGACTGGAATATCGCTCATATATCAACTGAATCAAATGAGTTAACTGATTGGACTGGTGAAGATAGTTGCCGAATGAACTGGCAACAGGGTGGCGCTGCTCTCCTTTGCCGAATGAGCTGGCAACATGGCAGTGCTGCGCTCCTTGCCGATCTCATGACGTCCATGACGAATCAACTCAAGGACGACCTTTCCATTCCTGTTGATGTTACAAGTATTCACACAACCACAACAAAGACGATTGATCCATACGACCCTGGCTATTACCACTGTTACTCAGTTTGGTCGCCATACCGTGACAAAGATGCTTCCACCACTGTTGCCTGGCGGGTTGAGCGTTTTCTTGGTCTTGACCGTACCTCTAAAATCGCTAATGAACAAAATGAAGTCTACAATGTTCCCACTGGTCCCGGGAATGCTGATATTATCGTTATTGATGACAGCAATCTCGGGTTCAGAGATCAACCATCTCAATGGCCAAAAGCGATAAGCCATCGTGACGGTGATAAGAAAGCTCCATGGATTATCGTTAAAATGTCGCAACCAATCGCGCAGGGCGCCTTATGGGAGCACCTTGTCTCAAAATTCTCCGATCGTCTTATTGTTGTTTTAAGCATTAACGATTTACGGCAGTCAGCAATTCAGGTCAGCGCCCAGATTTCATGGGAAAAAACAGCTCAGGAACTTATCTGGGAACTGACGCACAATCCCATGATCAACAGTCTGACGAATTCAGTCTACACCGTCGTTTCATTCGGTCCAACTGGTGCTCTACTTCTGCCGGGAGTTAATAGGCATGAACCGTCCCGACTTTTTTTTGATCCATTCTACATGGAACGTGAATGGCCTGCAGGAAAAGGAGATATCATTGGTAAAACCTCTGTATTGGTCACAGGCATTGTTCGCGAAATTATCATCGACAATGAAAAGCCCGACTTTTCCCAAGGAATTCAGTCCGGTATTAAGGCGATGCGTTATCTCCATAAGGCTGGATATGATGGTGGGACTGACTCATCCCCTCGTTTGCAGTTTCCGATTGAAGGTGTTATTACACAGTTGAAAGGCGGAGAGATGCCAGTTGCGGTTGCCTTCTGCCCGACACGGGACGTCGATCAACAATCGCAGCAATCATCCTGGACTATCTTGAGGGATCGTTATTACGGTGACCTTGAAGAGTTAAGTAAGCGAATCGTTCTTCAAGGTGCAAAAGCAGCCTTGAAAAATATTCCGATCGGGGAATTCGGAGAGCTTGTCACGGTGGATCGCCAGGAGATCGAATCACTCAGAAGCATTCACAGCCTGATTTCAGAATATTGCAATCAGCAGGAAGATAGACCTATTTCGATCGCAGTTTTCGGCCCTCCAGGTTCCGGGAAATCATTTGCCGTCAAGCAGATCGCAAAAGCAGCCAGTCCTGATAAAAAAATTGCAGAGAAAACACATACGTTCAATCTATCTCAATTCAAAAGCCCTGCAGATCTTATAGATGCTTTTCATCAGATTCGTGATGTGGCGTTATCAGGTAAAATACCGCTGGCATTCTGGGATGAATTTGACACATCGCTTGATGGAAAAAAACTGGGATGGTTGCGTTATTTTCTTGCACCAATGCAGGATGGTGAATTTCAGCAGGGACAGCTTACTCATCCAATCGGAAAAGCTATTTTTGTCTTTGCAGGCGGAACCTCTTCCAGTCTTGATTCTTTTACAAAATCAAAAAAGCAGAGAGAGCTTGTTGAAGCAAAAGCTCCAGACTTCTTAAGCCGACTTAAAGGGTTCCTCAATGTGTTAGGCCCGAATCCGCAAGTATCTGAAGGTCGAGATGATCCCTATTTTATTGTGCGCAGGGCGCTTCTTCTTCGTTCAATGTTCGAGCGAATGACCCCTCAATTATTCGATAGACATCATAGGCTTCGTATCGATACCGGGATCTTGCGCGCATTTCTCCGGGTTGAAAGCTATCGACATGGTTCTCGTTCAATGGAGGCAATTGTTGCCATGAGCAGGCTTGGCAACGCAACTCATTTCAACCGTTCCTACCTGCCACCCGAAGAACAACTGGAATTGCATGTTGATCCTCATTCTTTTATAGCAATGGTACATCATCTGGAACTCAATGAAGAGATGCTTGAAAAATTAGCTCGGCATAATCACCAATTGTTTTACAAAAGCCTTAGTAGTCAGGGATATGTATGGGGAGAAGTTACAGATGAAAAAGCAAACCCTAAAACACACAGCTCCCTGGTAAGCTTTTCTGACCTGTTGCCTCATAAGAAAGAGAAGAATCGTGCTATTGTCCGGGATATTCCCAATAAACTTGCGGCTTTTGGTTACGCCATTGTACCTATGCGCAACAATGAAAAACCTGTAGAATTCCTGATACCGGAGCTGAAAGAGATGGCTATACTTGAACACGAGCGCTGGATGGATGCCAAACTGAAGGATGGATGGAAATTTGCCTTCCAAACCAACAAAGTGAAAAAGCTTCACGCCCTTCTCGTTGACTGGGAACGATTGCCGAAAGAGGCAAAAGATAAATACATCGCCATGTTTTCTGAAAATATTCCTCGTTTACTGAAGGAGGCTGGCTATACCATTGTAAAACTTTCCAATTAAAAGATAAGCGAACCTGGCGTTGTTCAGGTTCGAAAATGCCTGTAAATTTGAGTTTTATGAAAGGAATTATTCTGGCAGGAGGCTCTGGTACCAGACTCTATCCGGTTACAAAGGGAATATCGAAACAGCTTCTTCCAGTGTATGACAAGCCCATGATCTATTATCCCCTGACGACGCTGATGCTTGCAGGTATAAGGGATATTCTTGTTATCACCACACCTGAGGATCAGCCGATGTTTATGAAGCTGCTTGGGGATGGCAGTGACTGGGGTATTTCACTCTCCTATGTTGTGCAGCCCTCTCCCGACGGACTTGCCCAGGCGTTTATCCTCGGTGAGGCATTTATTTGCAGTGATGATGTTGCTCTTATTCTTGGCGATAATATCTTTTTTGGTTACGCATTCAGCTCAATGCTTGAGGCTGCCGTTGGATTGGTAAAGAAAGAGCGTAAGGCGACGGTATTTGGTTATTATGTCAGTGATCCGGAGCGTTATGGTGTTGCAGAACTTGATGCGGAAGGAAATGTACTTTCCATAGAGGAGAAACCTCAGAATCCGAAATCAAATTATGCTGTTGTCGGTCTTTATTTTTATCCCAATAGTGTGGTTGAGATTGCAAAACAGGTGCGTCCATCCCCACGAGGAGAACTTGAAATCACTGCAGTTAATGAGGCTTATCTTGTAAAGGGTCAGCTCAAGTGTTCAATGCTGGGACGTGGGTTTGCCTGGCTTGATACCGGAACGCATGAATCATTTCAGGAGGCGGGGAACTTTATCCAGACCGTGGAAAAAAGGCAGGGGCTGAAAATCGCCTGTCCTGAAGAGATAGCCTGGCGAAATGGCTGGATCACAGACGAAGAGCTGTTGCGGTTATCCCAACCATTGATGAAAAGCAACTACGGACAGTACCTGAAGCAGTTGTTGGTTCAACGGTAACGTGCAGTTCAATTGGTATGTTAAAAGAACAGGCAGCTTGTCCTGGCAGAGGCTCTTGTCGTGATTGGTGATGCAATATTTTTCCCCGGCGTTTATGCGAGTAATCGTTTCAACCATACCTGATGTCCTGATTTTTGAGCCGCAAGTGTTCGGGGACGATCGGGGCTATTTTTTTGAGTCATTTCGGCAGGATATTGTTAACCAGCACATCGGGGAAGTTTCGTTTGTCCAGGATAATGAATCGAAGTCAGGCTACGGAGTGCTTCGTGGCCTTCATTTTCAAAAGCCACCATTTACGCAGTCCAAGCTTGTTCGGGTAGTTTATGGATCTGTGCTTGATATTGCTGTTGATCTGCGTCTTGGTTCACCCTGGTATGGCCGTCATGTATCTTGTGTGCTTGATGCAGAACGGAAAAATATGTTGTGGGTACCGAAAGGTTTTGCTCACGGCTTTCTGGTGCTCTCCCCTGAAGCCGTTTTCGCCTACAAGTGCGACAATTACTATACCCCATCGCACGATGCGGGTCTTTTGTGGAATGACCCCGCCCTCAATATTGACTGGCGACTTCCAGTAAAGGCGATCCGTGTTTCAGACAAAGATGCCTTACAGCCGTTGTTTAATTCGGTTGATCTTTTTAACTACGACGATTTCAGACAGGAAAAACTTTATCCGGTGGCTTCATAATTGAATATTTTATAAATATTTACGCTCGATTGGTTTCCCTTCCGAGCTAAGTTATGACCAAAATCATGCCCTCATGATGGCATTGTCCTCTCCGCTTTCCAAAGGAGTCATTCTTGCCGACGAAGTCGGTCTTGGCAAGGCTATCGAGGCGGGAATTGTGCTGTGCCAGTTTTGGGCGGAACGTAAGCGTCGGTTGCTGGTGATATGCCCGGCATCGTTGCGCAGGCAATGGGCGCTTTAGTTGCAGGAGTGGGAGAAATTCAACGTGCCGATACTGGTGCTTGATGCCAAGGTTTGGAGTGAGGCGCAACGGAATGGGCGAGACCCTTTGCATGATAAGAGTGTGCTCATCATTTCCATGAACTATACAAATGCTTTGTGAGAGGAACTGAAAAGTGTTGCCTGGGATCTGAACACTACCGCACGCGAGAAGAGGCCCGACATAGACGGTTTGAATATATTGAAGTGTTTTACAACCGGAAAAGGAGGCTCTCAACATTAGGATATAAATCTCCTGTTGAGTTTTTACGTTATAAACAACAATCAAGAGCTATGGCTTCTTAGGGTGTCCATTTTTTTGTTGCAAGTTCAGAAGCGCCCCCCAATGGAATAACAGTCACATCAAGAAGCCTTGTTCACGGTTCAATTCCAAGACATCTGCTTGAGAATATCATCAAAGATCGTCGATACAAAGTGTGATCCAAAAGTAGAGAGATGACCCTCATCCCGGTAAAGCGGAAGGCCGTCAACGATAAAAATACACTTATCACCGTTGTGATATAATTTCTCTTCAGGATGAATAAGCGCCACCTTATTACTATTAGCCATTCTCTTCATTATATCCAAAACGCTATGATTTAGCTTATTGTATTCATGGCGAGTCGGAGCCACATCACTCAAATCATTATAATACATCGGAAAACGAATAGACATATATAAGTATCTTGAAATATCCCCAATTTCAAGCCAGGGGACATCAGCAACCAAAACAACCTTTCGATTCATTACAAGCAATTTTTCAACCGTTGTCTTGAGCCCTATTTCAAGTAAATTATAACAACGTATTGATTTTTTCTGATCAAACACGCCGTGCAATTCATCATCTGGATATCCTGGCCATGCTCCAGAAAGAATAACTGTTTTTATTTCCGGATGATTCTTGATAAACAAAAGTACATTGTTGTTAAACTCAATATCATTATATTGGTTAGCCTTATCATCTATACCCAATAACGGCGGACAACTACTATGCGTTGCCACAAAACCGGATAAGCCATACTGGCGTGCTTTTTCGTCAAGACCTGGTAATAATGCCATAGCATGCGAGTCCCCCCACAAAATAAAACTCGGCTTTGTGCCAGGACGTCCAAATCTTCCGGGGCTTACATTATTAGACAACGACTCAAGATTGCCAAAAACGGAGTTTGGATACCACTCCCATTTCGCTTGACTAACAACTCTATTTGCTTTTGGATATCTCACTGGCATCCCATCTTGCGTATAGATTACCAAGCCTATTCCTGATATAATAACAACAATAGAAGCGGAATAGATGAATATTTTTTTCCTGCCGATCACCACCAATGCTGTGCCTCGAAATGGACTTTCTATATATCTCCAGGAAAAAGTAGCGACAAAAAGCGAAAAGACAATAATCACGAATTTTTCACCTTCATTGAAAGGCCGAAACAAAAAATATTTATAATAAGCAATAAATACCCAATGCCAGAGATATAGTGAGTAAGATATAAGTCCTATAAATACGAGCGGCTTGAATTTCAGGAATTTAGAAACAATTGAAATATTATTTTCATCTCCACTATGAATAATTAAAGCGGCTCCTAATACCGGCAAAGCAGCATTAATGCCAGGAAATAATGTTTTTTCCGTATAAAATAATACGCTATAAAAAATGAACCCAATACCGAGAATTGAAAGAAGATTGCTCTGTAAATATGAAGATGGTTTTGGCAATATATTTATTGCCAGTATCGATCCAACAAGCAGTTCCCATGCTCGTGTATGGACAAGATAAAACGTTGCAGAAGGCTCTTTGTTCACCCAATAAATACTTGCAAAAAATGATAGGAGGGCAGTAATCAGCAGGAACTGGAGATTTCTGCACTTTAAAAACCGATTCACAAAAAAAAGTGCTATCGGAAAAATAATGTAAAATTGTTCCTCCACAGCGAGTGACCATGTATGAAGTAACGGCTTCTGCATTGAATGCGTATCAAAATACCCTGATTGACTCCAAAAAAGGATATTTGATGAGAACAGGGCTGTCGCTGTTATGCTTTCCCCGAAATCCTTAAAAGCATTCGAATCAAGCAAAAAAACGCCAATGATAAGAGAAAAAATAATGACAGGAAAGAGAGCAGGAAATATCCTTCGGATCCTTCGTTCATAGAAACGAGCAATTGAGAAATTATCCTCTTTAATATCGTTAAGGAGGATTGATGTGATGAGAAATCCTGATATTACAAAAAAAATATCGACTCCGACAAACCCGCCACCAAATCCGGGAACCTCAGTGTGAAAAAAAAGGACAGCAAGAACTGCTATAGCTCGAAGACCATCGATATCAGGACGGTATGCTAGTTTCATAGTGAATGAGGAACGCCATCAGGCTATTATGAACTTGCAATGAAAAAAGGACATATATAGGTGTTCTGGCTTGCCTGTTAGGGTGCGATAATTTGCAATCGGGAGTTGCTCTTCTGGAGGCGCTTCAAGCAAAAGATAACCAAACGGGACAGCCACAGCACTAGCAAACTGCAGGAGTTGCTTGAAAGTGGGTGAGGCGCCAGCTAACCATTCCGCAAGTTTTGGGAACTTCGGTTCCAAATTTTCTCTTCGCTGAGAACGATCTAAGGCCCAACCAAGGACTTGTGCATTAACAGAAACTCTCATTGCTGATGCTCAGTAATTAGTGCCTGACAGAAAACCCCTGTTTTTTGAAAATTTGACAACCCCTTCAAGATCAACCCCTGCTGGTCGATGACCCTGCGATGGTGTTTTTGAGCTTACCGGGATTTTCCAAAAGGAAATTACTGAATTGTGCATCCA